>JAZROQ010000001.1:0-53803 GCA_045648765.1 Acutalibacteraceae bacterium
CGATCCGACTTGATAAGACAAATGCACACGCCGTCGGGTTTTAGCACTTGGCGCATGGCGGGGAAAATTTTAGAGAGCGAAATAAACGATACATCGGCAGTGACCATATCACAAACAGTGCCGAGTTGTTCCGCGGTCAAGCGACGGGCGTTGGTTCGTTCCAACACGGTTACGCGTTCGTCGTTACGTAATTTCCAATCCAGAATACCATAGGCAACGTCAACGGAAAAAACATGCGCGGCGCCGTTTTGCAACAAGCAATCGGTAAACCCGCCATTACTGGCGCCAATGTCACAAACAATCATATTCTGAACAGTGGGGGAAAAACATTGCAACGCTTTTGCTAGTTTATAACCGGAACGACTGGCATATTGTTTTGCTTTTTCGGTTAACGTCAGCACGGTATCGGCGCGGACAGAAGCACCCGGCTTGTCTGCCGGAACGTGTCCAATATAAATACGACCGGCCATAATCAGCCCGTTTGCTTCTTCGGCAGATATGCCGAATTGTTTCATAACCAAGGAATCTAAACGTATCATTTCCATTAAACCAATTCACCCCAAATCTTATTGTACGCAAAGAGTGAAAGCGTGTCAATAAAAAAAGGTTTACTTTTGCGCAAAAAAAGGTTAAAATAAATAGATAATATTTTATTTGTGTTAGAAATAGGGGGTGACGGCAACGGAACATTGGGACTTATTTGACCGTAACGGCAAACCGCTTTGCCGTACAATCCGCCGCGGCGAACGGTTGCATGCCGGCGAATATCATTTGGTAGTACATATTTGGGTTGCTAACTCCGTTGGTCGTTTTTTGATTCAACGCCGTTCACCGCGCCGTAAACTGATGCCAAACGTTTGGGCGGTAACAAGCGGCTCTGCTGTGGCGGGGGAAGATAGTTTGACTGCCGCAAGGCGCGAACTGTCAGAAGAATTGGGTATCACCTTGCCGAAGGAATCGTTTCAAAAAGTAGGCAGAATCACGCGCCGTAATTCGCTTTGCGATGTTTGGTTGGTGTGCAAAGACGTTGCAGTGCCGGATATGCGATTGCAACGGGAAGAGGTTTCACAAGTGCGTTGGGTAACTCCTGATCAATTGATGAAAATGATTAAAGAACGTTCTTTTCACCATTACGGTGTTTCGTATTTCCGCTTTGTTTTTGAAACAGTGAGCAAACTGATGGGAAAAAACATGGTACCCGAGGAGGATTTTCATGCTGACTGAACGGTTGATTAAACTGTTTGTTAAAAAACCGGATATGGTTAATGACACGGCAGTGCGCACCGCTTATGGCAAATTGGCAGGAGGCGTTGGTATTGCCGCTAACGTAGTTCTCTTTTTGTTCAAACTGATAGCAGGGCTTTTGTCCGGCAGTGTTGCGATTATTGCCGATGCATTTAATAACTTATCTGATGCAGGTTCTTCCATTGTGACGTTAATCGGTTTTCGGTTATCGGGTGCGCCTGCGGATGCAGAACACCCTTTTGGGCATGGACGAGTGGAATATTTATCTGCACTTACGGTGGCTGCCTTAATTATGTTAGCAGGTTTTGAATTGGCGGGAAGTGCATTCCAAAAAATCTTGCATCCCACGGTATCGGAATTTTCGTGGTTGACAAACGTTATTTTGATAGTAGCTATTGCAGTTAAATTATGGATGGCATATTTTAACCGCAATATTGGCAAACGTATTCATTCTCATGCATTGTTTGCGGCAGCAACTGATAGTCGTAACGATGTGATTTGTACGGCAGTTGTTTTGGTTTCTGCAATTTTTACCGAAATCACCGCTATTCCGGTGGATGGTTATGTCGGTGTAGCGGTGGCATTGTTTGTTATATGGGCAGGCTTTTCCATCATGCGGGAAACTATTTCGCCTTTGCTTGGTGAAGCACCTTCGCCCGAATTGGTGGAGGATATTCGCCGCATTGTTATGTCGCAAGACGGTGTGGTGGGTATTCACGATTTGATCGTGCATAACTACGGCCCCGGTCGTTGCTTGGTATCTCTTCATGCCGAAGTTCCCGCACACGGCGACATTTTGCATAGCCACGAACAAATTGATACTATTGAACGTATGTTGTTGGAAGAACTCAATGTGATATCTTGCATTCATATGGACCCCGTGGATACCGAAAACGAAGAAGTTACGGCATTACGCGCCTTAACGGAAACGGTGTTAGGGGATATTGATAAGTCGCTGAGTTTGCACGATTTCCGTGTGGTGTTTGGTGAAGAACGTTCAAATGTGATTTTTGACGTGGTGGTTCCTTTCAATTATGCCCACAAAGAAATGTTACAAGCGGAAATACAGCGGAGATTGCAAATGGTCAATCCGCATCTTTATGTGGTGCTGACCATTGAGCATAGTTTTGTGTGATATGACAGCCTATATTGTATATAACGGTTTTTGGAACGCGGTACCACCCGATCCGGTACAGCGTTTACATACGGCATTACAAAAGCACAACGTGTCTGCACGTATGGTGCCGAATACCGCGTTGACGGCGTGCTTTTCCGATACTGTCCGTATTTTACAAGCGGATGGCACGGCATTGAGTGTTGACGATTTTCTTTTGTTTTGGGATAAGGATACGCGCTTGGCTTTTTCTGCCGAAAGCGCGGGGTTGCGGGTGTATAATACGGCGGCTTCTATTGCACGTTGCGATGACAAAAGCGAAACGCACCGTGTTTTAGCAGCAGCGGGTGTTCCTATGCCCGAAACGCTGGTGGCCCCTATGACGTATGTGGATATTACAAAACCGATAGAATCGTTTTTGGATACCGCGCAACAAGTGTTGGGATATCCCATGGTATTCAAAGAATGCTACGGTTCGTTTGGCAACCAAGTGTTTTTGGCAAACAATCGCGAGGAACTTAAAAACCTTGCCTATACCCGTGAAGCACGTCCCTTTTTAGTACAACAATTTATCCATGAAGCAGCAGGGGAAGATAGGCGGTTATATGTTGTTGGTGACCGTGTGGTTGCTGCTATGAAACGGCAGTCACAAACGGATTTTCGGGCTAATTTGGGACAAGGCGGCACCTCACAGGCCTATGTTCCTACCGAAGAAGAAACGGAACTTGCCATCCGTTGTTGCCGCTTGTTAGAGTTGCAGTTTGGCGGTGTGGATTTGTTGATTTCTCAAAACGGTCCATTGGTATGCGAAGTGAACTCCAATGCCCATATGGCGGGGCTTATTGCGTGTACCGGTGTGGATGTGGCAGATGAAATTGTCAAAGAAGTGCTGCGCCGTGAAACAGAAAGGAAGAATGTATGGAGCAATTAAAAGACGTTTTTGCCGGCAATTTAATTCAATTGCGTACCGCGGCGGGATTAACACAAGCGGAACTGGCGGCAAAAATCAACTATTCCGATAAATCGGTTTCTAAATGGGAACGAGCAGAAGCATTGCCGGATTTGGTAGTTGCCAAAGAGTTGGCGGCCATTTTTGGTGTTAGTGTAGATTTTATGCTGACTTCGCACGATGGTTGGGACGGCAAACCCGCAAAAGTGCAATACAGTACCGGCATGATAACAGCAGTAGCTTTGCTTGGTATCTTTACTTTGGCAACGTTGATATTTGTGCTGTTGCGTTGGATTTTACAAGAACCGATATGGTTGGTTTTTGTGGTTGCCATGCCGATTGCACTTATTACATTGTTAATACTTAACAGTGTGTTTCACAAAGTGAAATATCATCCGGTGGTGGTTTCACTGCTGTTGTTTGGCATTTTTGCCATGGTATATTACATTCTTCATGTGTACTGCCACGTGTTTCATCCGTGGGAATTGGTTTTTGTATGGATTCTCGCGCAAATCGTGGTGTTGTTTAGTTTTAACATTCGTCGGAAAAAATAATTCG
Source organism: Acutalibacteraceae bacterium (assembly GCA_045648765.1). Taxonomy (GTDB): domain Bacteria; phylum Bacillota; class Clostridia; order Oscillospirales; family Acutalibacteraceae; genus RGIG3009. The sequence goes on from JAZROQ010000001.1 coordinate 3,867, forward strand.
TTCAAAAAAGGGCCGCAAAGAGATTTCTCTTTGCGGCCCTTTTTAACTGTTTTTTATCAAAAGATGTTCCAAACAAAAAACAGCGTGCTGTCCACAATGTAACAAATCGTGAAAAACGGGAGAAGGGGGAGTGGTTTTAAATTGGCGTTCTATCTTAAAAAGAAAAGGAGCAGCTATATCAGACGAATGTAACAGTTGTTCCGTGGCTAATGCCAATGCCCGACAAGCATTTGCGCCTTCAAGGAAAATTTTTTTTGCAAATGCCACTTCTTGTGCCGCTTCTTTTATCGATTCGCACGCTTGCCGAAAACTCCAAATATCTTCGCGATCAAAAGGTGTAATAAAGGCTTTTTTTAGCAACAAAAACGCCGCTTCCGAGGCTATGTTGGAAGCTTTTCGTTTAACATTAATTTCATCTAAGGTTAATTCATGGACGCCTTCTAATAAAGCGGCAGATTCTTCCAACACTTGCTGGCATCGAAGTAAAATATCTTCGGTAATTCCCACAAAGTTCACTCCCTTTGTATATCGTATCAAAAAGCAGTGATTTTTATGACACAAATTATTGGACGAGCATACACTGAAAATATAAAGACGAATGATTAAAGAAAAGAAGTATGGGCAAAAATAGAAGTGACAAGGAGGAAAAATGCCATGATGAACATTCGTCGGGGAGATATTTATTATGCCGATTTAAGTCCGGTAATCGGTTCGGAACAAGGCGGGACTCGACCGGTTTTGATTGTACAAAACGATATAGGGAATCGATTTAGCCCAACAGTGATTGCGGCGGCAATTACCAGTCAAAAAGATAAAGCCAATTTACCCACACACATTCAAGTGGACTCTGTTGGAAGTGGGTTAAGCAAAGATTCTATTGTGTTGTTGGAACAAATTCGCACCCTGGACAAGCAACGATTGCGTGAACATATGGGACGACTGGACGAGCCTTCCATGGACCGTATCAATCACGCCTTACAAATCAGTTTTGGATTGGGCGATTCGCAATAACAAAACCCCACCGATAAGTATCGGTGGGGTAGTTTTATGGTTTGGTTAAATTCGGGCAACACCGGTTTCTTTGGCAACTTTGATAACCGCTTCGGCAACAGCCTTTGCCACGCGTTTATCAAGCGCAGGGGCAATGATGTTTTCTTCGGTGATTTCATCATCGGGAATCAATGCCGCCAATGCATACGAGGTGGCAACTTTCATTTCCTCGTTAATGCAAGAAGCACGGCAATCCAAAGCACCACGGAAAATACCGGGGAAGGCCAACACGTTGTTGATTTGGTTCGGGAAATCCGAACGACCGGTACCCACCACGCGAGCGCCCGCTTTTTTGGCAACGTCGGGCATGATTTCGGGGTTGGGGTTTGCCATGGGGAAGAGAATGCAATCGTCTGCCATGCTCTTGACCATTTCTTCGTTTACCAAATTCGGTGCCGAAACACCAATGAACACGTCAGCACCGCAAAGCGCATCGGCAAGTGTACCTTTTTTGTGTTCCAGGTTAGTAACCTTGGAGATGGCTTCTTGTGCGGGGTTGTTATGCTCGTCACCTTCGCAAACAATGCCGAATTTGTCACAGAACGTAAGGTGTTTGACACCCATGTTCATCAAATGTTTACCAATGGCAATACCGGCAGAACCGGCACCGTTGATAACCACTTTCACGTCACCGATTTGCTTTTTCACCAATTTAAGCGCATTGATAAGCGCGGCGGCAACCACAATGGCGGTGCCGTGTTGGTCGTCGTGGAACACGGGGATATCGCAGATCTCTTTGAGCTTCTGCTCAATCTCAAAGCAACGCGGAGCAGAAATATCTTCCAAGTTGATACCGCCAAACGAACCCGAAAGCAGATAAATGGTGCGAACGATTTCGTCAACGTCTTTGCTCTTGATGCAAAGCGGGAACGCGTCTACATCGGCAAACTCTTTAAAGAGTGCACATTTGCCTTCCATAACCGGCATACCGGCTTCGGGACCAATGTCACCCAAACCGAGAATAGCCGTACCGTCGGTGATAACCGCAACCAAGTTGGAACGGCGGGTCAATTCATAAGATTTATTGATATCTTTGTTGATTTCCAAGCAGGGCTCGGCAACACCGGGGGTGTAAGCGAGCGAAAGATCTTCGCGCGAGTTGATGGGTGCGCGGGAGATCACCTCAATTTTACCTTGCCATTCATAGTGCTTTTTAAGCGATTCTTCTCTGATATTCATGTCTTATTCCTCCCACGGGAATTTGTATTGTGTCAAACCGAGTTCATCGCGCACAGCAATGATTTCTTTTTGAACCGATTCGTTAATCGGCACACCGGATTCACGTGCCAAACGAATTTCGTATTCTTTTTCACCGGCAGTGTAAATGCGCTCGGCACCCGGAGCTTTTTTGGAAGCTCTCATGCTGCGGCAAATGTCACCGGCTTTTTTACGGGCCAAATCTTCACCCAAGAAGTGGTCAGTGTCAATGGCAATGAACCAGTGGCCAAGTTGATACGGACGAATGTTGCCGTTTTCATCTTTGCCGTCAAGGTCTTTGCCGTAAGCACCGTCTTGCAAAATAGAGGAGAAGAATTCCACCGCCAAAGCAAAACCGTAGCCTTTGTAGCCACCCAAAGCTTCACCGATACCGCCCAAAGTGGTCAAGGCAGCTGTGCCGCCGCGAATCTTTTTAAGCGCCACACCGGCATCGCCTTCCACAGCTTCACCGTCAATGCTGATAATGGTGCCGGGATGCACGTCTTCGCCAATGCGTTCGTAATATTCCACTTTGCCGTTTTGCGTAATGGAAGTAGCGCAGTCAAAGTTAAAATCAAACGCTTCGTCGGTGGGAACACCGATGGTAAAGGGGTTGGTACCAAACATACCTTCCACACCGTGGGTCGGAGCAACAGAGGGACGAGCGTTAGTACCGGTCATGCCGATGCAACCGGCTTTTGCCGCCATAGAGGAATAGTAACCCGCAATGCCGTAGTGGCAAGAGTTTCTCACAACTACCATACCCATACCGTATTCTTTGGCTTTGGCAATTGCCATGCTCATAGCTTTGTAACCAATCACTTGTCCCATACCGTGGTGACCGTCGATAACCGCGGTGGTGGGAGTTTCTTTAATGATTTCAAAGTTGGTCACCGCTTGTTGGATACCGGCTTTGATTCTGTCCAAATACACCGGCTTAAAACGGTTAACACCGTGCGATTCAATGCCGCGTTTGTCACTTTCCAAAAGAACGTCGGCGCAAATTTCGGCGTCTTCTCTCGGAATTCCGTAACCGACAAAAGCATCGATAACGAAAGAGGTAATGGTTTTCCAGTCCACAATGTTCTTTTTCATGTAAAAGTCCCTCCTGAAAAATAATAAAAAAATTAAGAGAAACGCAAAAGTAAAGGTATCGTCGATACCCTTTACTGCTCCGTTTCTCCAAATCTCTAAACGAAATATGAAATTGTGCAACGCGCTTCTCTTTTATTATAATACAATATACTACCTTTTTTGTCAATAACAGCGCCGGTATAAAGAAAAAATAATTTTTGGCAGAAAAACAGTTGACAAACCCGACAAGTCGGTGCTATAATAACCACTGCTGTATGCGAGGATGCTGGAATAGGCAGACAGGCACGTTTGAGGTGCGTGTGTCGTTGACGTGTGGGTTCAAGTCCCATTCCTCGCACCAGAAAAAACTCTTGTTCGAAAGAACAAGAGTTTTTTCAGTTATATTCGCCTTGCAGCGGGTTATATTGCTTCGCAGTGATATTCGGCTAATGCCGAGTGATATTGCCCTACGGGCAGTTATGAGGCGAATATAATATCACTTTTGCCAACGGCAAAAATATCACTATGCCGTAAGGCATAATATCACTCTGTGCGTAGCACAGAATATCACTTACTCTTGCGCCTTCACCGCTTTTATGCTATACTTAACCCAAGAGGTGAGTTTATGAGTTTAATTGAAGAATATTTGGAAAAAACATTGTGGATTGCTAACGAAACAAAAGAAACCTATGGTGACAAAAAGTCAGTTGCAAAACATAATAGATATGCAACCAGAATGAGAAGTATCGCTTTACAAATTCATGAAAAATCTCCCGAACTAAAATTTGAATTTTCAAAACTTTTAACGCACGACAATGATGATGTTAGAATTTGGGTTGCTCATCATATTTTAGAGGTTATGCAATTTGAAGATGATATTCGGAAAGAGGCTTTGAATATTATTTATAAAGCAAGCAAGAAGAATTCTGTTGATGGGTATGGTAATAAAATTTGGTTAGAGAATTGGTTGCAAGAACATCCAACCGATAAGAAGTTATTATAGCTATAAAATCCTCGGTTTTCACCCAGTTCTTTTTCGGACACGAATGACAAAAAGCGGTGTACCCAACAGGGTACACCGCTTTTTTACGTTTCTATTTGATAGGGTTTGGTGATTTCCAGGAGACGTGCACCAAGCGTGACGGTCATGAGCAATCCGTTTTCTACGTATTCTTCGCTTTCTACGGCACCCTCTTTGCGACATTCCTCTGCCAAAGCACCCAAGCGGAACGGAAAAAGAATCGTAACGCGTTTTCGGTCGGGAGGTAACGCTTCACAAATGCGTTGCAGTAACTCCTCAATTCCTTTTCCGCTGACGGCACTGATACATACAGCGCCGTCGGGGTCGGATAATGATAGTGCGGGTGGCAAGTCGCATTTGTTAAACACGGTGATAATTGGTGTGTCTGTGCAACCGAGTTGAGAAAGCAGTTGACGAGTGACCGTCAAATGTTCCGCAGCATCGGGAGAAGAACTGTCGCATAAATTCAAAATCACATCGGCTTCCACTGCTTCTTCCAACGTGGAACGAAAAGCATCTACCAAATGGTGCGGCAGACGACGGACAAACCCAACTGTATCAATAAGCAAAATGTTGCGCCCATCGGGGAGCTTTAAGGCGCGGGAAGTGGTGTCTAACGTGGCAAATAACTTGTTTTCTGCCAACACGCCTGCCGCTGTCAAGTGATTCATCAATGTGGATTTTCCGGCGTTGGTATATCCGACAATGGCAACCGTTTGCACATTATCCTTGCGACGGCGTTCGCGACGGCGTTCACGTTGTTCTTCCACACTTTTTAATTGTTCACGCAACGATTGGATGCGACGGCGAATGTGACGTTTGTCACTTTCCAACTTCGTTTCACCGGGACCGCGTGTGCCAATGCCGCCACCCAACCGGGAAAGCGCGGCACCTTGCCCTGCTAAACGAGGTAACAGATATTGCAGTTGCGCCAATTCCACTTGCAGCCGTCCTTCTGACGAGCGGGCGCGACCGGCAAAAATGTCCAAAATCAGCATGGTGCGGTCAACCACACGGCAGGGGAGAGCGTCTTCCAAATTGCGTTGCTGTGTAGCGGTAAGTTCGCAATCAAAAATAACCAAATCCGCTTCGGCATTTTCGCACAGCAGGGAAAGCTCTTCTAAACGCCCTTGCCCGAGGCAAGTGGCTTTGTCGGGTGCTTCGCGCTTTTGTACCAACCGACCGATGCAGTCAGCGCCGGCGGTATCTGCCAATTCTTCCAGTTCGTCTAACGATACTTCCACGTCAAAATCGCCGGTATCGACCGATACCAGCCACGCGCGTTCGCGGTATTCTTCTTCGGAAAAATTGGTTTCAAACATTGCTTTCATAACGTCCTCTCGCTTGTTTTCACTCACATTGTATACTATTTTTCTGCAAAAAGTCCATAGTCTATGCAAAAAAAGAGAAAAATTTTAAAGAAAGTCAAAGTTTTTATTCCCATTTGTCGAAATATGTGTTATAGTATAACTAATGTAAATAGTTAGTGAAGGGATGGCAACAATTATGGCAGAAGAATTTAAAAGTGAAACCATTTTCACCATGCCGAATCAAGTGGCACCGCTGAGCATTATTGCACAACCGGGTACCGAAGAATTGGCAGCAAAAATCGATTATTATTTGACGGATTGGGCGGCAAAAGGCGGCGTGCCGACCGACACGTTTTTAATTCCTGCAGAATGTCCTCGATTTTCCTCGGGTGATGGTAAAGGTCTGATTAAATCCAGTATCCGCGGCGATGACTTGTTCATTTTGGTCGATGTGGGTAACTACAATGTTAAATATAACATTTTCGGTCAACAAAACTGCATGTCGCCCGATGACCACTTCCAAGACTTGAAACGCTTGATTCAAGCTGCCGGTGGTAAGGCACACCGCATCAACGTGATTATGCCGATTTTGTTTGGCGGTCGTCAACACCGTCGCAACTATCGCGAATCGCTCGACTGTGCCGTTGCATTGCAAGAATTGGAACGTATGGGCGTTTCCAACATCATTACCTTTGATGCACACGACCCCCGCGTGCAAAACGCTGTGCCGTTAATGGGCTTCGATAACGTGATTCCGGCTTATCAAACTCTTAAAGCTATGTTCCGTCGCTATCCCGATTTGCATCCCGACCGCGACCATTTAATGATTGTCAGCCCCGACGAAGGCGCTTTAAACCGCAATATGTACTACGCTTCCACTTTGGGTGTTGACCTTGGTATGTTCTACAAACGCCGCGACTATGCACACGTGGTCAACGGCCGCAACCCGATTATCGCTCACGAATATTTGGGCGATTCGGTAGAAGGCAAAGATGTGTTCATTGCCGACGATATTATTTCTTCGGGTGAATCCATGTTGGATATCGCATACGAACTCAAAAAACGCAAAGCCAACCGTATTTTTGCCTATGCTACATACGCCATTTTCACTAACGGCTTGGAAAAATTCGATAAAGCCTATGAAGACGGCATTATTTCCGGCGTGTTAGGCACCAACTTGACTTTCCGTTCGGACGAACTCAAAAAACGCGAATGGTTCTGCGAAGTGGACGTTTCCAAATATATTGCCTACTTTATTGCTTCGCTCAATCACGACGTTTCGGTCAGCAAAATTGTGGACTCTCACGAAAAAATCAAAAAACTTTTGGAAAGCCGCAAATAAAAATCAAAACGAAGGCACATCTGTGCCTTCGTTTTTTTTATTGTGCATAACCATCCTCCTATAACACATAAACTCTACTGTAAAGGGAGGGTTTATGATGAAAAATTTCAAACGGATAATCGCAGTTTTTTTGTGCACGATATGGTTGCTTTCGGCACCTGCGCAGGCAAAAGTTATTCTTTTTGAAGAAGAATCGGGTGAAACGTTGTCGGAATTAATGGCGTGGAACGGCATTGCCACTAAAGATACGGTTCCGACCGTTGCCGGAACAGCATTAACAGTGGGCGGAAAATCGGCTGTGTTGATGGATTTTGCTTCAGGAACTGTTTTGTTTAAGAAAAACGAACACGAAAAACTTCCTATTGCCTCGGTGACTAAAATAATGACGTTGTTATTAGTGATGGAAGCGTTGGACAACGGCTTGATTTCACTGACGGATTCGGTGACTTGTTCACCCGAAGCGGCGTCCATGGGCGGTTCTCAGATTTGGCTGGAACCGGGTGAGGTGATGAGCGTTCACGATTTGGTAAAAGCTGCCGCTGTGGTTTCGGCAAATGATGCTTGTGCGGCGTTGGCAGAACACGTTTGCGGTTCAATTGAAGAATTTGTGCAACGTATGAACACACGTGCGGCAGAACTTGGCATGAACAATACGCACTTTTTGGATTGCAGCGGATTGAACGACGAAGCTTATTCCACGGCGTATGATGTTGCTGTAATGTCTCGGGAACTGATGAAGCATCCGACGATCAAACAATACACCACCATTTGGATGGACACTTTGCGCAATGGCGAATCGCAACTAGTAAACACCAATAAATTGGTTCGTTTTTACGATGGGATTACCGGACTTAAAACCGGCACAACCTCGACGGCGGGACACAATTTATCCGCAACGGCCGAACGAAACGGATTATCTTTGGGCGCTGTGATTTTGGGGTGCTCGACCACGGATGAGCGTTTTGGCGGCGCACGAAAAATGCTTGACTATGGGTTTGCTAACTATACTTTGTACACACCGCAAATTGATCCATCGGTGCTGCTGCCGATCACTGTATTGCACGGTGAGGAAGAAACAGCGGAAACACAAACGGATCCTCTTGCTCCGCTATTACTCAAAAAGGGAGAAGAGAAGAAAATGACATGCACTGTTGAACTGGCAGCAGACGTGGAGGCTCCGGTAGAAAAAGGGCAAATTGTGGGAACAGTAACGGTGAAAAAAGAGGGGGAGACAGTAGCTGTGTATCCGGTACGAGTGAAGAAAGAAGTAAAGAAATTACGCTTTGGGATTGCCTTTTTGCGTCTTCTTCATTTGGTGTGCCGATAAAAGAACAAAATACGACAGAAAAACGAAAAATATTTTTTTAAAAATCGTAAAAAAATCTTCTGTATCGGTTGCAATCAATGCGAAAATATTGTAAAATAAAAGCAAGAAAGAAACTCGGAGGTTTAGCATGTCTGTTTCGTTAGATACGCGGTATTTAAAAGATTTCGTTAGTGAGCATGAATTACAAGGTTTGCAACCGCAGGTGACAGTGGCACACAATATGTTGCACAACGGCACCGGGCTGGGGAATGACTATCTCGGTTGGCTTACGTTACCGACTGATTACGATAAAGAAGAATTTGCTCGTATCAAACAAGCAGCAAAACGCATTCAGGAAGATACCGATGTGTTTATCGCTATCGGTATTGGTGGTTCCTATTTAGGCGCCCGTGCGGTAATTGAGTTTTTAAAATCTCCGTTATATAATAACCTTTCCAAAGACACGCCCGATGTATACTTCGCGGGTAACAGCATCAGTTCGGCCGCTTTGGCAGAGTTGTTGCAACTGTGCGAAGGTCGTCGCGTGTCCATTAACGTGATTTCCAAGTCCGGAACAACGACCGAACCGGCCATTGCTTTTCGCGTGTTCCGCGATTATTTGGAAAAAACCGTGGGCAAGGAAGAAGCGCGTCGCCGCATTTATGTGACAACGGACAAAGAAAAAGGCACTCTTAAAAATTTTGCGGACTGCGAAGGGTATGAAACCTTTGTGGTGCCGGATGATGTGGGTGGTCGCTTTTCGGTGCTGACAGCAGTGGGCTTATTGCCGATTGCGGTGGCGGGTTGCGATATTGATGCGCTTATGAATGGTGCTGCTGAAGCACAAAATGCATTGTGCAATCCCGATGTTATGCAAAACGATTGTTACCGTTATGCGGCAATGCGCAACATTTTACATCGCAAAGGCCGTGCGGTAGAACTGATGGTCAGTTATGAACCGCGTTATGCTTTGATGTCTGAATGGTGGAAGCAACTGTACGGCGAAAGCGAAGGTAAAGATGGCAAAGGTTTGTTCCCGGCATCGGTTGTATTTTCCACGGATTTGCACTCGCTTGGTCAATTTGTGCAAGATGGCAGCAATATTTTGACAGAGACTGTGGTGTTGATTGACGAATCACCGGTAAACATGGTCATAGGGGAGGATGCCCAAAACATTGATGGGTTGAATTTCTTGGCGGGTTCTACCATGGCGCAAATCAATCAAAAGGCTTTTGAAGGTACGGTGCTTGCACATACCGATGGTGGAACGCCTAACATGGTGTTACACGTTCCGAACGTTTCGGAACACGAACTTGGCTATTTGCTGTATTTCTTTGAAAAAGCTTGCGCTATATCGGGTTATTTGTTAGGTGTTAATCCTTTTAATCAACCCGGTGTGGAGGAATATAAAAAGAATATGTTTGCCTTGCTCGGTAAACCCGGATACGAAGACCAAAAAGCTGCTTTGGAGAAGCGGTTGGGCTGATTTGGGGCAAACAAAGATGGCTATGACCGTTTTGTTTAAGACGGTTAATATATATTAGGAGGAATTTTAATGATCACTTTAATCCTCGGACACAAAGGTTCCGGCAAAACCAAACGTTTGATGGACATGTGCAACGAAGCGGTTGCTCAGTCCAAGGGTAATGTTGTTTTTATTGAGAAAGACAACACCTTAACGTACAATCTCAACCATAAGGTTCGCTTGGTTGCTGCGGACGAATACGCTGTCGGCGGGTTTGATAGTTTTTACGGCTTTATCGCCGGTATGTGTGCCGGTAACTACGATATCACCGATATTTTTGTAGATTCGACATTGAAAATCGGCGGTGATAAAGAAGATCTTTTGGTATTTGTCGAAAAGTTGAGTGAATTGTGCAAAAAATCGGAAATTCGTATTGTGATGTCGGTTTCGGCATCGGCAGATGAAATCCCGGCAAAAGTTTTGGAATTGGCACAAGCCATCTAACAGACCCGATAACGGAGTGCCGTGAACGGCACTCCGTTTATCTGCTTTTTTTATTTTAAAAAAAGTATTTGAATTTCGAAAAAGATATTGACAAAACCGATGGGTATCGGTATAATATTTTGCGTGACTATTGAGGTGAAGTATGCTTCTTCAATTACAATCCTTGTTTGTTGGCGAAAAGGAACGACTGCCAATTGATTGCACTTTGGATTTTTCGAAGTTGGAATGGAACGGCATGTATCCCTTTCGTGAACCGGTAAAAGTGTCAGGACAGGTCAGCTTATCGGCCGGTGTTGTAACACTCAAAGCCGATGTTAGCTACCAATACGAAGGTGTTTGCGACCGTTGCGCCGCACCCCTTTGCCACGAACGGCGATTCACGATGGAGCATATTCTTGTGGTTTCCCTCAATCACGAGGATAATGACAGCTTTGTCTTGATTGACAATTATCAACTTCCGCTTGACGAATTAGTGGAAGAAGATTTGCTTCTTGACCAGCCGTCAAAGGTGCTGTGTAGTGAAGATTGTCGTGGTCTTTGTGCAACGTGCGGCAAAAATCTAAATGAAGGTTCTTGCGACTGCCGTCACGAAGCGGTCGACCCCCGATTAGCAGCATTACAACAATTGTTAGATTAGTTTTGATTATTTTAAGGAGGTGCTGACGATGGCGGTACCCAAGAGAAAAAGTTCAAAGGCGCGTCGCGACAAACGTCGTAACAATGTTTGGAAAACTGTGGCTCCCGAATTGGTGAAATGCCCGCAGTGCGGCGAATACAAACGCCCGCACCGTCTTTGCGGAGCTTGCGGCTATTACAACGGCAGACAAATTGTCAAGGTTGAACAATAAGTTCTCACCGGCTGTAAATGCCCCACAAACAACAAAGAACAGAGGGTGTGACCCGGTATAGGGTTATACCCTCTGTTTTTTAACAAGAAAGGAGTATGGATATGGCAGTAACGGTAGCAAAAGTGTTGTTTGGCAGCCCCGCGTGGCGCAAAAAAATTGTTGCCGGCGATGTGTTGCTTTCGGTAAACGGAAACCCTATTACCGACGTTTTGGATTACCGCTTTCACATTACCGAACCAAAACTAACGTTATTGTTTGATACTCCCAAAGGAAACCGCACCGTTCGTATTCGAAAAAAAGAATACGAAGACATTGGTTTGGAATTTGAAACTTATTTAATGGACAAACAACATACTTGTCGTAACGGTTGTGTTTTTTGTTTTATTGACCAAATGCCAAAAGGTATGCGGGAAAGTCTGTATTTTAAAGATGACGACAGTCGTTTGTCTTTTTTGTTTGGGAATTACATTACGCTGACAAATTTGTCGGAACACGAAATTCAGCGTATTTTAGAAATGCATATTAGTCCTATCAATATTTCGGTTCATACTACCAATCCGGAATTACGTTGTAAAATGATGAACAACCGATTTGCCGGTGAAACGCTGCAACTGATGAATCGTTTTGCCGAAGCCGGAATTCATATGGAATGTCAATTGGTATTATGCCCCGGTTGGAACGATGGGGAAGAACTCGAACGCAGTATTCACGATTTGGCAGCTTTGGCTCCCGCCGTAAAGAGCGTGGCTGTGGTGCCGGTCGGTCTTACAAAATATCGCGAAGGGCTGACACCCCTCCGCCCGTTTACCTCAGAAGAGGCAAAAAAAGTGATTGCTACCGTTGAACATTTTGGGGATTGTATGTTGGCGGCAACCGGAGAGCGTGTGGTATATCCTGCGGATGAATGGTATTTGTTAGCCGACAAACCCATTCCTGACGAGGATTTTTATGGTGAAATGCCGCAACTTGAAAACGGCGTGGGCTTGATTGCTTTGTTGCGTTCTCAATTCATGGAGGCGTTAGAAAACACAACGGAAAAAGCCGCAAAAGGAACAGAAACATTGTTGGTGACAGGTGTTGCGGCTGCGCCGTTAATCGGAGAATTAGTAGCACTTGCCAAAAACAAGTTCCCACAGATTAATGCGCGTGTTCAAGCGGTGAAAAACGATTTCTTTGGTCACACCATTACCGTGGCCGGTTTGGTGACAGGAACGGATATCTTGCAACAGGCGCAATTGGACACCGCAAAACGAATACTTATTCCCGATGTGATGTTGCGCCATGAAGGCGACCGCTTTTTAGATGATGTAACGCCGCAAGATTTAGAAGAAAAACTAGGGGTGTCGGTAGAAGTACTCCCCGTTGATGGCGAAGCTTTGCTTTTGGCATTGTTGCAATAGGAGGTGACATACAGTGGCAAAACCGATAGTGGCGGTGGTAGGCCGTCCCAATGTAGGAAAATCGACTTTATTTAACAAATTGATTGGTAAGCGCCTGGCGATTGTAAAAGATACACCGGGTGTGACGCGTGACCGTATTTTTGCAGATTGTGAATGGCGTGGACGCCATTTTATGCTGGCGGATACAGGTGGTATTGAACCGTATTCCGATGATATCATATTGTCACAAATGCGCCGTCAAGCACAGTTGGCAATTGAACAAGCAGACGTTATTGTGCTTGTAACAGATTTGCAAGCCGGTGTAACAGCAAACGACAGTGATGTGGCAACCATGCTTCAAAAAAGCGGGAAGCCGGTTGTTCTGTGTGTGAATAAGTGCGACCGTATCGGCGCATTGCCGGCAGAGTTTTACGAGTTTTATAACCTAGGGTTAGGTGACCCCATTGCAGTATCTTCTTTGCACGGCAGCGGTACCGGTGATTTGTTGGATGCTGTGTTCGAATATTTTCCGCCGGAAGAGGAACCCGAAGAAGAAAGCGATTGCATTAAAGTGGCGGTTATCGGCAAACCGAATGCCGGTAAATCGTCGCTGATTAATGCATTGGCGGGGGAAGAGCGCAGTATTGTATCGGATATTGCCGGTACTACTCGCGATTCTATTGACACGGAAATTCAAACCCCGAACGGAAAATTTTTGTTAATTGACACAGCCGGTTTGCGCCGTCGCAGTCGTGTGGACGATGCCATTGAAAAATACAGTGCCTTGCGTGCCGAAATGGCGGTGGAACGTGCCGACGTTTGTGTGATTTTGATTGACGGGGTAGAAGGTTTTACCGAACAAGACAGTAAAGTGGCAGGTTTGGCGCACGAAAAAGGCAAAGCGTGTATTATTGCTGTAAACAAATGGGATGCTGTCGAAAAAGACGACAAAACCATGGCGAAAATGCGCAAAAAACTGGAAGATGATTTTAGTTTTATGTCTTATGCACCATTTGTGTTTATTTCGGCCAAAACCGGTCAACGATTAAATCGGCTGCTGGAATTGATCACTTATGTTAACGGACAAAATACCATGCGTGTTTCTACCGGTATGCTTAACGATGTGTTGGCTCAAGCAACAACGCGTGTGCAACCGCCAACGGACAGAGGTCGTCGGTTAAAAATTTATTATATGACTCAACCGTCTACTCGTCCGCCTACGTTTGTCTTTTTTGTGAATCGTGCCGATTTGTTCCATTTTTCATATCAACGGTATTTGGAAAATCAATTACGGGAAACATTTGGCTTGGAAGGAACGCCGATTCGGTTTATTATCCGTGAACGCGGCGAAAGCGGAAAATAGGAGAAACTGCTATGTTGACTTATTTACAAAACAGTTGGCTTGCACTGTTACTGGCAGCTGTGATTGCTTATTTGTTGGGCAGTGTCAGCTTTGCTATCATTGTCACGCGCGCGTTTTCGGGAAAAGATATTCGCTCGTTTGGCAGTGGCAACGCGGGCGCTACCAATGTGTTGCGTTCGCAAGGCGTGTTGCCGGCAATTCTCACTTTTGTGGGTGATTTGGGCAAAAGTATGTTGTCCGTATACGTTGGCGGCGAATTGCTCAAAAACTTGCAACTGAACCCCACTATAGCCTCATCGTTTGTTGGTGAATGGAATGTTTATTCGCCGGATAATTTGGCATTAGTAGGTTCGTATTTAGCGGGTATTTGTTGCATACTCGGCCATTTGTATCCGCTGTATTTTGGTTTTCGGGGCGGAAAAGGTGTGATGACGGTATTGGGAATCACACTGCTTTTGGATTGTCGTTCGGCGTTGGTTCTGTTGTCAATTTTTGGTCTGGTTCTTTTGATTTCACGTATGGTTTCGCTTAGTTCGATTTGCGCAGGAATCGTTATGCCGATTGTTACGTACGTGTTTCGTACTTATGTGTATCACCAACCTTGGCCAACGGTTACGTTTTGCACGGTAGCAACATTGGTGATGGCGGTTATTGTGATTATTAAACACAAGTCAAACATTTGCCGTATCATAAAAGGTACGGAGTCCAAAATAGGAGAAAAGGTACATGGCTAATATCTGCGTGTTAGGTGCCGGAGGTTGGGGCACCGCTTTGGCGGTTATGGCTAATCGACAAGGACATAACGTTACGTTGTGGTCGCCGTTTGCTGAGGAAGTAGAAACCATTCGCCGTCACGGACAGCATATCAAACTATTACCAAACATTGCGGTTTCACCGTCTATTGAGTTGACCACGGATATTACATGTGCGACAAAAGCGGATTTGGTGATTTTTGCTGTTCCGTCTTTTGCTATTGCACAAACCGCTAAGCAACTTTGTCCGTATATTACCGAAAAAACCGTGATTGCCAATGCTGGAAAAGGGCTGGAGGAAAATACGTTTTGTCGGTTTACCGAGGTTATCAAACGGGAAATCCCTTTGGCTGTCCCGGTGGCTTTATCGGGACCTTCTCATGCAGAAGAAGTAGGGCGTTCTATCCCCACGGTTTTGGTTAGTGCATCGGAAGATATAAACGCTGCGCAAAAGGTGCAAAGCCTACTGAATAATCCATCGTTTCGCATTTATACGAGCAACGACGTGGTCGGTGTGGAACTGGGCGGTGCTTTGAAAAACGTGATTGCTTTGGCAGCGGGGATTTGTGACGGCTTGGATATGGGAGATAACACCAAAGCGGCGCTGATGACGCGTGGCTTGGCAGAAATTGCTCGTTTGGGTGCGAGCATGGGCGCCGATTTGGAAACATTTGCAGGATTATCCGGTATAGGGGATTTGATTGTTACTTGCGGCAGCATGCATTCTCGCAACCGTCGTGCCGGTATTCTTATTGGGCAGGGTGTTAAGCCCAAAGATGCGGTTCAAAAAGTTGGCACGGTAGAGGGCTTTTTTGCCGCTAAAACAGCGTTTGTTTTATCGAAACGACAAGGTGTTGAAATGCCCATTACCGAAGCGTGTTACCGCATTTGTTACAAAGGGCTTTCGCCAAAACGTGCGGCGGATATTTTGATGCAACGTCCGTGCGGCAATGAGCAAAACGGTCTTTGGATGACAAATTAAAAACAGGGGTTAGAAATGAATTTCTAACCCCTGTTTTTTTTGTATTAGTTTTCGCTGAAAATCACGGTGACGTTAGGATGCAATTGCAAAATAGAAGCGGGGACATGTGGTGTGATTGGACCAAAAAACGCTTTTTCTACAATGTCTTTTTTGTTTTTACCGTTAGCGATCAGCAGAACTTTTTTGGCAGACATGATAGCGCCCATCCCCATTGTTACAGCACCCGTAGGAACATCGGCTTTGGAAGCAAAAAATCGAGCGTTGGCTTCAATGGTGGATTCATCCAATGTGACGCCGTGCGTTTCCTTGATGAACACGTCATCGGGTTCGTTAAAACCAATATGACCGTCAAGCCCGATGCCCAACAATTGCAAGTCGATTCCACCGAGCGTGGAAATCAATTCGTCGTATTGCTTTCCTTCGTCATTAATGTTTGCCGCACAACCATTTGGCACGAAAGTGTGGTCTTTGCGGATGTTGATATGATCAAAAAGATTATGGTTCATAAAATAACGATAACTTTGATCGTTAGTTCCGTCAAGACCGATATATTCGTCTAAATTCACCGAAGTGACCGTGGAAAAATCTATATCCCCGTTTTTGTAATATTCAATCAACTTTTGATACGTTCCGACAGGGGAGGAACCGGTGGCTAAACCAAGAACGCAGTTGGGCTTTACCGTGATTTGTGCGGCAATAAGGTTGGCGGCTTTTTGGCTGAGCTCTTCATAACTTTTAACCGTGATAAAATTCATCTTAATACTCCTTTTTAAATTGGATTAGCGGTTTTCGCGTAAAACAATGGTATGACTGTCTTTGACAATGCAGTTTGCCGGAAAAACACCGCGCAGCGAAGTGAGGGGATAAACAGAAGTCCTTTTACCAACGACGGTTCCCGGATTTAATACGCATCCGCAGCCTATATCGGCACCATCTGCTAATATCCCGCCAATTTTGCGAAGCCCTGTTACATATTCCTTGTCACCATGAATGACAACGGGTTTACCGTCGGATTTTAGGTTGGAACAAATGGAACCTGCACCCATATGTGCAAAATTCCCTAAGATAGAATCTCCCACATAGTTATAGTGAGGAACTTGTACTTTGTTTAACAACACACAATTTTTAAGTTCCGAGGAGTTGCCGATAACGCAATTTTCTCCCGTAATGACCGCACCGCGCAAAAAAGCACCGGGCCGTATTTCGGTACCGCTGCCAATGATGGCGGGCGCTTCAATAACAGTGTTGGGATAGATCTTGACGTTTTCACCTATCAAGATACCTTCTTTTATTTGCGTATATCCCGGCAGCCCTTTTTGAATAAGCGACAGGATATATTCTTTGATCTTGGGTAATATTTCCCAAGGATATTCCGCTTTTTCAAACAAAGGTTGCAAATACGAAATTTCGCAGGTATAGAGTTCTGCGGTTTTAACCGATTTAGTCAACCAGATGTCCTCCTTCTTTGATAACCTTGGCAATATATTCGGCATATTCTAAGCACGTATCTTCGCTTTCACTTTCGATCATAATGCGAATAACAGGCTCCGTACCGCTTTGACGAAGCAAAACGCGTCCCTTGCCATTTATTTTAGCTTCAATTTCGTTTAGTGCCGTTTGCACGTTGCTATCTTCCAAAACAGCGGCTTTATTTATAACGCGAACGTTTTTTGTGTATTGCGGGTATAGTTTGACCGGTTCTGCCAGTTTGCTCAGCGAAAGTTTAGAGTCGCAAATTTCTTCGGTAAGCATAATGGCGGTAAGCAACCCGTCACCGGTCGTTGCATATTTCTTAAGAATAATATGCCCGGATTGTTCGCCACCTATGCTGTAATCGTTGTTTTGCATACATTCATATACAAAACGGTCACCAACGGTGGTTTGCTCACAACGGATTCCCAGCTCTTTTAGCGAGGAAGTTAATCCGCTGTTGGACATGATAGTGGCAACGACCGTGTTCTTGTTTAGCATACCGCGAGACAACAAACGCTTGCCTAAAATATACATAATGGCGTCACCGTCTACTACGTTACCGTTTTCGTCAACGGCAATACAGCGGTCGCAGTCACCATCGAAAGCAAAACCAATATCTAAATGCTGCTCTTTGACAACGTGACAAAGATTTTCGATGTGTGTTGAACCGCAACCGCGATTGACATTTAAACCGTCGGGCTCTGCACCAATGACTGTCAATTGTGCGCCCAAAGCACCAAACAACGAACGCGCTATCATCCAAGAAGCGCCGTTGGCACAATCCAAGCCGATACGCAATTTTTTATACGAATTGGAAGCCAGAGAAATCAAATACCCGACATAACGGTTTCGACCGGAAACGTAGTCGACAATACAACCGATATGCTCACGTCGCGCCCACGGTAAATCTTCTCCGGAAACATTAAAAGAACGCAAATCACCGTCAAGATATTGCTCAATATAAGCGGTGGTAGCGTCGTCGAGTTTTTCACCATAGCGGTTAATGACTTTAATGCCGTTGTCGTAAAACGGATTGTGCGAGGCGGTAATCATAATACCGCAATCAAACTCGTCTTGCCGTGTTACATATGATACGCTTGGCGTGGTGGTAACGTGCAACATATAAGCGTCGGCACCCGAGGCGGTGATGCCTGCCACCAAAGAATATTCAAGCATATAACTTGAACGGCGGGTATCTTTGCCGATGACGATGCGCGGACGGTATCCGGCTTTGGTACAGCCCGATAATTCAGAAGAATAATACCAACCTAAAAATCGTCCCACTTTATAGGCTTGTATAGATGTTAGATTTAAATTAGCTTCTCCGCGGAACCCATCGGTACCAAAATACTTATTATTTTGTGTTTTTTCGCCGGTGTGTTGTTCAATGGGTAACTTGTCGTGCAACAATTCATCCGTTGTAATGTTAAACAACTCGCACAGTTGTAAAACTTTATCAATTTGTGGTAGTGCTTGATCCATTTCCCATTTGGATACCGATTGCCGCGAAACGGCAATTTTTTCCGAAAGTTCTTCTTGCGAAAGACCAAATGCGATGCGTAATTTTGCGATTTTTTCACCAATCGTCATACTATCATCTCCTTGTTATTCGTGCGGATATAGTATATTCCGCAACACAATAATTATTGTACGGTTTTTGAAAAAACAATACAACCAACTTTAATTGGAAGAATGCGCAACTGTTGGTTGCTAAAAAAGTCAAAAACAAGCAATATTATTGTCGAAATCTTTTTTATTTTTTAAAAAAGTAAACAAATGTTTACGTTTTTTACACAAAAAAAGCGCTCCGTCCATAAGACACGGAGCGCTTGGCTGCGGAACTAGGAATCGAACCTAGACAAAGAGATTCAGAGACTCTCGTGCTACCTTTACACAATTCCGCAAAATTTAAACTGTGTTTATTATACCCTTTTTTTTTACTTTGTCAAGAAATATGCGAAAAAAGTAACGCTTTTATTAACAAAAAGAAACCGCACCGCCGACAGTGTTCGGCGGTGTGGTTCTTCACAACTTAAAATTATTTCAAGTTGTTTTCGTATTGCTGGATCATTTTTTTGACCATTTGGCCGCCGATAGAACCGGCTTGTTTTGCGGTCAAGTCGCCGTTATAGCCTTGCTTTAAGGTCACGCCAACTTCGTTGGCGGCTTCCATTTTGAAGCGGTTGAGACCTTCGCGAGCTTCGGGAACCAAGCTGTTTTTGTTAGACATACGTTACACTCCTCAAAACTAAATTAGCATATTGCTTTTTCGTCTTGCGTTTGCAATAGTAGTGTGTGTTTGCCTATCAAAAAAATGTGTGACAAATTGTGCCAATTTTTTAATTCCCTGAAACCGATTCGATAGCTTTGGAAATCACACGGAACATTTCTTTGTCCTTGTCAGAACCCTCGCTGTGATCCGAAAGAATAACCAAAATATACGGACGCGGCGCTTTGATGATTGCCATGTCATGATAAGCTCCCTGCATCCAACCGTATTTTCGTATCACGGGGTATTTAGATCTAATCATGGGGTTTATAGTGTTTTGCATGTGGGTTTCAAGTGTTTTACCATATTGATTATCACCGGTAATATAGGCATAGATATCTTTCATATAAGTAATGGCATCGGCGGCATTGATGCTACTGCTGTTAATGTTTTTAATACCGTTAATATCTGTGATGCCGATTGCTTTGGCATATTGCTTGAACCCTGACGACGGATATATTTGTCGCAATATTTTAAAAGCGATATTATCGCTTTCCCGAATAGCACGCTTTACAAGTTCTTGCTGTGTGTAAGTTGTCCCGAATTCATCGTCTTTAATTGTGCCGGTACCGCCTACATACATCTCTTGGGTGTAGGTTATTTCGGTTAAAAGGTCCAACTCGTTTTGCTCGGCCATACCCAGCACATAACGGCAAAAGGGCGCCTTAATGACGCTGGCGGCAGGGAATGTGTGAGCACCGTTGTAACTATATTGATAGCCGGATGTGATGTCGTAGTATGCTACCGACAATGTGCCTTCGTACGAGGAAATCAAGTTATCAAGCATGGATATTTGCTCGGTTGTTAATGAAAATCCATCGGGTGCAACAGGTTGAGTGGTTGTGACATTGAGTGTACCGCCAACGGTTGTGAGAGTGGTGGTTGTTGTGGGTGGCACTGTGTTGGAAGTGGCAGGAGGAGAAATGTGGGTACTGCTTTGGGACAGGGAAGGGGGTGCTTTGCCGATACAGCTCGATAGTAGCATACACAATATCGGGGCAACTAAAAAAAGTAAACGTTTCATAATTATCCTCTATCGTGGTTTTTTCTTACGATATTTTTATTTTACGTGTATCTGCGTATACTGTCAATAAAAAACGCTATTTTGGTTCGATACTTGTATGATTAAAAAAGACTGCTTTTGTAGCAGCCTTTTTCATAAAGATTTTACAATATAATTTTGTTATAAATCGTCAGCATCTTGCTCTGGTACCGAATCATCTTCGGGATTGCCGGTATAACTGCCCAAAACGTCCGATAAAATATCGCCACGACCTTCGGATGTCATTGCTTTGATCATATCTTTTGTGGGATTTTGTTTACAAATATTTTTGTTACATTTTTTCTTTTCCATAATAAGCACTCCTTTCGTTTTTAGTATGTCCTCGGTCGGGGATGAATAAAACACAATATTTTCCCAAAAATAAATTGACAAGATTTGGTATTCGTGATAAAATTCAAGGCAAGAGGGAGTAGCCGGCGCAACGTGCGCGGTATGTCAACATCATGACGAAAGTCTGGCATATCTTAAATGGCGAGACTCACGAATAGCGTCTTGCTGTATGTGCGTCTCAAAAAAGTGTTGAGTGATCAGCAGATACAGCAATGTATTTGCTGATTTTTTTGTAAAGGAGAAAATGTATGCGTTATTATGATGCTATGCCCGATGCCGTTTTACAAGCAGTGGATTCTACTGCCGAAGGTTTGACTGCCCAAGAGGCAGCCAAACGTTTGGAAAAGAACGGTAAAAACAAGCTGAAAGAAGCAAAAAAAGATGGGATTATTAAACGCTTCTTTATGCAAATGACCGATCCGATGATTTTAGTGTTGTTAGCAGCAGCCTTTGTCAGCGGTGTTTTGGCGGTGTACGAAAACGAAAGTTTTACCGATGTTATTATTATCTTGTTTGTGGTAATTGTTAACGCGGTGCTTGGCGTATATCAAGAAAGCAAAGCCGAAAAAGCAATTGAGGCTTTGCAAAAAATGTCTGCCGCCACATCCAAAGTCTTGCGCGACGGTAAAGTGGAAATTATTCGTAGCGAAGACATTGTGGTGGGTGACGTGGTGTTGCTTGAAGCGGGTGACGCTGTCCCCGCCGACGGTCGTATTATCGAAAACGCCAGTTTGAAAATTGAAGAAGCGGCGTTAACCGGTGAATCCGTTCCTGTCGATAAGCTGATCGATTTGATCGAACTGCGTGACGGTGGAAAAGACGTACCTCTTGGCGACCGTAAAAACATGGTATATATGGGCTCAACCGTGGTATATGGCCGAGGCATGTTTGTTGTTACCGGTACCGGCATGGATACCGAAATGGGTAAAATTGCCGGCGTGCTTGCCGCCGCCAAAGACGGCGAAACACCTTTGCAACGCAAATTGGGGCAACTTTCCAAAATCTTGACGTGGTTGGTCTTGGGTATTTGTATCTTGATTTTCGGTGTACAATTGTTGCGCGCCGGAAGCTTTGGCGTGGATGTGGTAATTGATTCCTTTATGATTGCCGTTTCACTTGCTGTGGCGGCTATCCCGGAAGGTTTGGCCGCTGTTGTGACGGTGGTTCTTTCCATTGGCGTTACCAATATGTCCAAACGCAACGCGATTATTCGTCGCTTGACAGCGGTGGAAACGTTGGGTTGTGCACAAATTATTTGTTCGGATAAAACCGGCACGTTGACCCAAAACAAAATGACGGTTGTGGATTCCTACGGTGATAAAGATTTGACAGCACGTGCCATGACGCTTTGCTCGGATGCCAAGTTGGGCGAAGATGGCGAAGCGTTGGGTGAACCCACCGAAGTGGCTTTGGTGAACTGGGCTGCCAAAGAAGGATTCGATAAAAATCTTTTGGAAAAAGAAATGCCCCGTGTGGCAGAAGCTCCGTTCGATTCCGGCAGAAAAATGATGACAACATTGCATACGGTTGGCGGGAAAGTGGCGCAATTCACCAAAGGCGCACCGGACGAAGTCCTTAAACGTTGTAAACTGATTATTAAAGATGGCAAAGTGACGGCCATTACCGATGCGGATCGCGCAGAGATTCTTGCGGCCAATAAAGCGATGGCGGATAAAGCGTTGCGTGTTTTGTGCGCAGCTTACCGCGAATGGGATGCCTTGCCGAGCGATACAACGCCTGCACACTTGGAAGAAAATTTGGTGTTTGTCGGTTTGGTTGGTATGATCGATCCGGTTCGTCCCGAAGTGAAAGCCGCAATCGAAGAATGCGGCAGAGCAGGCATTCGCCCGATCATGATTACGGGTGACCATATCGACACCGCGATTGCCATTGCCAAGGAATTGGGTATTTTAGGCGAAGGGCAACACGCTGTGACCGGTTCTCAATTGGATGATATGTCGGACGAAGAATTTGCTGCCGAATTCCAAAACATTTCCGTTTATGCGCGCGTACAACCCGAACACAAAACGCGTATTGTCAACGCCTGGAAATCAGCAGGCTATGTTACCGCGATGACAGGCGATGGTGTCAACGATGCACCGTCGATTAAATCGGCAGACATTGGCGTGGGTATGGGTATTACCGGTACGGATGTTACCAAAAACGTGGCAGACATGGTGCTGGCAGACGATAACTTTGCCACCATCGTAGGCGCTGTGGAAGAAGGCCGCCGCATTTATGATAACATTCGTAAAGCCATTCAATTCTTGCTCGGCTCTAACATGAGTGAGGTTATCAGTATTTTTGCCGCAACCTTACTTGGTTTTACCATTTTGGAACCCGTTCACCTGTTGTGGATTAACTTGGTGACCGACTGTTTCCCCGCGTTAGCGTTGGGTATGGAACGAGCCGAAAAAGATATTATGAACCGCAAACCGCGCAGCGCCGATGCGGGTGTTTTCTCCAACGGTTTGGGCGTTGATGTGGCGTATCAGGGCTTCTTGCTTTCTTTGCTTACCTTGGCATCGTACTTCATTGGTCATTTTATGGAGTCGGGAAAATGGGAGATCGTCACTTCCGAACATGGCATCACCATGGCTTTCTTGACTTTGTCGATGGCAGAAATTGTGCATAGCTTGAACATGAGAAGTCAGCGTGGCAGTTTGTTCAGCATGAAAGGGCAAAACAAATTCTTGAACTTGTCTGCGGTGGCGGCATTCTTGCTCACCACTTTGGTGTGCGAAGTTCCGTTCTTGGCAAATGCTTTTGGCTTTGCCTCGGTGAGCTTGAAAGAATATGCTGTTGCCATTGTTTTGGCATTGGCAATGTTACCGTTGGTAGAATTGGTGAAATTCATTCAACGAAAAACCGCACGAAAAAAATAAAAAAAGCAGCACCGCAAGTGAGACCCTGCGGTGCTTTCTTTTGAAAAAGAAACCGAAAAATTCCTAAAATCTATTGACTTTTTATCGGATACCGATTATAATTACAAGCGTTGTAAATATGCGGGTATGTCGCGAAACGCGGCTGCCAAAACAACAAAATCATAGATATGCGGGTATGGCGGAATTGGCAGTTTCGAGCCGAGCGCTGCCCGTAGGCAGAAAAAGCGAAGGCGAGAAAGCCGCCGCGGTCGAAATTTATCGGCGAATGCCGAAAATAAATTTCGGGAACCGCAAGGGTCACGCGAAACGCGGCTGCCAAAACAACAAAATCATAGATATGCGGGTATGGCGGAATTGGCAGACGCGTTAGATTCAGGTTCTAATGGTCGCAAGGCTGTGCAGGTTCAAGTCCTGTTACCCGCACCAAACGAAAATCCGTTCTCGTAAGAGGACGGATTTTCGTTTGTATTATTCACTATTCATTTTTCATCATTCATTATTCATTAACAGTGAACGGATTTTCGAATGAATAATGAAAAATGAAGTCACTTCGCTGATGAATAATGAATAATTATTGCCACTTCGCTGATGATGTGATACAATAAAAGAAAAACACAAGGTAGTGCATTTATGGATTATTTTACGTTACACTCAATTGATTTTTCATATTATGATGACTTGTATAATTTGATGATAGAATATGTGGCAGAAACGGATTTTCATCAGTGCATTAAGACACCAGAACAAATTATCCCCAACATAACAAAAAGTATGATTAACAAAATTGATAACAATCGCTTTTTACAAATTGTTTATGAAGAAGATGAACCGATTGCCTTTTGCTATGCTAAAATAGACAGAAATGGAGATAAGGGTTATATCAGACCTAATTGGGGATATATAATGGAGTTTTTTGTAAAGAAAACTCATAGAAGAAAAGGAATAGGTAAAAAACTTGTTAACCAGTGTGAAAATTTCTTTAAAGAAAAAGGTGTTAAAAACATTTGGTTAACAGCTGATGCAGTTACTGGTATTCCTTTTTGGTTGGCTTGTAATTTTATTGAAACAGGTGAAATTTCTTTTGAAAACAGCCAACAAATAATGTCTAAAGAAATATAATGTAAAAATCATCTCGTTTTCAGGCACATTCCATTCGTGTCATTAAGTTCAAAACACCCAACCCTCAAGAACTTTACGTTCTTGGGGGTTTCTTTGTGTTACTGTTTTTTTGATTCCAAAAAAAATTTGCTATTTTGTAATATCAAAGAAAATATTTTTCTGATTGATTAAAAAACAAAGGATTTTATTTTATTTTATCGACGCCGTTGACAAAAAAATAAGGCCTGTGCTAAAATTTCACTGTTTTTTTAGTTATACAAAATTTGGTATTCCAAAACAAGGTAGTGAGTTTTATGGAAGGAATAATAACCGCTGTAAACAATGCGCTCGGCTTTATCTTTGATAATATTTTGAGCATAGCAATGATGGTGTTTTTGATAGCAGCAGGTATCTTTTTGTCTATCAAAACCGGATTTTTTCAATTTAGAAAATTTGGATATGTTCTCAAAAACACAGTAGGTAGTTTGTTTGACAAAAAATTACATCACCAAGACAAAGGCAGTGTTAGTCCTTTTCAGGCGGTTACAACTGCTCTTGCCGGCACTATCGGTACGGGAAGTATTGCGGGGGTTGCCACGGCGTTGGTGCTTGGAGGCCCCGGTGCTGTATTTTGGATGTGGGTAAGTGCTCTTTTGGGTATGGTGACAAAATATTCCGAGATTGTTCTTGCTCTTAAATTCCGAGAAAAGAATGAAAACGGAACTTATATCGGTGGCCCCATGTATTACATTAAAAACGGACTGGGGATAAAATGGCTTGCCGCGATTTTTGCCGCCTTTGCCATGATTGCTTGTATCGGCACGGGAAACGCTACGCAATCCAACTCGATTTCAGCCGTTCTTGATATGAATTTTCACGTTGCGCCTTGGATAACGGGAGTGATCCTTACGGTAATCGTAGGGGTGGTTATTATTGGCGGCGTGAAAAGAATTGCTACGGTTAACGAGAAGTTAGTGCCGACAATGGCTGTTTTCTTTATACTTGCTTCTATTCTTGCGCTTATCTTTAACGCAAAAGAGATACCGAACACCTTTGCGCTAATTTTTAAAGAGGCTTTCAATTTTAAATCTGCTTTTGGAGGTGTAGCGGGATACGGCATATTATCCGCTATGCGCTATGGCGTCGGCAGAGGCGTTTTTTCGAACGAGGCAGGTCTTGGCAGCGCACCCATTGCTCACTCTGCATCCAGCACACAAGAACCTGTTAAGCAGGGTGTTTGGGGCGTCTTTGAGGTTTTTATTACAACGATAATCATCTGTACGATGTCTGCAATAGTCGTTCTTACCTCCGATGTTTATTCTGTGGCTTTTAACGCGGGCGTTGTTCCTTCGGTTAGCGGTGCGGCGCTCAGCAGCGCTGCATTTGACGAAGCGCTGCCCTTTGTCGGGGGAGTGGGGATTGCTGTTTCCACGGTTTTCTTTGCGCTTTCGACGATACTTGGATGGGCATACTATGGGGAAGTGTGTGTCGGATATCTTTTTAAAAATCATTCTCGGTCAGCTATTCTTATTTACAGAGTGATTTATGTTATTTTTGTTTTTGTTGGAGCAATTGCAGAAATAAATACGGTTTGGTTGATTGCCGATTGCTTTAATGCTCTTATGGCATTGCCAAACCTTATAGCGCTTATTGGCCTTTCCGGAGTGGTTGTCAAAATAACGCGCGAACACTTTAAAAAAGAACCGTGATTTTAATCAACATATAGTAATAAACTCCCAAGAACACCGTTCTTGGGAGTTTTGTTTTTTATGGCACAAATGGAATATTTTGGGTTGTGATTTTTGAAAGTACACAATATCTATTGCTTTTTTACAAAAGTCTCTTGATTTTTTCGCTTGGTTTATGTTAATATACATAAGTAAACATTAAAATAGAGGAGAACTGTTAAAATGGCAAAAGAAAAAGTACTTGATGCCAACGGGCATCGCAAATTTGGCATTCGCGACAGTGTTGCTTATGCTGCCGGTGACTTAGGCTGTAACATGAGTTTTGCGCTTAAAGGCACTATGTCAATTTTCTGGACACAGTTTATGGGCATGGACCTGTGGTATGCACTTCTTTTAATTGTGGTGCAAGTGTGGGACGCTATCAATGACCCGCTTATCGGTTCGATCATTGATGCCGACAGACGTACCTACAAACGGAACAAGTTCCTTGCTTATATTTGGGCGGGTTCGATTGGTCTTATTGTTGGTGGCGCATGTTGTTTCTTGCCTTTCCCGAACGCTCCGACTTGGGCAAAGTTCATTATCTTCATTGCCGGTTATGTCGTGTGGGATGCGTTTTATACCGTGGCTAACGTTCCTTACGGTTCGTTGTTATCGCTGATTTCTAACGATGTAAAAGATAGAGCATCGTTGTCGGCTTGGCGTTCGATCGGTTCTATCTTTGGCAATATGTTGCCAATGGTTATTTTGCCGTTCATTATTTACGACAAAGATAATAACCTCATTGGTGAACGTGTGTTTATTGCCGCTCTTATCATGGGTGTACTTGGATTCATTTGTTTCCAATTCATGATTCGAAACACGGAAATCCGTGTGGAT
Organism: Acutalibacteraceae bacterium; assembly: GCA_045648765.1. Lineage (GTDB taxonomy): Bacteria > Bacillota > Clostridia > Oscillospirales > Acutalibacteraceae > RGIG3009. Next base: position 31,145 of record JAZROQ010000001.1, read on the forward strand.
ACCGCTGTTACTCTTAGCGAAGATGCTCCGAAATTTAACGTGTTTAAAGCTTTTGGCAACTTTGTCAAAAACCGTCCTGCGGTTGGTGCTACCGTTGCTGCCATGGGTATGTTTATTGGTATGCAAGGTGCAACCACAGCGGTGACTGTTATTTTCCAATCGTATTTTAAAAACGTGCAAATTTCGGGTATTGTGCAACTGTTTGCGATGATTCCGATTGTTGTGTTTACTCCTCTTGCTCGCAAAATGGTGGCTAAATACGGTAAAAAAGAATTGGCAACGTTCGGCTCTATTGTTTCGATTATTGCCGGTGTCGGTCTTTTCGTTATTATGCCGGATAACACGGGCCTTGACCTTGTTATCTATATTGTTTGTCAGTTGTTCTTCTCGCTCGGTTTAGGCATCTATTCAACGGTTTCTTGGGCAATGATGGGCGATGCCATTGACTACAACGAATGGAAGTTTGGAACGCGTGAAGAGGGCGTTGTGTATTCGTTGCATTCCTTCTTCCGTAAACTTGCGCAAGGCATTGGACCTTCGCTGATACTCATTATCATGGTTGCTTTTGGCTATGTGGGTGAGAACGAAGGTAATCAGCTTTGGGAAGTGGCTGTGAATATGCGTTATATTGTTGCTGCTACTTTCCTTTTCTCTGCGGTTTTACAATTTATCGGATTGGGCGTTATTTATAATCTCGACAAGAAAACACTCGCCAAGATGAACCAAGACCTTGGACGAGAAGAAGTAGAAGCTGAATAATTTAAAAACGCTTGCAATTTAGCTTGAAGCTTTTAAAAAGTCCGATTGTCAAGCGACAATCGGGCTTTTTAACATTTTATTTGGAGGAAAAACATGAGAAACATTGTCAATCTCAATGAAAATTGGTTGTTTGCAAAAGACACTACCGATGTTACTTTGCGCGAAGGAACACAGGTGAATCTTCCGCACACTTGGAATGCAGAAGATGGCTTTGATGGCGGGAACGATTATTTTCGCGGTTCTTGCCTGTATTTTAAAGAGTTGAACAAAGCCGATTTCCCCGCTGCGGATTTGTATTATTTGGAATTTAGAGGTGCTAATTCCTCGGCCGATGTTTTTGTAAACGGTAAAAAAGTGGCGCATCACGATGGCGGATATTCCACTTGGCGCGTAAATATCACCGAAGATCTTAATGAAAAAACAGAAGTTGCGGTTGTGGTGGATAACTCTCCCAGTGAAACGGTGTATCCGCAAATGGCCGACTTTACGTTCTACGGTGGTCTTTACCGAGGTGTTAATTTGGTGTGCGTGAACAATACGCACTTCGATTTGGATTATTACGGCGCACCCGGTATTATGATTACACCAATTGTAAGCGGTGCCGATGCCACGGTAGAAGTGGAAACGTTTGTAACGAACCTCAAAGAGGGTCAAAAACTCGTTTATACAATCTACGACAAAGAGGAAAACGAACTCGATAAAATCGAATCCACAGAAACAAAAGTGGTTTTTGATATCAAAAATGCGCACTTGTGGAACGGCCGCAAAGACCCCTACCTTTACTGCTGTGAAGTGGAAATTGTTGAAAACGGTGAAGTGATTGATAACGTTTGCAATCGATTTGGTTGCCGCAGTTATAAAATCGACCCTGACAACGGCTTTATTTTGAACGGAGAAGAATATCCGCTTCGCGGTGTATCTCGCCATCAAGACAGATGGGGCGTTGGCAATGCGCTTCTTCCGGAACACCATGCCGAAGATATTGATCTTATCATGGAAGTGGGCGCCACCACGATTCGTTTGGCACACTATCAACACGACCAATATTTCTATGATTTGTGTGACGAAAAAGGTTTGGTAATTTGGGCGGAAATTCCGTATATTTCAAAGCATATGCCCGGCGGACGTGAAAACACCGTTTCTCAAATGACAGAACTTATCGCGCAAAACTACAACCACCCGTGTATTGTGGTGTGGGGTCTTTCTAACGAAATTTCCATTGGCGGTTCGGATGAGGATTTGCTCGAAAACCACCGCATTTTGAACGACCTGGTTCACGAAATGGACAAAACGCGTTTAACCACGATTGCGGCGGTTTCCATGTGCAAAATGGACGATCCGTATTTGCAGATCCCCGATGTTGTTTCGTACAACCATTATTTTGGTTGGTACGGCGGCGAAACCGCAATGAATGGTCCGTGGTTTGACGAATTCCACAAAAAACATCCCACTATCCCGATTGGATGTTCGGAATACGGATGCGAAGCTTTGAATTGGCATACCAGCGATCCCAAACAAGGGGATTACACCGAGGAATATCAAGCGTATTATCATGAAGAACTGATCAAACAATTCTTCTCCCGAAAATATATTTGGGCAACCCACGTATGGAACATGTTCGACTTTGGTGCCGATGCTCGAGCCGAGGGCGGCGAAAACGGACAAAACCACAAAGGTCTTATCACCATGGACCGTAAATACAAAAAAGATGCGTTCTTTGCATATAAAGCATGGTTGGTTTCGCCCGAGGTTGATCCTTTTGTTCACCTGTGCGGCAAGAGATACGTGGATAGGGTGGAAGATGTTACCAAAGTAACTGTTTATTCCAACCTTCCCGAAGTAGAACTTTTTGTAAACGGCGAAAGCATTGGCAAAAAGACTGCCGAAGATCATTTCTTCTATTTTGACGTGCCGAACGTTGGCGAAAGTAAAATCGTTGCCAAAGCCGGTGAACTGACCGACGAGGGGACCATTCGCAAAGTAGACGAAATGAACATGGATTATGTTCTTGTCGAAAAAGGTGCGGTTCTTAACTGGTTTGACGTTACTGCCCCCGACGGACGTTTTTCGTTGAATGATAAAATCAGTGATATCATGGCTTCCAAACGCGGAAAACTGTGGTTTATCGGCGTTGGACTCAAACTCAAGAAAAAAATGGATGCCAACAAAAAAGACAAAGCTGCAGGCAAAAAATCCGGCGGTTTTGATGTGGATTTGAAGGCTGACGGCGGTTTGATGCAAATGATGGGCGGCTTTACGGTACTTCGTCTGACCAGCATGATGGGAATGATGAACATTTCCTTTACCAAAGAAGAATTGCTCGAAATGAACAAAAAGCTGAACAGAATTAAAAAACCTAAAAACCTCAGATAAATAAAAAGAAAGCCTTTCTCATAATCGAGAAAGGCTTTCTTCATTTTACATTATTTTTCAAGTTGTATTTTACACGAAAACATGGTTTCTTCGTTGTTGTTTTGACCTTTTGCCAAAATGCTGTTTTCTTCTTTTTGAAAATAAATGTTAAGTTGTGTACCATGCACGACTTCTTTTCGATAATCGATTTGGAACGTTTTAAGAATATCATCGGCAGTGGGGACAACGGCATCCATTATGTAGTTAGCATATTTGGCGTTGTTTACGTGATTGTTGACATCCAATTCACTAAACCCGGTATTGACAATATACGGTGTGTCGGATGCTTCAAAATCAGAAACTTTTGCAAGTTTTCCTTCGAACATCGTATCACGGCAAAATTCTTCAGTGAACGGGTACAGGTTGGGAACCGAAAGTAATTTGCGTTGCTCACTGTGAAGAATCACCCATTCCGAACTGCCTTTGATGAGAACATTTCCACCTTCGTCTGTGATGCAGTATTCGCGGCGATAATTAAGCCTATGCGGCTCCAATGGCCATGTTTTGACCGTTACTGTTTGATAGCGAGTGGGGGCTAAAACTATTTCGAATGCTACGCGGGTGAGCACCCAAAGATATGACCGATGTAACATTTGTGCAAAACCCAAACCAAGTTCTTCGGCGTGTTGCCCTGCAGCATCTTGGAACAAATCCAAAACAGCAGAAGGTTTAATACGGTTAAATTTGTCAAAATCTCCCGCACGTAAAGTATATTTCTTTTTCCATGTTGTGTTCATTTGATTGTGCTCCCAACAGATAATTTGTTAAATTGTATCACGGATTTCAAAAAATAGCAACAAGCGTATTCAAAAGCAGTTTTTGTTGTATTTATACCGAATTTGTTGTATATTAAAACTACAGAGGTGAAAATATGAAACTTAAAAAACGCTATGCTGCCATTGTTGCCGCGGTGCTGCTCTTATTTTCTTGGTACTTTTATGAATCAAATTCGGCATCTTCGTTTTCATTGCAAGATATTCCGCCGTTTAGTGACGATGTTGCATACGTGACGATAGATAATAACCAACCGAATTTTACGGCAGAAGATATGGTGACAACTTCGTATGAACAATATTCACCGCTTGACGTGCTTGGACGTTGCGGTGTGGCGAAGGCTTGCGTCGGCACAGATATTATGCCAACAGAAGAACGTGGTAGTATCGGACAAATTAAACCGTCGGGATGGTACACGGTGAAATACGATTGTGTAGATGGAAAATATTTGTATAATCGTTGTCATCTCATTGGTTATCAACTGACCGGAGAAAACTCCAACTCCAACAATTTGATTACCGGCACACGGTTTTTGAACGTAGAAGGAATGCTCCCCTTTGAAAATCAAATTGCCGAATATGTTAAGGAAACCAAAAATCACGTTGTTTATCGCGTAACCCCGATATTTCAAGGAGAAAATTTGTTGGCAAGCGGAGTGCAAATGGAAGCAAAATCGGTCGAAGATAATGGCGCAGGTGTTTGCTTTAATGTGTATGCGTATAATAACCAACCCGGAATAAAAATCGATTATGCAACCGGTAAAAGTTGGCTGGGAATTTGACGAAAAAGAAATAATTTGGTATAGTGGATAGGTAATCAACCTTATGTTAAGGAGATGAAGATCAGTGTTTATCAAAAAAACTTCTTTTATTCTTGCGATTACAATGGCCGTTTTATCGTTGGCAGGGTGCGGTAGCAAAGCCGATGTTGTGACAACCACTACTCAAACACAGCAAGTTACCGTTCAAAATACTGTTACAGGTACAAACAATGAAAGCACAGACGACTCTGTGACGACACAAATGTCGGGGGAGAATGTCAGCACGACACAATCTTCTTCCACGACTGCTACAACCAAAAAAGGTCAAAAAACAACGTTGCCCGAAAAGACAACGTCTTCTGCTGCCACAACCACACAAAAACCAACAATCACCTCCCGATATGAACCGGTGTTTTCTTTCAAACTGATTCCGCTTCCGGCTTCGGAGTATTATGGATATTCTTTATTGGGGAAAATGGACAACGGTGTAGCGCTGGTGAGTGCTTATCAAGATATTGTCAGTGGCGTAGAGGCAATGAAACCCGAAATCAAGTTATCCGTACCGTTGACAGCAAAAGAAGCGCTGACGGTGTTTTACTATTACCACGACGACTACCCGCAACATTTTTGGTGTAACAGCGCCTTTCAATATACCCTCGAAGACAACAAAGTGATAAGCATTTTGCCGCAATATACTATGACACGCTCGGAAAAGGAATATGCGCAGCGGGAATTTGAAAATGTGGTTGCGGCGTGCTTGACAGTGGCTTCATCTGTCAAAAGCGATTATGAACGCGAAAAAAGAATACACGATTACTTGGCCAATCGAATCACCTATCAAAACGGGAAAAACGCACATAACGCCTATGGTGCTTTGGTCGAAAAAAAGGCGGTGTGCGACGGCTACGCTCGCGCTTTTCAGTGGCTTTTGTATCAAGCGGGTATTCCGGCTATGATTGCAGAGGGTACCAGCATCAATCCTGCAAGCGGCGGGCAAGAACCTCACGCATGGAACGTTGTTAAAATCGGCGGGGAATACTATCACGTTGATTTAACATGGGATGATGCTTCTTCCAAAGAAGTTATGTACGCTTATTTTAATATGACTACCAAACAAATAGAAGAAAGCCACCGTATCAGCACGGAAAACGCCTATGCTTTGCCGCTTTGCACGGCCACTGCCGCTAACTATCACGTGATAAACGGTACGGTGCTTACCACCTATTCGACGGATAGCGTGGCATCTTTAATGCAACGAAATCCAAATGGGCTGCACGTATACATTGCTGATAAACCGGAAACATTTATAACGTGGTTTAAAACGAATGTTGGTGCCATTGCTAAAAAAATTGGTGTTACCGGTGCCTATTCTTATAGTACCATTGTTCTCGGAAAAGAAGTGGCACTGCATATTGTCCCTAAATGATAGGCTCAACAGAAAAAACTTGTGTTTTGTCGAAAAATATGCTATGATTTAAAAAGTTTTCGACAGCAGAGGAGGAAATGAATTGAGTAAACCTGTTGTTCTGTGCGCTGACAGCACTTGTGATTTAAGTCCCGAATTAAAAGAGCGTTTTCACGTTTTAACATGTCCGCTTCATGTGGTTTTGGACGATAAGAACTACGATGACGGCGTAAATATTATGCCGGATGATATTTATGAAACCTACGCTCAAAAAGGCGTACTTCCCAAAACCAATGCTGCTAACACGGCAGAATATCTCGATTTCTTTAAACCGCATTTGGATAACGGTTGCGAAATCGTGTACATTAGTTTGGGCTCGGCTTTGTCGGTATCACAAACCAATTGTCGTATGGCTGCTGCGGAATGCGACGGCGTTTATGTGGTAGATAGTTGTAACTTGTCTACCGGTATGGGTTTGTTGGTGTTGGAAGCGGCAGACCGCATTGCAGCGGGTATGTCTGCTGCACAAGTGGCAGAAGAAGTCCAGGCTTTGGCAACGCATTCAAACGCTAGCTTCGTGCTCGATACGTTGGAATTTTTGCACAAAGGCGGTCGTTGCTCGGCGTTGGCGATGTTAGGTGCCAATTTGTTGCAACTTAAACCGTGCATTGAAGTAAACAACGCTGCCGGCGGCAAAATGGATGTCGGCAAAAAATATCGCGGTTCGCTGGATAAAGCGTTGCTGCAATATGTGGAAGATAAATTGGCAGGACGAACAGACATTTGCCGCAAACGTATTTTTATTACACATTCGGGCATTTCCGAAGAACGCTTGACAATGGTTAAAAAAGCGGTGGAATCCTACAACGTGTGCGATGAGGTTTTTATTACGCGTGCCGGTTGTACCATTTCTTCACATTGCGGTCCGAACACACTTGGCGTTTTGTTTATGACGAAATAAAAAAGAACACCTTGGCAATTGCCAAGGTGTTCTTTTTTTTACAGTTGCAGGAACGCTTGCGTTAAAACAGCGCCAATGATTCCGCCAAAAAACAAAAAAATCAGTTGCGATGTCCAATATCGCCGCCGGGCTTTTTTTAATCCGCTGTATGCTTTTTGTGAAGAAAACAGTTTGTTAGCCTCTTTGTCTAACAGCGTTGTCGGATAATCGGTGCACTGGTGACGGACTACCAAAAACATGCGTTCAAAATAGGGGTTTTTGGTGTCGGTAACTTCCACGATTTGTCGATTAATTCCCTTTATCATAAGCACACTCCTCTGCACACTTTGAGTATGGGATTTGGTGAAAAATTTATACAAAAAAATGTGCTTGGAAAGGAAATATAACTCTTTGTAATATATTCAAAAACAATGTATTTGTGGAAAACTATGTTGAAAATGTGAACAAATCCTTATATTTCGTGGTGTTTTTGTGTCGTAAGGGGTCGAAATAATAAAAAATATTTGCATTTTTAAAAATATTTACATACGGATTGTTGAATTTCCTTTACGGTTCGCGACCCGTTAAAAACCAAACGGCGCGTTCCACCGCATCGCGCGAATTTCCCCAGTCAGCACCCTCGCCGCTGTTGCGGTAATCGAACATTTTGCAAAAGTGAGAAACGTCGTGTTGTAAAGTGGTTATGTAACGGTGTGATAGGGTGGAAGCAGCCTTGGAAAAAGCACCAACCGATTTTTTGCCCATTGCCGTTTGAGCTGTTTGGACAAGCAACGAAAAATGGGGGAGACATAATGCTTCTTGCTCGTCAAACAATTGGCGAAAATCCGCTTCGTTTTCCCACAGACGACAAACAGTGGCAAGCATTCTTTCCATCGCCCAGTCTACTTGCTGACAAACAAAGCAGGTTTGTTGTTTGTCATCGGCGTCTTTTGCTTTCTTTTTGCCGCTTTTGCCAATCAGAGGAAGTCCTTTAAAAACATCTTGTTCTATCTCTGCTAAATGGCTTTCCAAAATCAAAGCGACACCCAATCGGTTGCGCTGCTTCATAATATCGCGGAAGTGGTCGATACAAAAGCCCAAACGATTGGTTTCGATGCGCACGTCGGGTTCCATCATGGCGGCGCCGGTAATGTATTCTGCCATACGTTTTTCGAGCATGTTGCGCATACGGCAAATGGGACATCCGTCTTTGGGTTCGAAGACTTCGCTGATGGGAATATTGGTAATATCCGAACGCATAAAGGCTCACAACCTTTCTTTTTGTTTTAGTATACCAAGAAATTTGCCGAGAGACAAGTTTTTTGAAAAAAACAGATATTTTTTTAAAAATTCCCTTTTCTTATATAAAAAAATAGTGTATACTGTTACTATAATTATTAGGAGGTTTGCGGTTATGCCCCTTGTTAACACAAAAGAAATGTTTCAAAAAGCCTATGAAGGCGGTTATGCTATCGGCGCCTTCAACATTAACAACATGGAAATCATGCAAGGTATCGTCGGTGCGTGTAAAGAACTGAACTCGCCGGTTATTTTGCAAGTTTCCGGTTCGGCACGTAAATATGCTCACCATGGTTATTTGTATCACATGGTACAAGCCGCTGTGGAAGAAACCGGTTTGCCGATTGCTTTGCACTTGGACCATGGTTCCAGTTTTGAATTGTGCAAAGATTGCATCGACGGTGGGTTTACTTCGGTTATGATTGATGGCTCGCACTTGCCGTACGAAGAAAACGTAGAACTTACCCGCAAAGTGGTGGAATATGCCCACGCTCGTGGCGTTACCGTGGAAGGTGAGTTGGGGCAATTGGCCGGCGTGGAAGATGAAGTCAGCGTCGAAGCAGATAAAGCTAACTATACCGATCCCGACCAAGTGCAAGATTTTGTTACGCGCACCGGCGTAGATTCTTTGGCAATTGCCATTGGTACCAGCCACGGCGCTTTCAAATTCAAACCCGGTCAAAAACCGCAACTCCGTTTTGATATTTTGCAAGAAGTGATGAACCGCTTGCCCGGTTTCCCGATAGTGTTGCATGGTGCTTCTTCCGTTATGCCGGAATACGTTGCCATGGTTAACGAAAACGGTGGTCAAATGGCCGATGCTATCGGTATTCCCGAAGATATGTTGCGTACGGCAGCTTCCATGGCTGTTTGCAAAATTAACGTTGACTCTGACTTGCGGTTGGCATTAACTGCCGGTGTTCGCCGCCATCTCAAAGAAAACCCCACTCATTTTGACCCGCGTCAATATTTGGGTGATGGTCGTGAGTGCATTACCGCTGTTGTTAAACACAAGATCCAAAATGTTTTGGGCAGTGTTGACAAGGCCTAAAAAGCATATTTACCCCGCTTGCTATCAAGCGGGGTATCATTTTAAGGAAAGGGTCATTTGCCATGCGATTGCTGATTATTGACGGAAACAGTATTCTTAACCGCGCCTTTTATGGGATTAAAGTTCTTACCACCCATGACGGTGTGCCTACCAATGCGTTGGTTGGTTTTTTGAATATTTATTTTCGATTGCTTGAACAGACCAAAGCCGATGCAGTGGCAGTTGCTTTTGACCGCAAAGCGCCGACGTTTCGACACGAATGGTATGAACAATACAAAGCAGGACGAAAAGGTATGCCCGAAGAATTGGCGCAACAATTGCCTCTTATCAAAGAGCTGTTAACGCTGATGGGATGCCGCGTGGTGGAACAAGACGGTTACGAGGCAGATGATATTTTGGGCACTTTGGCGGCACAAGCACGCCAAAATTCCGTGCCGTGCTTTGTGGCAACCGGTGACCGCGATTCTTTGCAACTGGTAAGCGAAGATGTGACGGTGCTTTTGGCAACAACGCGTATGGGAAAACCGGAAACGGTTGTTTTTGACCCGGCAGCTGTTTTTGAAAAATACGGTTTAACGCCATCACAACTGATTGACTTAAAAGCACTGATGGGGGATAGCAGTGATAATATTCCCGGTGTTCCCGGCATTGGTGAAAAAACGGCTTTGGATTTGTTGCATCAGTATGCAACACTTGATGCGGTATATGCGCATTTGGATGAGCTGCGTGAAACCTTATGTCGAAAACTGACCGAAGGCAAAGATAGCGCATATCTTAGCCGTCGTTTAGGAACGATTTGTTGTGAAGCCCCGATCGATATAGAACTTACACATTATGCATTGTCGGTACCACAAGAAAAAGAATTGTCAGTGCTGATGACAAAACTGGAACTGTTTAAGTTGATGGAAAAGATGGGGCTGACGGCGACGGTTGAGTCTTCTGTTAATCATTCTGTTCAAGAAGTAAAAAAACTTTATACGGAAGAACCCGCGGTTGTTTTGTCTAACAGTTCGTTGTCTGTTTGGCTATTTGAAGATACGGCGTGGCTGACAGCAAACGGAAAGGTTGCCTCGATATCGGCGGATGACACACGGCTGTTGGAAATGCTGTCTGATGCTTCTGTTGCCAAAAAAACAGCCGATACCAAAGCACTGGCTGCCCTTTGCTTGAAACATGGGAAAACGTTACAAGGAGTCTGTTTTGATGCTGTGTTGGCGGCATATTTGCTTAATCCGCTGGCTCCGGAATACGAAGTGACCCGTTTAGCGCAAGAGTACGGTGTGTTACCTTTTGAAGGTGATGCCCCCGAAGAACTGCGGGTGCTAGAACCGCTGTGCGATGTGCTGGAAAAACAATTAACCGAAGCGGATATGCTTTCACTGCTTACTGATATGGAAATTCCGTTGGCGGTGGTATTGGCATCGATGGAAGATGCCGGCTTTGAAATTGACGGTGAAGGTCTTGCCACATTTGGAAATAACTTGCAAGAACAATTAGATGTTTTGGTGAAAAACATTACGGAACAAGTGGGATATGAGTTTAATCTCAACTCGCCCAAACAATTGGCAAAAGCGTTGTTTGAAGACTTACAACTGCCGGCTAAAAAGAAAACAAAATCGGGATATTCCACCAATGCTGAGGTGCTTGAATCGTTGCGACATGCGCACCCTGTGGTGGAAATGATTTTGGATTATCGCACGTTGTCAAAACTGAAATCGACATATTGTGATGGTTTGCAAAAAGTGATTGCTGCCGATGGGCGTATTCATTCTTCTTTCAACCAAACGGAAACGCGCACGGGTCGTATTTCGTCTACTGAACCGAATTTGCAAAACATTCCCGTAAAGCAAGAACTTGGCAGAGAGCTGCGTCGTTTCTTCCGCGCAAAAGAAGGGTATGTGTTGTGTGATGCCGACTATTCGCAAATTGAATTGCGCGTGTTAGCGGCTTTGTCGGGCGACGAAACCATGACGGATGCATTTAACAACGAAGAAGATATTCACCGTATTACTGCTTCACAAGTTTTTGATGTTCCTGAAATTTTGGTGACGCCTCTTATGCGTTCCCAAGCAAAAGCGGTGAATTTTGGCATTGTTTATGGGATTGGTGCGCATTCGTTGTCCGAAGATATTCACGTTACTTATACCGAGGCTAAACACTATATTGACCAGTACTTGGCTCATTACAGTGCGGTGGCGGGATATATGGATTTCTTGATTGCCGAAGCAAACCGAACCGGTTATGCCAAAACGATGTTTAACCGTCGTCGTCCTTTGCCGGAACTGAAAGTTTCTAACCATATCACGCGTTCTTTTGGAGAACGTGTGGCACGTAATATGCCAATCCAGGGTACGGCGGCAGATATTATTAAATTTGCCATGATTTGGGTATATCATCGATTGGCAGAAGAAAAGGTCGATGCTCGTTTGATTTTGCAGGTTCATGATGAATTGATTGTGGAATCAAAAGAAAACGAAGCGGAAAAGGTTGCGCAAATTTTGCAAGAAGAAATGGAAAAAGCGGCCACCTTGACAGTTCGTTTGCGTGCAGACGTTAATGTTGGCAAAACGTGGTATGATGCAAAACAATAATTTAGATAATAAATAAAATAATGCTTTTCAGAACGTGTTTTTTATGATAGAATGTTTAAAAAGGTGTGAAGGGGAGATATCATGTCGGTGATTACACACAGTGAAGCACAAACGCAAGCGCTTGGTGCGAAACTGGCCACCTTTTGCAAAGCCGGCACGGTAGTTGCCTTTTTTGGTGGATTAGGTATGGGAAAAACCGCTTTTGTACGCGGAATGGCACAAGTGCTTTCACCTGACGCGTACGTATCCAGCCCCACCTTTGCTTTGGTGAACGATTATGGTGGTTCGCCTCCGCTTGTGCATTTTGATATGTATCGCATTAGCAGTTGGGACGATTTAGACACCACCGGTTTTTTTGAATATCAACAGCAAGGAGCTGTGTTAGCGGTAGAATGGAGCGAGAATATCGAGACCGCTTTGCCGCCCGATGCTATTCGTGTGAAATTTTGTCGTCTTTCGGAAAATGAACGCGAAATCACAATTGAAGGGGTGGATGAAAATGCTTTTTAAAGAAGCGTTTACGTTGTTGGCGGTAGAATCGTCGGCGGGTCCTGCCTCTTGTGCAATTTTGCGTGTGGAAAACGGGCAACAACGTATTTTGGCGCAGTCGTTTGTGAATACCGGTCTTACACACAGTCAAACGTTGCTACCTTTGATTAATCACACCATAGCCGATGCCGGTTTGTCTTTTGAAAATATCGACGCTTTGGCAGTGGCGGTAGGCCCCGGTTCTTTTACCGGTGTGCGCATTGGTGTTTCAGCCGTGAAAGGTTTAGCATTCCCACAGAATCTGCCGTGTGTTCCGGTTTCTACATTGGCGGGTATGGCACGCCGATTTGAGGGTATGCCGTTTAATGGTAGAATTGTAGCGGCAATGGATGCACGCTGCAACCAAATTTATACAGCGTCGTTTTGTTTGGAAAACGGTGTAATTACCCGCCTGACTCCTGATGAGGCTTTGCCGATGACCGAAGTGAAAGACCGATTACTTGAAAAATCCGGCCCCATACTTTTGGTGGGGGATGGCGCCGCGCTTTGCTATGAACAATGGAAAGAAGAAATAAAAGATTTGTGTCTGGCGCCGCCCGCTTTACGATATCAGCATGCAGCGGGAATCGCACTGGAAGCGGTTATATCCATACAGCAGGATAACATTATTTCTGCCGCCGAACTTTTACCTGCTTATTTGCGTTTGCCGCAAGCAGAACGTGAGTTACGCAGCAAACAACAGCAAAATCAAACATCAAAAGTTTAAAATATTAGGAGGAAGTTATTATGTCTAACAAACCGTTTATCGCAGACCACCCGCTTATTCAACACAAAGTCACCTTGTTGCGTGACAAAAACACCAGTTCCAAACAATTTCGGGAATTGATTCAAGAAATTACCGAACTGATGGTCTATGAATCGACGCGCGATTTGCCGATGTGCGATGTCGAAGTGGAAACTCCGCTTGCCAAAACCACCGGCAAGCAGATTGCCGGCAGAAAATTGGCGTTTGTACCGATTTTGCGTGCGGGTTTAGGCATGGTAGATGGCGCAGTGGAATTGGTTCCTTCTGCTCGTGTGGGACACATTGGTTTATACCGTGATGAAACCACGTTAAAACCCGTGGAATATTACTGCAAACTTCCGGGCGACATTCAAGAACGCGAGGTAATTGTGCTGGATCCCATGCTTGCTACCGGCGGTTCTGCTGTGGATGCGATTGGTCAAATTAAAAAACGCGGTCCCAAGAGCATTAAGTTTATGTGTATTATTGCGGCACCCGAAGGATTAAAAACTTTGCAAGAAGCACATCCCGACGTGCAGATTTATTGCGCATCGTTGGATAAATGCTTGAACGAAAACGGATATATCGTTCCCGGTCTTGGCGATGCCGGTGACCGTATTTTCGGAACAAAATAAACATTGGTGTTATTCTGCCAAATAGTTGGCGGGTGTAATATTGACAACCATTAAGGAGGAAAAATTATGTCGAAAAACAGATACAAAGGCGATTATCCTGTAATTGGTATTCGCCCTGTGGTTGACGGTAGACGTGGCCCGATGAAACTTCGCGAAAGCTTGGAACCGCAAGTTTGGGCTCTTGCTAACGCTGCCAAAAAATTATTGGAAGAGAATTTGTTTTATTCCAATGGTGATCCCGTAAAAGTTGTTATGGCGGATACCACCATCGGTCGTGTGGCAGAAACCGCCGCGTGCGCAGATAAGTTCAGAAAAGAAGGCGTCGATATTACACTTTCGGTAACGCCTTGCTGGTGCTACGGCTCGGAAACAATGGATATGGATCCGAACACAATTAAAGGTGTTTGGGGCTTCAACGGTACCGAACGTCCCGGCGCTGTCTATTTGGCGGCTGTTTTGGCTTCTCATGCACAAAAAGGTTTGCCGGCTTTTGGTATTTATGGTCATGAAGTGCAAGATACCGATATGGTAAACACGATTCCCGAAGACGTCAAAGAAAAATTGTTGCGTTTCGGCAGATGCGCTGTTGCTGTGGCTACCATGCGTGGCAAATCCTATTTGCAAATCGGTTCGCAATGCATGGGTATCGGCGGTTCGATTATGGACCAAGATTTCATGGAAGAATATTTTGGTATGCGCGTCGAATCTGTTGACGAAGTTGAAATTCTTCGCCGTATGGAAGAAGGCATTTACAACGAAGAAGAATACCAAAAAGCGCTTGCTTGGACCAAAGAACACTGCAAAATGGGCAGAGATGATAACCCTGATTTTGTCAGATTCTCGGATGAAGAAAAAGAAAAACAATGGGAATTCACTGTCAAAATGTATTGCATCATCAAGGATTTGATGGCGGGTAACGAAAATTTGCCCGAGGGTTGCGAAGAAGAAATGGTCGGTCACAATGCCATTGTGGGTGGTTTCCAAGGTCAACGTCAATGGACAGACCATTGGCCCAACTGTGACTACCCCGAAGCACTTTTAAGCTCCTCGTTTGACTTTGAAGGCGCCAGAGAACCCTATACGTTGGCAACAGAAAACGATGTGCTCAACGGTATGGGTATGCTGTTTATGCGCTTGTTGACGCACCGTGCACAAATTTTTGCCGACGTTCGTACTTACTGGTCGCCGGAGGCAACCAAACGTGTTACCGGATACGATTTAGAAGGTAAAGCCAAAGAAAGTGACGGTATCATCCACTTGCTCAACTCCGGTGCTGCTTGCTTGGATGCTTCGGGTGTTTGCACCGATGAAAACGGCAACGCCATCATGAAAAAATGGTGGGAAGTCACCGACGAAGATATCAAAAAGATGACCGACGCTACCGTTTGGTGTGAAGCAGGTTTCGATAACTTCCGTGGCGGCGGATTTTCCAGCCACTTCACCACGTATGCCGAAATGCCTTGCACAATGATTCGCTTGAACTTGGTCAAAGGTTTAGGACCGGTTCTTCAAATTGCCGAAGGTTGGACCGTAAATCTTCCCAAAGAAGTTTCGGATACTCTCATGGAACGTACCAATCCGACTTGGCCTTGCACATGGTTTGCTCCTCGTTGCGATGGCAAAGAGGGCAGCCCCTTCAAAACGGCTTATGACGTTATGAACAATTGGGGTGCTAACCACGGTGCGATTTCGTATGGACATATTGGTGCGGACCTTATCACCATGTGCTCTATGCTCAGAATTCCCGTGTGCATGCACAACGTTCCCGAAGATGACATTTTCCGTCCCGCTGCTTGGAACGCGTTTGGTATGGACAAAGAAGGCCAAGATTACAGAGCTTGCGCCACCTATGGTCCTCAATTTAAGAAATAATTTGTTTCAATTAAAACGGAGATGTCTTTCAAAGACATCTCCGTTTTTTTAAGTAAATTTGCTTGCGCTTTTTTAGCTCGTATGCTAAACTAATCGCATTGGGGGGATACTTTATGAGTGACATTTCAACAATTGATGCTAACTTTAAAGTGGAAACAAATATACAAAAGGAAGATATTCGGTTTTACGATGTGAAGCAAGACCCGTTTAAAATTTACGGTGTGTACTATGATTCCGGCAAGTTTATAAGGCTTCCGGAAAGTGTAGCGCAAACCGTAAGTAAAGACGTGATTCGTTTGTACGCGCATACTGCCGGTGGGCGCGTGCGGTTTAAGACGAACAGCCCGTATGTGGCAATCCATGCGAAGTTGCCTGTTATCTATAAAATGCCTCATATGGCTTGGACCGGCTCTGCGGGGTTTGATTTGTATGCGAATGGGCAGTATGGTGGAACTTTTGTTCCGCCGTATGATTATCGAGACGGTTATGAAAGCTGCATTGATTTTGAATCGGCGCAAATGAGGGAAATAACCATTCATTTTCCGCTTTACAGCGAAGTTAGCGAAGTGTATATCGGTGTAAGCAACACGGCAACAATTGAAGCTCCTGAACCGTACACAGTTGAAAAACCGATTGTTTATTACGGCTCTTCCATTACGCAAGGCGCGTGTGCTTCAAGGCCCGGTAACGCTTACCAAAATATTATTTCCCGCAGGTTGTCGTGCGATCATATCAATCTTGGTTTTTCGGGTGGTGCCAAAGGGGAAACCGAGATAGCGGAATATATATCCGGGCTGGATATGTCGATCTTTGTGTACGATTATGATTATAATGCTTTGAGCGTGAAGCTTTTACAGGATACCCACGAAAAGATGTTTAAATGCATCCGTGCGGCACATCCGGAAATACCGATTATAATGATGTCGAGACCGTCTTATTATTTAAACGACGAGGAAAAACAGCGGTTGGAAGTCATTAAAACAACGTATCAAAATGCCAAAGCAAACGGTGATAAAAACGTGTATATAATTGAAGGCAGAACGTTAATGGAACTTGCCGAAAACGAAGGAACGGTTGACGGATGTCACCCCAACGATTTAGGCTTTGCTTCTATGGCGAAAGCGCTTGGAAAACTTTTAGAACAAATACTATAAAATGAAAGCCGTGCAACGCAAATCGTTGCACGGCTTTTTTGTGGGAGTTCTTATCCTTCATTAAAACGCGCCAAAAACAGTTTGGTACGTTCGTTTTGTGTGTGGTCAAAGATTTGCTCAGGAGTGCCTTGCTCCACAATAACACCTTCGTCCATAAAAATGACTTGGTCGGAAACATCGCGAGCAAACTGCATTTCGTGTGTGACAATGACCATGGTCATATTTTTCTTTGCCAATTCTTTGATCACACGTAGAATTTCACCGGTAAGTTCCGGGTCCAAAGCAGAGGTGGGTTCATCGAAAAACAAAATTTCCGGATCCAAGGCCAAAGCACGTGCGATCGCAACGCGTTGTTGTTGGCCGCCGGATAATTCGCACGGATAAGCGTCGCGCTTGGCAGAAAGACCGACCTCGTCAATGAGTTTAAGAGCTTTTTCTTCAATTTCTGCCAAAATTTGTTTGGCGTTGGTTTTGTAATTGGGAAGAGTTTTTGCTTGCAATTTGGGGGCTAAGCAAACATTTTCCAAAACACTGTATTGGGGAAACAGGTTGAAGTTTTGGAAAACTAAACCAAAGTGCAATCGGTTTTGACGGATTTGAGCATCGGTTAGCGTGGCTTTGTCGGCATCGTCAAACAATACTTTTTCGTTTGTTGTGATTTTCCCACTGTCGGGCATTTCCAAAAAATTCAAGCAACGAAGCAATGTGGTTTTACCGCTGCCAGAAGAACCGATAATGGATAAAACGTTGCCTTTCTCTAAGGAAAAACTGATGCCTTTGAGAACTTCGGTTTTTCCAAAACATTTTTTAATGTTTGTTACGTCTAATATTGCCATGATTAACTCCTAAAATAACTTAGTTTCTTTTCCAATCGTCCTAACAGTATGGTAAGTAATCCGACAAACAACAGATAAAATATACCGGTGTAGAACAAGGGCCACACCAAAGCTTTGGTGGCGGCAAGTTCTTTGGCTTGCTTAATAATCTCACTTACCATAATGCAGTTAGCAAGCGCTGTGTCTTTAATCAACGTGATAATTTCGTTTGACATAGGCGGAACAATGCGCTTGACAACTTGTTTTAAAACGATTTTACGAAACACTTGTGATTTTGTGAGCCCTAACACGTAACCAGCTTCGTATTGACCACGGGAAATGCTTTCAATACCGCCGCGATAGATTTCCGAAAAGTAGCAAGCGTAGTTTAAAACAAAGGCGATGAGAACGGCTACCACACGTCCGGTATCCATGATGTTATAGTTCATGAACATGTATTTATCGATGTAACTGAAAATGGGTTTATCAAACAATAAACCGGGAACGTAGTAAATGATAAAGATTTGAAGCATCAACGGTATGCCGCGCACAATCCAAACGATAACCTTGGAAACCGCTTGCAAGGGCTTGAATTTGCTCATAGAACAAAAAGCAATAGGCAATCCAAGTGGGGCGCCCAACAACAACGTTACAGCAAAAATCAGCAACGATATGTAAAATCCGTCAAGTAAAAATTTGGTTACTTCCCAAAAAGTCATAGTATACTCCCCAATAAGGCGAACAACCCTTTTGGGGCTGTTCGCCTATCATAGTAAATGTTGTTTATTAAATTTGTTTATTTCTTTTGGTCAGCAAAGTTTTTGATGGCGGTATTTGCAACGCCGTATTTGTCTGCCAAAGCAGCGATGGTACCGTCGGCACCCAGTTTTTCTAATTGTTCGTTGACTTTGGCGGTTAAGTCGCTACCTTTTTTGAAGCCGATAGCATAGTACTCAACGTCGCTGGATAAACCTTCTACAATTGCCAAGTCGGCGTAGTCACCTTTGCCGGCATAGCTTTTTGCTAATTGAGCATCCAACACAGCAAAATCAGCGGTGCCGCCGATAACCTCGGTCAAGCATTCGGTTTGAGCAGTAAAGCCTTTGAAAGTAGCGCCTTTAAAGGTTTTAGCATAGGTTTCGCCGGCGGAACCTTTTTCACCGACACCTAATTTACCTTTCAAATCTGCTGCCGAAGCAATGCCGGCATCTTTTTTGGCAACAACCACTTGGCGGTTTTCCATGTAGTTGTAAGAAAAGTCAACCTTTTGAGAGCGTTGTACGCCGTCATCGTCGTCGGCAACATTAGCGGTGAAACCGTTCCAAATACAATCAATGGTGTCCGAATTCAAATCGGTGTATTTGTTTGCCCAAACAATTTCTTGGAAAATGACTTTGTAGCCTAAGTTGCCAAAAACTTTTTCGGCGAGTTCGGTGTCGTAACCGACCAATTTGCCGTCGGCATCTTTGAAGTTCATGGGTTCATAAATGGTGTAACCGACCGTGATTACTTTTTGTTGGGTGTCGCCACCGGTAGGATTGGTGACAACGTCATCATCCTTAGCTTTGCCGCAACCGGCGAAGCATGCGATAATCATTAATACAGCCAAAGTAAGTGCAAAAAAGCGTTTCATAATAAATCCTCCTAAATATGTTTGTTTTGGTGTATTCACATTATACTCTACCACGTTAGCAAAGTAAAGTGAAAAAACAAAAAAAGACCCCGTTTCTCTGTTTTGAACAAGAAACGGGGTTGCGTATTGGTGAAAAGAAACAAAACCTAAGCTTTTCCCTTGCGTGATAAGGGCTTAATTGGGATGTTTGCCAATGTGACTGCGGAAAACATCAAAATGCAACCGCAAATTTCACGGGTGGAAAGGGTATCGCCAAGCAAAACCCAACCGGTCAACACAGCGAAAACAGATTCCAAACTTAAAAGCAAGGTGACAACGGTGGGGTTCGCATCTTTTTGTGAAATGATTTGTAAAGTGTAGGCAATGCCGCTGGAAAACACGCCTATATATAAAAGGGGAGCCCAATGTTTGAGGATTAACGAAAGGGAAGGAGTTTCAAATGCGAACATCAAAATCGTACTCAAGATAGCCACGGTGAAGAATTGTACACACGAAAGATGAATACCGTGAACATCTTGGAGTCGGTCTACCAACAAAATTTGAAAAGCAAAAAAGACGGCGCATAATAGAATCAGTAGATCACTCGGCGCAATGCTAAAACCATCGGTAATGCAAAGTAAGTACAATCCTATTAGCGCTATGCCAATGCCGATCCAAACGGTGTAGGGTGCACGTCGGCGGAAAAAGATGCCTAATATCGGCACTAAAACAACGTAAAGGGAAGTGATGAACCCTGCTTTCCCGGGGTCGGTTTCGCCTATGCCTGCTTGTTGCAAGTTGGCGGCGGCGGTCAATAAAATGCCACAACCAATACCGCCCCATATTAAACGTTTATAATAGTGGTTGCGATTTTCAGCAGGAATGCTCATCTTTTTGCGCAGGGCAAATGACAATAATAAAATTGCAAAAGCCCCAATCCAAGAGCGAACCGCGTTAACAGTAAAAGGCGGCAAATCTCTAGCGGCGATATCTTGCGCAACAAAAGCAGAGCCCCAAATAAAAGCAGCTAAGAGGGGACAGAGCGTTGCTCGAAATGTGACACGGTTTGACAAAACAATTCCTCTTTTCAAAAAAACTTGTACTACTATACCACATTTCGATAAAAAGTGCAACTATCTTAAACTCTTGACAGAACAGAAAAATGTGGGTATTCTATTTGGTGTGAAATAAAAGAAGGGAGATATGTAATATGGATAAGTACAAACGTCTTTTGTCAAATACCGTGATATTTGCCATCGGTACGTTTAGTTCTAAATTGCTTTCTTTCTTTTTAACGCGTTTATATACCGAATTACTAACCCAGGGACAATACGGTGTTACGGATATGCTCCAACAAAGCGGGAATTTGTTGTTGCCGTTAATTACTTTGGGGATTACTAACGCGGTTGTACGGTTTGGGTTGGATAAAGGCGTACGGAAAAGCGATGTTTTTACTACGGGATTGCTTTCGCTTTTCGGTGGCGGAATATTGCTTTTGCTTATCAATCCGTTGTTGTCTAAAATCCCTTTGATCACAGATTACACTTGGTTGTTGTGTGCTTTTGTGTTTTCTTCCTCGTTGCGTTCGCTTTGTGCGCAATTTGTTCGTGCGCAAAATCGTGTCAAACTTTTTGCGATTGACGGCATTTTAAGTACGGTTACTACCATTGGCTTTAACATCCTTTTTTTGGTTGTGCTGCGGTGGGGTATATTGGGCTATATGCTCTCTATTATTTGTTCGGATTTGCTGTCGGTGGTGTTTTTAACAATCACAGCGCGGTTATATCAGTTTATTAACTTTCGTTCTTTGGATTTCTCGGTGCTTCGTTCAATGCTCAAATATGCTATTCCTATGATACCCAACACGGTTTTGTGGTGGATTACGAATGTGTCCGATCGCTACTTGGTGGCGGGTTTCTTGGATGAATCGTTTACCGGTTTATACGCTGCAGCCTATAAAATCCCATCCTTAATTATGTTGGCATCCGGTATCTTTATGGATGCTTGGCAAATTTCCGCTGTGACGGAAGAAGAAGATCGAAGCACTTTCTATACCAGAATTATGTCATTATACAGTGCGCTTTTGTTTGTGATGGCGTCTGGAATTATTGTTTGTACGCGTTGGATTCCTCACGTGCTGTTTGCAACCGAATATTACAGCGCGTGGAGATATATTCCGCTTTTGGTTATTTCCATGGTGTTTACGTGCATGGTCAACTTCTTGGGAAGTATATATATGGTAGAAAAGAAGAGTATGCGTTCTCTGGTTACCGCTCTTATCAGCGCAGTGACAAACATAGTGCTGAACGTTCTGTGGATTCCTCGATACGGTGTAAATGGAGCGGCCGCAGCAACCTTGGTTTGTTATCTGATTGTGTTTGCGGTTCGTGTGTGGGATACCAAACGATATATACGAATTAAATGGAATTATCTGCGCTTGATTTTGTGCACGGCATTACTTTTAGTGCAAACAACATTATTGCTTTGTGAAGTACCGTTTACAAGCATTTTCCAACTGGTTTTATTTAGCTTAGTTTTGCTTTTGTGCGGCAAGGAATTTTGGCTTGGTATTCGTAGATTTTTGCGCCGATAAAAAATTGAAAAAATTTTTAAAAAAGTGTTGACAAAAGCTTTTCCCAGTGATAATATATATAGGCTATCTCGCAAAACGAGACAGCAAAGGACCTTGAAAATTAAACAATGTGAAAGAAAGAACGAACACACAACCCGTAATTTCTTAAAAAAAGAGATTCGAAAAGAATCCGGTCAATGAAAATTGACGAAACGCGACGCAAAGCGTCGAAACGAAGAGCCAAAGAGCTTTTCTGAACAAAGATGTTTAGTGCATAAAGCACTGGATATACAACTGTTTAGAGAGTTTGATCCTGGCTCAGGACGAACGCTGGCGGCGTGCCTAACACATGCAAGTCGAACGGAGATATTCGCTGATTTGAAGGTAGCTTGCTACTGAATTTTCTTGAATATCTTAGTGGCGGACGGGCGAGTAACGCGTGAGGAACCTGCCTTTCAGAGGGGAATAACGAACGGAAACGTTCGCTAATACCGCATAACGTATTTTTTCTGCATGGAAGAGATACCAAAGGAGCAATCCGCTGAGAGATGGCCTCGCGTCCGATTAGTTAGTTGGCGGGGTAACGGCCCACCAAGACGACGATCGGTAGCCGAACTGAGAGGTTGATCGGCCGCATTGGGACTGAGACACGGCCCAGACTCCTACGGGAGGCAGCAGTGGGGGATATTGCACAATGGAGGAAACTCTGATGCAGCAACGCCGCGTGAGGGAAGA
>JAZROQ010000002.1:0-10134 GCA_045648765.1 Acutalibacteraceae bacterium
AAAAGTGGCAATATCCGCTTCGGTTTGTTGTAATGCGGCGGCATCTTTTGCTGCCATTGCCGCGGCATGCTTTTCGGTCAGTTTGGTATATTCGGGGAAATATTCCGCCATTAGGAATCGCGCATACTTGGCATAACGGTAGCGTCCAACCGCATGGAAGAACACATCATCGGTGCGCTTAATTGCCACGCCGCGTTCCTCTTTAAGGGCTTGTGGAATATCCTCGGGTGTTTTTGCAAACACAAGGGTAAATTGAATACCAAACAACCCGCTACTGCGTGTAATAGCGCGATGCGCATCCGAAGCACCGCAAACGGGAATTTTGCATCCTTCTGCCATTAACTCGGTACGCAATAATTCTTGCAAGTTGCTACCATTATCGGTTGCATCACACCCTGCCAAAACCTCCAATACGTCGTAATCACCGTGGCGCAGGTGATAGATGGTATCTTCGGTGGAAATATTGTATTCTCCAATATCCCAAAACGGGTGAGCCAAAATAGCCACACCGCCGCCTTTGCGGATTTCATTGGCAACAAAAATACGAAAAGCGACACCGCGCGGGTCGGAAAGTCCTTCGAAATCGCGTTCGGCAAGAATTTTGTTTACTTGTTCTTGCACATAGGCATCGTCGTTTTCGATGATTTCATTAACGCTTTGGTTACCCGCCATATTAATAAGATGAAAATAACCCATATCCATATTGTGAATTTCTTCACCGCGGAACACGGTAAAAGCACTGGTAATAGCCGAAACCTCTTGCTGTCCTTGCACCGACGGCCAATATTTGTGATGATCGGTAATGACAATAAAGTCACAGCCGATTTCGCGGTAAGAACAGGCCACTTCAAACGGTGTTCCTTCACCGTCGGAACAAGAGGTGTGCAAATGGGTGTCACCTTTGTAGCAGTTTAGTTCTGCTAAATCATCTTTTACAGAATAGGCGTACGTTTTGTCAAGCAAATTGCCGTCGTAATATACGCGGACGTTATGCCGTTGTTCACCGTTAAAGGTATGTGTTACCGAAAAAACCGTGTCGGACTCTTTGTGTACGTTTTTTAAAGGGTATCGATAAATTTCGTTAATATGATAATCGGTGTGCGGAATGTCGTATTGTTCCATCGGAATAATGCGGATTTTCAAAAGAGATGCATCTATTTCCTTTTCGGGAATATCAAAATATACAGTTTGCGGTTTGCCGTCGCGAAATACGCGAGGATACATGGTCACTCCCATTTGTTACAGCCCCTTTCTTTGGCTATATTATAGCATTGTTTCTTTGCAAAAGCAATCGATTTTCGACAGGTATCGGTTGACAAACGGCGCGTTTTTTATTACAGTGTAGGTAGGAATTCCTATCAAAGGAGGACAAAAAATGAGTTATACAGCCTTAGAAAATCGGTATACAACAATGGAGTATCGTCGGTGTGGAAACAGCGGTGTGGTACTGCCCGCTATCTCGTTGGGGCTATGGCATAATTTTGGTGAAATCACCCCGATTGATACGCAACGTCAAATGTTGCGCACGGCGTTCGACAATGGTATTCTTCATTTTGATATTGCCAATAATTACGGTCCTCCCGCGGGTGAAGCCGAGCGTAATTTCGGCAAATTGTTTTTGCAAGATTTTAAACCTTATCGTGACGAGTTGATTTTGTCTACCAAAGCGGGGTATCTTATGTGGCCCGGCCCGTATGGGGATTATGGTAGTCGCAAATATTTGATTGCCAGTTTAGACCAAAGCCTTAAACGAATGAATGTCGATTATGTAGATATTTTTTATCATCACCGTCCCGACCCCAACACCCCATTGGAAGAAACGATGGGCGCACTCGACCACATTGTCCGTTCCGGCAAAGCGCTTTATGTGGGACTTTCCAACTATCCTGCCGATTTGTTCCGCAAAGCGGTGGCCATTCTCAAAGATTTGGGTACGCCCTGCCTTATTCACCAACCGCGATATTCGTTGCTTAACCGATGGATTGAAGATGGCTTAACGGATGCTTTGCGTGAAGAACAAGTCGGTTGCATTTGTTTTTCACCGCTGGCGGGCGGGTTGCTGACAGGCAAATATTTGCAAGGTGTTCCGGCAGACTCCCGCGCAGGACGCGATCCGCGCTTTTTAAAACCCGAAAACATCACAGCCGAGCAACAACAAAAAATAGCCGCGCTCGGCGCTTTGGCGGCCGAACGCGGACAAACACTTTCGCAACTGTCGTTAAGTTGGGTGTTGCGGGACAAAGTGGTGACTTCTGCGCTGATTGGTGCCAGCCGTCCCGAACAGATTTTAGAGAATATAAAAGCGGCGCACGCCGCCCCCTTTACGGGAGAAGAGTTGCGCCGTATCGACGAAATTTTAGCCTAAAAGGTGTTCTAACAAAATTTTGACACCAATGCCGATAAGAACAATACCGCCCGCAATTTGAGCGCGTTTGCCAAAACAGTTGCCTGTACGGCAACCAAGATACACGCCGCCCAAGCAAAAAACAAAAGTGATAGCGGCAATCACGGCGGAGCACAGCAAAAATCCCCACGACGGAGCCAACAAACCCGTACGACCGAGCGCCATGGTAACACCTACCGCCATGGCATCAATGCTCGTAGCAACTGCCATTACAAGCAAAGTGCGCCAATGTGTGGGGTCGCCTTGCGGTTCGTCGCATTCGCCTTCGTGCAAAACCTCCCACAGCATTTTTCCGCCGATAAAGCACAGTAAAACAAAAGCGATCCAATGGTCAACCACGCGAATCGTTTCGGCGAACATTCCGGCGACAAGATAACCGATAATCGGCATCAATCCTTGAAACAAACCAAAAGCCCCCGCGACTTTTAAAGCCGAAGACGGCGTGATACGTTTCATAAAAATACCGTTGCTGACCGAAACGGAAAAAGCGTCCATCGACAAACCGACAGCAACCAATAATAATGTTAACCAATCCATAAGATGGCTCCTTTTACCACGTAATGTCGACAGTATAGCATAAACGAAAAAAGAATACAAGGAGATATTCTATGAACAACCAAAACGAAAACACTCAAATAGTGCTCGGCTGTTCTGATTGTGGGCGGCGTTCGGCGGCATCGACGATTCCTGTTTCTCGCGTGATTCAAAAATTGGATGAATGTTTTGCCGTTAACGACATGGAAGCCGCCGGTAAACTGCTGGAATATTGGGAAAAAGAAGCCGTGGCATTGGGAGACCTTTCGGGTGAATTATCGGTTGTCAATGAACTTTTGGGGTATTACCGCAAAGTGGGGGATAGCCAAAAAGGTTTGCGCTCGGTTTCTCGCAGTTTGGAGTTGCTTGCTTTGTTGCACCAAGAAAACGAGGTGTCGGGAGCAACGGTCATACTCAATGCTGCCACCACGATGAAAGCGTTTGGTCAAGCCGAACAAGCGTTGCCGCTGTATGAAAAAGCGGAAAAAGTATATACCGAAAAACTCACCTCAAGCGACAATCGCTTTGGCGGGTTTTATAATAACAAAGCGCTTGCCTTGGTCGATGTAAAACGCTACAAAGAAGCCGAAGATTGTTACCATCGCGCGTTAGCGGTGGTAGATGAAGGGCAACCCGACAGTGCGGTAACGTATGTAAACATGGCACACTTGTACGAAGTTTGGCTGGACGACAGCGAACAAAAGATTGCCGAATGTTTGCAAAAAGCCGAAGATATCTTGAACCATTCTCGAATGGAAAAAACAGCATACTATGCATTTGTGTGCAGTAAATGTGCGCCGTCGTTTGATTATTTTGGTTTTTTTGTTACGGCACAAGAATTACAAAGAAGGGCAAAACAAATTTATGAAGGGACTAGAACTTTCTAAACAATTTTATTTGGCACATGGCAAAGATATGCTGGAACAGCAGTTCCCTTTGTTAGCTCCCCGCGTGGCAGTAGGACTGGCAGGGGAAGGTTCGGAGTGTTTGGGGTTTGATGATGAGTTTTCGACCGACCATGATTTTGAACCCGCATTTTGCTTGTGGCTTACCGAACAAGACGAAAGACAATACGGCATGGAACTTGCCCGTGCCTATCGCAAGTTACCAAAAGATTTTGGCGGGTATTCCCGCCAAACGTTGGCACCTGTCGGTGGCAGCCGACACGGCGTGATGACGATTCCCAATTTCTACACGCGCCATTTAGGTGCAGCAAACGCACCGGATTCCTACGATCGTTGGTTGTACACGCCGTCGGCATCGCTGCTTTGTGCATGTAATGGCGAGGTGTTTCGCGATGATTTGGGTGAGTTCTCTGCGGTACGGCAAGAACTGCTCAAAGGTTACCCCGAAGATATCCGTCGTAAAAAATTGGCCGCTCATGCGGTGCTAATGGCACAAGCGGGGCTTTACAATTATGCGCGGTGTATCGCGCGCGGCGAAAACGGAGCCGCCCAACTAGCGGTGTTCGAGTTTGTCAAGCACGCGGTTTCCACCGTGTATTTGTTGAACAATCGATACGAACCGTTTTATAAGTGGGCATATCGCGGTATGCGCGAGTTGCCGTTGCAATCGTCGTTGGAACCTTCGCTAATTGCGCTGACAGAACTTGGTAACAGCCAAGCGGAAGCGGCGGCGAAAAAAGAAAGCATGGAAGAAATAGCCGCCTTGTTTATTGCCGAATATAAACACCAAGGAATCACAACAACCAACAGTACGGATTTAGAACGACAAGCATATGCGATTGCAAACGGCATCACCGACCCGCAATTGCGAAACCGACATATTATGGACGGCGCATAAAAGTAAAGCGCGGGCACATTCGCTGAATGTGCCCGCGCTTTTTTATTTTTCTTCCAAAGAGCGATAAGCAGTGGGGGAAACCCCCATTACTTTCACAAAATTGCGATAAAAGGTAGAAAAATCGTTGTACCCGCACAGTCCGTAAACAGCGGTTATTTTGTATCCCTTTTCAATATATTCCACTGCCTTGCGGATGCGGCAACGGTTTAAATATTGATGGAATGAACACCCCGTGGCATCAAAAAAACTTTTGCAGAACTTGGTTTTGGACATAGCCGAAAGTTGCAAAACGTTTTCCAAAGAAATGCTTTGATAATAATAGTTGTCAATATAGTCAATGCAGTGGAAAATAAACTGTTTGCCGTCGTCAGCAGTAATCACGGTAGGCGCACTTTCAAAATAAACCCGAGCAAAAAGCGAAATCAAAACCGTAATGTATGCTTTGATAATTTCACCGAAACCGATTTTTTTGTTTTCAAATTCTTTATAAATTTGCACGATCAAGTTTTCCACTCGCAGAGCTTCCTCCGACGGCAAAGAAACTTTCAAACGGATATTGTTTTGCGTTTTAAGAGTGTTCAAAAAACCTACCGCTAACGAATCGGTGGTTAAGGGAGAAAGGGCTCCCGACATAAACGAAAGAGAATAAAACACACACCCCTCGTTGTCGGAGATGCGGTGGGTAACCCCCGGCGGGATAATGAACATATCGCCCGCCACCAATTTAGCCGAACTGTCGGCAATGTGATGGATAAGCGAGCCTTTTTCCAGGTAATAAATTTGAAAATATTCATGAGAATGCATTTTTTTGGCTTCGTTTGCGTGAATAACCCGTTGAATATGAATGCCGTCAGATGCATTTTTGTAATACCCCAAAACAAAATGTTTGTAATCCAAAAAACCTCACCTCACGGTCATAGCATATCACAAATAAAAAATAATTGCAATATGTTATGAACATACTGCAATATTTTTACTCAATCCTCATGGTACACTTTTTACAAAGGAGAGTGCTTTGTGTGAAAAAGAAGTCGTATTTTTATATCGACGATGTTGTTTGGTTGTTTCGTGATTTGACAAGAGAAAAGCCAAAAAGCCTTTTTGATAATTTCTTTTTAAAAATTCTCAAAGAAGCGCACGAAAAATATGGACTGAAAGTGCAGCTCAATTTGTTTTATCGCACCGACTTTTTTTATGGCAACGACGAATTCACGCTTGCCGAAATGACCGATATTTACAAAACCGAATGGGAACAAAATGCCGATTGGATTCGTTTTGGCTTTCATGCCAAACAAGAATTTCCCGATTATCCGTACATCAACGCCTCTTATGAAGATGTCAAAAATAATTATGAGGCTGTTCGCAACGAAGTGTATCGGTTTGCCACTCCCGCCAACTGGGGAACAACGGTCAATCCGCACTGGCGGCCGATGAGTAAAGAAGGCTGCAAAGCACTGGTGGATTGCGGGGTAAAATTTACGTGCGCGACCACCGGTGAAAAAAAGCCGTATAACGGCGACCCCAATTCACTTCCGTACGGACACGCCGCACGGTTGTTGCAAAACAAAAAGCCGGAAACCGCCACCTTTATCCGCAAAACAAAAAATCTTTCCATTCTCCATTCATTGTGCGGTTACAACCACTTAACCGATGAACAGTTGGCAGATTCGCTTCATAACTTGGGCTATTATATCGACAACGAAATTGGTATTAACATCAAAACGTTCCTGGTCGGTCCGCTGATCGACCAAAGCAAACTTGCCGACATGCGAGCCGAAATGGAACAGTACGCGCAGTATGAGTTTGTGGGTTGGGCAACACACGAACAATATTTCCACAAAGATTATCTTGCCTATCAACCCGATATTGCCGAAAAATTGTTTATTGCCTGTGATGTTTTGCAGCAAAACGGTTTTGAATACATCTTTTTAGAAGATATTTTGGAGGGTTAACGGTTATGAAAATTGTCGCTCTTAACGGACTGTTAGGTTACGGATACAGCGAAGAAGCGCTCAACATTGCATTTTCGGAAAAAGTGGATTACCTTGGTGTCGATGCCGGTTCTACCGACCCGGGACCGTATTATTTAGGCAGCGGTAAATCGTTTACGGACAGAAGCGCTGTTAAACGAGATTTGTCGTTGGCTTTGAGCAAAGCAAGAGAACAAAATACACCGTTTATCATCGGCACCGCCGGTGGTGCGGGTAGCCAAAAACATGTCGATTGGCTCAAAGACATCATTTATGAAATTGCACACGAAAAAAGTCTTTCTTTCAAACTGGGGACGGTATATACCGATGTCAGCAAAGAATATGTCAAAGAAAAATTGAAAGCGGGCAAAATCACCGACATGAGCAGTGAAATGCCACTTACCGAAACCGCCATTGACGAAACAACCACGGTTGTCAGCCAAGTCGGCATTGCTCCGATTATCGAACTTCTCAAAGACGGAACAGATGTTATCGTTTGCGGCAGAGCGTGCGACACCGCTATTTATGCTGCACCGTGTGTGTACCACGGCTACAACGCAGGGCTCGCATTCCACATGGCAAAAATCATGGAATGCGGCGCCATGTGTTCCGAACCGGTGGCTGCTGCCGATGTCATGCAAGGGTATATGTACGATGACTATTTTGAACTTCGTCCTGCAAATCCCATTCGCAAATGTACCGTCAGCCGCGTTGCCGCACACACGCTGTACGAGCAAAGCAACCCCTATCTCATTTACGAGCCGGACGGGGTGTGCGATTTAACCAATTCCACTTTCACGCAAATTGATGAACGAACGGTGCGTGTGGCGGGTTCGGTTTTCCACGAAGCCAAGCAACCAACGTTAAAACTCGAAGGTGTAAAATGTTCGGGCTATCGTACCATTTGCCCCGCTACTATCTACGATGCCAAAACCATCGAAAATATCGATACCATCATCCGTATTGTCACTGATTTTGTAAAAGAAACCACCAAACACACTCTCCCCGCAAACAGCTATACCATTCAATTCAAAATGAGCGGCGGCAAAGAATCCTCGTTAGGAATCATTATGGACATTGTCGGAAAAACGCAAGAAATTGCCGATACCGTGTGTGCTTTGGTCAGAAGCCGTATGCTTCACTGTGATTACGAAGGCAGAAAATCCTCGGCAGGCAACCTTGCTTTTCCGTTTTCACCGTCGGACATTCATGTGGGGGCGGTGTATGAATTCTCGGTGTTTCATTTAGCGGCAGTGGATTCGCTACTGGAAACGTCACACATTGTCAAAGAGGTGATATAACATGAAAAAACTGATTGATTACACCAAAATACTGCGCAGCAAAAACGCAGGACCGTTGTTTATTACCTTTGATTTGATTTTCAACACAACCGAGGATATGCGTTATGTTTCGCAGCGTTTAACCAAAGAGCACATCGCCAAAGCATACGACGTACCTGTCGAAAAAATAGAGATTATCGAATATGCCGTGGTCGATTCCATCAAAATCACGTTCCCGCGCAAAAACATCAGCGGCGCCTTGGCCGATACCGACATTTACGGTTGCCAGCAACACGTACCGCTGGCAAATATTAAAATTTAAGGGTGATTTTTTATGTACGCGGATAAAGAATATATTGTCAATTTACGGCACGAACTGCACGAGTATCCCGAAATAGGTTTTGATTTACCCCAAACCATCGCACTTGTCAAACGGGAACTTGACAATCTCGGCGTGGAATATACCGAAAAATACGGTGAATCCAGTGTGGTAGCCACTATCAATCCCGAAAAGAAGCAATTCACCATTGGTATTCGTGCGGATATGGATGCTTTGTTGATCGAAGAAAAAACAAATCTTCCTTTCAAATCGAAAATCAAAGGGCAGATGCATGCGTGTGGGCACGATGCCCATACTGCCATGTTGCTCGGCACCGCCAAAGCATTGAATCAGTTAAAGGAAAAGATTAATTGTCGAGTGATGCTTGTGTTCCAACCCAGCGAAGAAGGTGTCCGTAGCGGGGCGGAAGAATTGGTAAAAGGCGGGTTGATGGAAGAACTCGACGTGATCATCGGTCTTCACATCGAAAACTGGTTGGAAAGCGGAAAAATCGGAGTGTGTTCGGGACATTCTATGGCGTCCAGCCGCAATTTCCGCATCGATTTCAACGGCAAAACAGCGCATGCTTCTTTACCGCAATCGGGCGCTGATGCCTTGGCGGCAGCGGTGCGGACATATAACAATTTGCAATATATGCTCACGCGGGAAATTAATCCCTTTAGCCAATATGTGTTTTCCATTGGCAAACTGTCAGGTGGCACCAGCCAAAACATTATTGCAGACCATGCTTATATGCTGGGTACAATCCGTACATTTGATATGGATCTGGATGAGTTTCTTGTGAAAAGAATGAAAGAAATTGCGCGAAACACAGCCGCCGAAACAGGGGTAGAAGCCAAGGTGGAAACATCCTTGCAAGCTTATGTCGTATATAATAACCCTTACATTGCAAGTTTAGTGCTGAAAAGCGCCGAAAAAGTTTCTAAGGGTATTCAAGAAATGCCAAAAAAACTCAGTTCAGAAGATTTTTCGCACTACCTCACCCAAAAGCACGGTGTTTTCATCCGATTGGGTACACGTAACGAAGAAAAAGGGTGTACCACACTCCCACATAACAACGACTTTTTGATCGATGAAGAAGCACTGCCTATTGGCACAGACACCTGTGTTCAATTTGTGCTGGATAACATGAACGGCATTGATAAAGAAAAGGTTTTGGCCATGGACGAAAGAAAAAAGGTGACAAAATGATAAAAACAGAAGTTTATGAACAAGCCTTGTTTGAAACCATCAAACGAGGGGCTACCGTTATCTCGGACGATGTCAAAGAAGCGTTTGAAGCAGCTATAAAGCGCGAAAGCAATCCCGATGCCAAAAAAGGTTTGCAGGCCACACTTGATAGTATGCAAATGTCGCAAAAGCGCGAAAACCCGTTGTGTGTAGACACGGGTTGGCCTATTTTCTATTTCAAAGTGGGCAACAACTGCGAAATCGAGGGCGGCTTTGTCGAACTTGAAAACGCGGCGCGTCGTGCCGTGGCAAAGGCTACCAAAATGGGATATTTACGTGCCACGATGAAACACCCCTTAACAGGCTATGACCCCGGCAATAATATTGGTATGAATATTCCCGACTTTACCTATCAATTTGTCGATGGCGATGCTATCGAAATAACCTATGCCGCAAAGGGTGGCGGGAGCGAATGCTTTGGAGGTACGCGCCACCGTATTGTCGCGTTTGCCGATGGTATACAAGGTATCGAAAAATTTGTGATTGACAGTTTTGTGCAATCGGCGCGAGCGGGTGCCGTGTGTCCGCCCTCGGTACTGGGCATCGGTATCGGCGGCACGGCAAACGTGGCGG
>JAZROQ010000003.1:0-72474 GCA_045648765.1 Acutalibacteraceae bacterium
TAAAAAAGCCTCCCTTGTGTAAAGGGAGGGGGACCGCTTTAGCGGTGGAAGGATTGCTTAACGCACAAATCTATATACTCACAAACACCCCTGAAATTTTGTTTGATTTCATTATTAGGTATTCGTAGCACCCTAAAACCATATTGCTCAAGAAATTTTGTGCGTTCTATATCTTTTTCTATCCCGTCATTTTCGTAATGTTGCGAACCGTCAAGTTCTATTATCAATTTTGCCTTGGCACAGTAAAAATCTACAATATATTTGCTTATGATTTTTTGCCTATTAAATTTTATAGGATATGTTCTTAAAAAATCATACCACAAATGCCGTTCTTCGGGTGTCATATTCTTGCGCAATATTCTTCCAATATCCACAAGTGCTTTGTTGTGTTTGTATTCTATGACAATCCCTCCGTCACGGCGTAATGCCGTGCCACCTCCCTTTACACAAGGGAGGCTTTGTTTTACACAAATTGTGCGTAGGGGCAACTTTTATTCGCCCGCAACAAAGCAATCACCGCTTCGGGTGTTGCTTCGTCCACTTCCAAAAACGCCACGGGGTCTTGAATGGCACCCAATTCGTGCGCGTCGGAATTTTGCAACAACTGCATTCGTTGCAGTTGCGGGTACCGCGCCAAATAGTCACCTTTGTCGGCAGCAGCGGTCAGCTCTGCCGCCGCAAATCCCAGTGGCGGAATATCACCCAACGCCGCGGTAACGCTGTACGAGGGGCGGTCAACGTGCGCGGGGAACGAAGCGCCGCCAAACGCGCGCACTTTTTGCGCCACGTCGTCAATGCTCATGTTCGAAGCCACGGTGAGCAACCGTTCTTGCACGCCGATGACTTCGTCGTTTTGGTCGCGCAATTGTTGCTCGCCAAAAATGGCGGGTTTGTTTTGCACAAAGGGAAACGAAACGGATGCTTCAAACGCCGCAGCCGCCTCTACGGTGGGGAACAAGCACACCACGTGGATTTCTTCGGCGGTGCAAAGCTCCATACCCGCCAGGAAAACAAGCCCCAACTGCTTTGCTACCTCGGCGGTGGCTTGGCAGTTGGCGGTGGTGTTGTGGTCGGTCAGTGCAATGGCGGAAAGCCCCAACAATTTTGCCATGTTGGCAATGTTGTTGGGGGTCATGTCGTTTTCCGCGCACGGCGAAAGACACGAATGAATATGAAAATCGTAAGCTAAACGTTTCATCTCTTTGTGTTGTTCAGGCAGCAGGATAATTCGGCTGCCAATTCGTATGCCGTGCGGTCACTGCGCAAAACGTTAATCCCCTCGGTGGCGGCACGAACCTTTGCTGCTTCGTCAAACGGTGCGTTTTCGCACAGCACAAGACAAGCAACATCGGCAAGCACACACACCGCCACGGCATTCACGTTGCCAATCACACTAAACCACGCGTCGTTTGCTTTGGCGCGGCTCATCACCCAGCTGAGCAAATCCCCGCAATATCCGCCGCAAACCTCGCGATCCAAATCCCCCTCACACAGCACGGCAAGGGATAATGTATCGGCTAATTGTCGAACGGTCATGGTTACCACTTCTCTCTTTTTACTCTGTCGCGCAGTTGCAACAAACAATCGTCTTTACTGGCAAGACCCAACACCACGTCTTCTGCCAACGCGCGGCAGGTGGGCGCCCCACACGACCCGCAATCGAGTTTGGGCAACGTGGCAAGCACGTCTTCGACTTGTTGCATCAGTTGCATGGCATCCGAAACATTGCCCGCCAAACGAAGAGCGGGGTTCTCGGTAAGCGGTTTTTCCCATTGCAAGTTGGTTATTGCGCCGTTATCTTGCGCACGGTTGCACGATACGGGCAAATATTTGCGCAACCGTTTAATGCGCGAACGTGCAACAAAACCGTTTTCGGCAGTGAACACACCGCCCACGCAACCGCCGGAACAAGCGTTAAGTTCAATAAAATCCAAATCGGCCAACTTGTCGTCTTCCAGTTCTTCCAACACGTGAATCACGTTTTGAATACCGTCTGCCGACAAATGGTTGTCGTTCAGTAACCCTGCCGCTTCGCCGCCGATGAACGACCAGCTCACTCCGATAACACCCGAAGAAAGCAACGGTTTCACCGTTTCAAGGTGGTTCATTTCACTGACCAAGCGGGGATAAATATCGCTGATAGCGAGCACGCCGTCGACCTGCGAATGCGAAAACCCAATGGGGAACCGCACGTCGGTCACTTTGGCGGGACAAGGCGAAATAAAGAAAACGCCGATTTTTTCGGGCGCTAACCCCGTGGCGGTCATGGCGCGTTGCCGTGCCAAAGCCGCCGCCACTTCCATGGGTGCTTTCAGCGGCAACACGTGGTCGCACAAATTGGGAAACCGCACTTGAATCAGCCGTACCACGGCGGGACACGCCGAACTGATCACGGGTTTTTTAAGTTTGCCGTCTGCCATCAGTTGGCGGGTGGCGTCCGAAACAATTTCCGCCGCGCGTGAAACTTCGAACACTTGGCTGAATCCCAAATTCAATAATCCCGAAAGAATCACGTCAATATCTTCCAGCCGTTGGAACTGTCCAAACAAAGCGGGGGCGGGCAGAGCAATGGTATATTCATATTTTTGCAAAGCATCCAGCGTATCGTGACGCGCCTTTTTGGCGTGATGCGGACAAACACGAATACATTCGCCGCAATCAATGCAACGCTCTTCCAAAATGGTGGCTTTGCCGTCGCGAACGCGAATGGCTTGGGTGGGACAGTGTTGAATGCAATGGGTACAGCCCACGCAACTGTCGACGTCCAATGTAACGGAGTGTAGCAAACGCTCCATGGTGCACCCTCCTTGATATGTAAAGGTTATTGATTCACAAAAACGGTCATGCACAAACGGGTTCCTTTGCCGATTTTTGTGTCAATGACAAGCTCGTCGGTATATTTTTTAATATTGGGCAACCCCATACCCGCGCCAAAACCCAAATTCCGCACCGTTTCGGGTGCGGTGGAAAACCCTTCGGTCATGGCTTTTTCAATATCGGGAATACCCGGTCCGTTGTCGGCAAGTTCAATATAGATTTTTTCCGGTGCAATCTCCACCGTTGCTTCGCCGCCATTTGCGTGAATCACCATGTTAATTTCGCCTTCGTACATGGCAATCGCCACACGGCGGATAACGTCTGCGGGAAACCCCAACTGTTTGAGTTTTGCCTTCACAGCGCCCGAAGCCTCACCCGCGCGGGTGAAATCGTTGGCGGGAACAGTGTATTGTAATTTCATACGCTGTCACCTCAACCGCACAAGCCGTTTTGATATAACAACCCGCACGCGGTAAACATGCGCAACGGGGTTTTCAGCAACACAATGTCGAATTCTTTGGCAAGTTCCACCATTTCGGGGGTGGGTTCCTTGCCGCGCACAAACACCACGCAAAGCATATCCATCATTTCGGCGGTGCGAATCACTTGCAAGTTCACAAGCCCCGTCATCAGCACCGATTGATCCTTTACAAACGCCAGCACGTCGCTCATCATATCGCTGCCGCAAGCGTTGTGTACTTCCTGCTCCAAAAGGTCGTCGCCGCAAAGAATTTCGGCGTTCAAAATACGTTTAACATCTGCAATGGTCATGTGTGTCACGCTCCTTCATAACAACAGTATACCGCAAAACTTTCTTTGTTGCAAGTATCTATAAAACAAACCCAAAAATTCACGTTTTTTTGCCAAAATGCCGTTGACGAATCACAAAAAACAGAGTATGATAATATATTATCAATGTTATACAAATTTTGGGAGGCATGTATTATGGCAAGAGTATATAATTTTTCCGCAGGTCCGTCGGTTTTGCCCGAATCGGTGCTCAACCGTGCCGCTGCCGAAATGTTGGATTATCAAGGTTCGGGACAATCGGTGATGGAGATGTCGCACCGTTCCAAAGTGTACGATGCCATCATCAAAGAATGCGAAGCCTTGCTCCGCGAAGTGATGAACATTCCCGATAACTATAAAGTGCTGTTTTTGCAAGGCGGCGCTTCGTCGCAATTTGCGATGATTCCGCTGAACCTGCTTAACAAAAGCGGCAAAGCCGATTTTATCTTAACGGGTCAATGGGCAACCAAAGCCTACAAAGAAGCGGCACGCTACGGCGAAGCCAAGGCAATTGCCAGCTCCAAAGATAAAACGTTCTCGTACATCCCTGCTTGGGACGAAGCTGATTTCACCCCCGATGCGGACTATTTCCACATCTGCATGAACAACACCATCTACGGCACCCGCTTTACCGAATTGCCGCAAACCGGCAACGTTCCGTTGGTGGCAGATATTTCGTCTTGCATTTTGTCCGAACCGATCGACGTTTCCAAGTTCGGCATTTTGTACGCCGGCGCACAAAAGAACATGGGCCCTGCGGGTCTCACCGTTGTCATCATCCGCGAAGACTTGATCGGCAACGCGCAAGAAATCACCCCCACCATGTTCAACTACGCCACTCATTCCGAAAACGATTCCATGTTCAACACCCCGCCGTGCTACGCCATCTACATTTGCAAACTGGTTCTCGAATGGTTGCGCGATGAAATCGGCGGTTTAGAGAAAATGAAAGAAATCAACGAAAAGAAAGCCGCTATCTTGTACGATTTCTTGGATTCGTCCACCATGTTCAAAGCCACTGTCGAAGCCAAAGACCGTTCGCTCATGAACGTGCCGTTTATCACCGGCAACGAAGAACTCGATGCCAAATTCGTCAAAGAAGCCACTGCCGCCGGTTTTGTCAACTTAAAAGGTCACCGTTCGGTGGGCGGTATGCGCGCTTCCATCTACAACGCCATGCCCGTAGAAGGCGTGGAAAAATTAGTGGCGTTCATGAAAGCTTTCGAAGCCGCTAACTAAGGAGAATTATTATGGACATTTTAACACTTAATAAAATTGCCGCTTGCGGCACCGACTTGTTCGGCAATGCCTACAACGTCAGCGACGCCGCCGAAAACCCTGCGGGTATTTTGGTGCGCTCTGCCGCCATGCACGATATGGAATTGCCGGCTTCGTTGTTGGCGGTTGCCCGTGCAGGTGCCGGTGTCAACAACATTCCGCTCGACAAATGCAGCGAAGCGGGCGTCGTGGTGTTCAACACCCCCGGTGCCAACGCCAACGCGGTAAAAGAATTGGTCATCGCGGGTTTGTTGCTCGCTTCACGTAAAGTGGTTCCCGCCATCGACTGGGCAAAAACCCTCAAAGGCGAGGGCGCCGCTGTCGGCAAACTGGTCGAAAAAGGCAAAGGCCAATTCGCCGGTCCCGAAATTTTGGGCAAAAAACTCGGCGTTATCGGTCTTGGTGCCATTGGCGTGTTGGTTGCTAACGCCGCCACCGCTTTGGGCATGGAAGTCTATGGCTACGACCCGTACTTGTCGGTGGATGCCGCTTGGGCGCTTTCGCGTTCCACGCATCACGCCGCCACGCTCGAACAAATCTATGCCGAATGCGATTACATCACCTTGCACTTGCCGCTTAACGACGGCACCCGCGGCATGATCGGCGCCGATTCTTTGGCACAAATGAAAGATGGTGTCCGCATTCTCAACTTTGCCCGCGGCGAATTGGTCGAAAGCGAAGCCATGAAAGCGGCTTTGGCAAACGGCAAAGTTGCCGCCTATGTGGTGGACTTCCCGTCGGATGAAATGCTGTGTGTCGAAAATGTGGTGGCTATCCCGCACCTTGGTGCTTCCACCCCCGAAAGTGAAGATAACTGTGCCGTCATGGCGGTGCAAGAACTCAAAGCCTATTTGGAACAAGGCGTTATCCGCAACTCGGTCAACTTCCCCGCCATGGAACTCGAAAAATCCAGTGCCGTGCGCGTGTGTGTGTTGCACCGCAACGTGCCGACCATGCTTGCCCAAATCAGCGCAGTGATTTCCGAAGCGGGTGTCAATATCGACACGCTGACCAACCGTTCCCGCAAAGAATACGCCTACACAGTGGCCGATATCAGCGTCGACGTCGCACAAGACGTGCTGGATAAAGTGGCTGCCATCGACGGCGTCATTCGCGTTCGTAAAGTTTAAGTTTAGCAGCGGTGCAACGCCAAGCGTTTGCACCGCTGTTTTTTTTCAATGATGGGAGAAATTATGGAAAGGAAAGAAAACATGGCATTACTTTTGCGCATGGTTGGTGCCACAATCTTTGTACTGCTTTTTGTGTGGGGCGTGTTGCCCACACTCACGGGGCGGTTTCACTTGGGTTGTGTGGCGCTCATGCTTGCGGGCGCTGTCGGCGCCTTTTCGTGCGCGTGTTTGCCTTTGGTTGTCAAATGGTGGTGCGCCGCTTGGCAGACCGTGGCAGGGAAAATTGTGTTGAGCAGTTTCACCGGTATAGCAGCGGCGTTGCTTTTGCTGTTTTGTGCGGTTTCGTGCTTGATGGTTGCCGCCAACTACCAAAAACCCGCCCAAGATGCCACCGTGGTGGTGCTGGGTGCCGCTTTGCGCGGCGAAAACCCCAGCCGTTTGTTGCGCGAACGGTTGGAAACCGCCAAGGACTATCTGCATCAAAACCCCACCGCCGTTTGTGTGGTGTCGGGCGGTCAGGGCGAGGACGAAGTATGCAGCGAAGCCCGGGTCATGAAACGGTATCTCATGGAGCACGGCATTGCCGAACAGCGCATTTATATGGAAGATAACTCCACCAGCACGTTCGAAAACATCCGCTTTTCCAAAGAACTTATCAAGCAACATGGTCTTTCCCAAAACATTGCGCTTGTCACACAAGAATTTCACCAATACCGCGCCTCCAAACTGGCACGTCAAGCAGGTTTTACAAACATTGGTGCTTTGCCGTCGCAAACACCGTTTTATCTGCTCGGCAGTTATTGGGTGCGTGATTTTGCGGGCGTTTGTCACTTGGCAGTGTTTGGCTGGTAAGCCCGCAGGGCGGGGGCTCAGCTCCCGCGGTATTCCTCTTGCCAAAACTGACATAATGTGCTAAACTTTAACCGAAAAACCGAATTTTCGAGGTGAACATAAATGACCGAACTAAAAAATAAACAAGGTTTCATTTGCGATATGGACGGTGTGATCTACCACGGTAACAAAGTGCTCGACGGCGTGCAGGAATTTGTCAACTGGCTGATCGACAACGACAAAAAATTTGTGTTCTTGACCAACAGTTCCGAGCGCACCCCCCACGAACTGAGTATGAAACTCGGCAGAATGGGGCTCGAAGTCGGCGCTTCGCATTTTTACACCAGCGCCATGGTAACGGCAGAATTTTTACATTCGCAAGCTCCCGGCAGCACCGCCTACGTCATTGGCGAAGCGGCACTCACCAAAGCGCTGTATGACCACGGCATTTATATGAACGACGTCAACCCCGATTACGTTGTAGTGGGTGAAACACGTACCTATAGTTTCGAAAAAATTGAAAAAGCTGTCAACTTGGTTCGTGGCGGCGCCAAACTCATTGGCACCAACCCCGATATCACCGGCCCGACCGAAAAAGGCATCATGCCCGCCACGGGCGCACTGATTGCTCCCATTGAAATGGCAACCGGCAAAAAGGCGTATTTTGTCGGCAAACCCAACCCGCTGATGTTGCGCCACGGTTTGAAAAAACTCAATTGCCATTCGCAAGACATCGCCTTTGTCGGCGACCGCATGGATACCGACATCATTGCGGGCATCGAATCCAATGTCGATACCGTGTTGGTGCTTTCGGGCGTGACAGACAAAGAAACCATCGACCTTTATCCCTACCGTCCCAAATACATTTTCGACGGCGTCGGCGACATTGTAAAATAATCAAAACAATAACCCCCCGCATAGCGGGGGGGATTTCATTTTCGGGCATAGCTCTAATACTACTGGCTGCGCACAAGTGCGCTTTTTATTGGCCTGCCAGCCGCGCATGGATTACCGGCTACCCATAAATGGGTTATAGCAATGCCTAATGAAGCCTCCCTTGTGTAAAGGGAGGTGGCCGAGGAGGCAAGGCCGACGAGGTTGGAGGGATTGTAAAGCATATTGACACATTTTATCTCATCATAACAATCCCCCAGTCAGCCTTACGGCTGCCAGTGTCTCGCTGCGGCTCGGTCCACCCGCGGCTCTGACAGTCCACCGGACTGTCATTCACTACCGCGGGATGCCGCTTCGCTACCCTTTACACAAGGGGGCCTTCCCCGCTGCGGCGGGGTTTTTCATCGGTAAACCTCTTTTGAACCACGCGACTATCGCGTGGTTTTCATTTGCAAAAAAAGGCACTGCAAACTGTGTTTGCAGTGCCTTTTAATTCACCTCGTTTCACTCGGTGTCGCTCCCTTTCCTGGTTTGAATCCCTAACACAACCAAAAGAAAAAAAGGTGTCGGCCTTTGCAGACCAACACCTTTTTTGGCGGAGAGTTAGGGATTTTATCGCAGTCGCTGACGCTCCTTTGGAGGAAAGTCAAAACAGTCCACCGGACTGTTTTTCTGTCGCTCCTCACCTCGTTTCACTCGGTGTTCGCTCCCTTTCCTGGTTCGAATCCCATTCACCCAATAAAACAAAAGAACCAATCCTTTCGGACTGGTTCTTTTTGTTTTGGCGGAGAGTTAGGGATTCGAACCCTAGGTACTTTCGTACACAGCATTTCGAGTGCTGCACCTTCGACCACTCGGACAACTCTCCGTACCGATTGGCGACCTAGATATTATAGTGGATTTTTTGTCGTTTGTCAACGGAAATTTTAAAGATTCTGCGGTTGTGTCTTGCGATAGGCAGAAGGGGTCATGCCAAACTTGGCTTTAAACAACACAAAAAAATAACTTTCGGTCGAAAATCCAATCGCTGCGGCAATTTGCGCCACGGGTTTTTCGGTACTGCGCAGCAGCATGGCGGCAACCGACAACCGTTTTTCTGTTACCAACTGTGAAAGGGTGCACCCATAACTTTTGCGAATAATACGTGAGGTTTGTTTTTCGCTCAAAAACAGTCGCCCCGCGACGTCGGCAAGTGTGAGATTGCGCTCGAACGATTCGGCTAAAATGCGGTCGATTTCGAACACATAATTCGTGCGCCCCGCCGCTGGTTTTTGTGCGGGAGCTGCGTGCATGGTGTTGAGCAAAATCAACGTGAGCAGTGGTTCCACCTTTAACCATTCTCGATTATTCCACGCTTCACCGAGTTTTTGCAGATACAACAGTGTTTCTTCGTTTTTGCGAATTTGGTGAACTTGCGGGGTGGAAAGAGCGTCAAAAAAGTTTTGAACCAAAGAAGTTTTGGCCTGGCGTGCCTCAAATTTGACCGAAAACCGAAACGTATGCTCACCCAAAATCGAAAAATGACTGAGCTGTGGCGGGACAACGGCAATGGTGTTTTTGTAACAAAACGAGCCTTGTTCGGTCACGATGGTCAGCGCGTTTTCTTCCACAAAAAAGAACTCGAAAAATGAATGTGTGTGAAACGAATCGGATTGTGTGATGTTGTCGGTTTTGTCCACGGCAAAATTGCAGTCCAAAATAATTTCCAAAATCGTGCCGTCAATATTCAGTTGTGTGTCGTAAACAAAATTCTTATCCATACCCACATTCTACCAAAGCACCGATTTGCTGTCAACGATTTATACTTAAAAAAACGGATATTCCCTAAAAAAACTTTAAAAAAAGGACATTGCTCATAAAAGGTGTCCGTTTTCTTTATCGAAAAAAGCACAACGGTTTGTTACAATGAGGAAAAAAGAAAAAGAGGAGTGTTGTTCAGTGGCAAAGGGTACTTTCAACGGCGTATATAGCGCCATTTTTTCGATTTATGATGAAAATTTAAACGTGAAATTTGATGCGGTGCAAAAACTGGTGGATTACCAATTAGCAGGCGGTGTCAAAGGTTTTTACGTGTGTGGTAACACGGGTGAATGTGCGGTATTGCCTGTTTCTACCCGCAAACAAATGTTGGAAGCGGTGGTCAAAGCCAATCGCGGCCGCGGTCAAATTATGGCGCATATCGGTGCCACTTCCATTGACCAAACCAAAGAATTGCTCGAACATGCCAACGGGATGGATATCGATGCCATTTCTTCGTTGCAACCGGCTCAAAAACCGTATTACCGCACCCCCGAAATTTTGGAATATTATCGTTGGCTGGCCGAAAACAGCAAACATCCGGTGTATGCTTATGTCACACCCGACATGCAAGGCAGCCCCGTGGCAATTGCCAAAGAATTTGAAAGAATCGATAACATTGCGGGTATCAAGCTTACCAACCCCGATTATTTTTCGTTTGGTGCCGTTATGCGGGAGTTTAAAGGCAAACTCAATGTGCTTAACGGTCCCGATGAGACCATGATTTGCGGTTTGGCGGTGGGCGCCGACGGTGCTATCGGTACCACCTATAACCTGCTTCCCAAAGTATCGGTTGCTATTTACGAAAACTTTATGGCGGGCAACGTTCAAAAAGCTCTCGAAAGCCAACAAAAACTCAACCGTGTGATCGAACTTGCCATCAGCGGCAACATTGCTTATTGGAAAGCCATTTTGGGCGTTCACGGTTTTGATGTCGGTCACACTGTGTTCCCCCGCAAACTCCCCACCGAGCAAGAACTTGCCGAACTCAAAGCCAAGTTGGACGAAATCGGTTTTGCCGACATGATGTGAGAACACTATGATTATCAAAGGTTTTCTGCTTATGTGCGTTTCGGCCTTGGACACCGCCATGATGTCCACGGCGCGCAAACGATATGACCGCCATTGCGGCAATTCGATGTCGGCGGCAATGGGTCTTCCGTTTTTTTGCTTTTCTCTGGTTGTGCTGTTTTTGCTGATTTGGCAAGGCGGGTTCCCCAAATTTGATGCTGTGGCTTTTCTCTTGGCAGGCATTTACGGTGTGTTAAGTCTTTTAAACACAGTGTTGGCGATAGGGGCCACGCACTACGGCAATATCAGTATGATTGGTGTGTTTTGCTCGCTTGGCTCGTTGTGTTTATCACCGCTTTACGGTTTTATTTTCAACCCGCAAGACAACGGCATTAACGTTCCCATGATTTTGGGATACGCACTGTCGTTGACGGTTTTGGGTCTTAATTTCAAAACCGATGTCGGGTCACAAAACCGCACCAAGCAACAAAAACGCCGTTTCAACTTATGTTGTTTGGGCTTGTTTGTTGCCACGGGTATTTGCGCTGTTCTGTTTTATGTCAAAAAAGATTATGCGCCCACTTTTCCAAACAACGACTTCATTTTGCTGTACATGCTTGTCAGCACCGTTGTGGCAGGGTTGTGGTTGCTGTGGCTGTTTATAAAACCCAACACTCGCACCGTTACCAAACAAAGCGTTGCGCAAAGTTTCCGCCCTTGTGTGGTGTGGATTTTCCCCGTATACGCGTTGCTCATTGGACTGGGGGAATGGACGGCGCTTGCCGCTACGTCGTTTTTACCGGTGGTTGTCAAAGCCCCGCTTTCGTTTTCGTTGCCGGTGGTATTTACCGCCGCGATGGATTTTGCGTTTTATCGCTCCAAACCTTCGGGGCGGCAATGGTTGCAAATTGGGCTTTCGGTTTTGGCAAGTTTGTGTTTTGTGTTATAACAAAAAAGAGGAGATGCTTTGCATCTCCTCTTTTTTTATTTTAATTGACCTTGTGTGCGCAAGGCGGGAAACCCCCACTGGCGCAACACTTCGTACGCGCCGACCGCCACGGTGTTGGACAAATTCAGTGACCGTGCGGCATCGTCGTTGAGCATC
Organism: Acutalibacteraceae bacterium; assembly: GCA_045648765.1. Classification (GTDB taxonomy): domain Bacteria; phylum Bacillota; class Clostridia; order Oscillospirales; family Acutalibacteraceae; genus RGIG3009. The sequence continues at coordinate 11,653 of JAZROQ010000003.1, forward strand.
GGCAACCGCACACACCGTTCGGGATGTTCGCGCAGTAACCATTCGGGCAACCCTGCGGTTTCTTTGCCAAACAACAAATACGCGCCGTCGGGGTAGGAAACGTCGGAATAAATGTGTGTTCCCTTGGTGGTAAAATAAAAAAACGGACCGTTGTTTTTTTCAAAAAACTCTGTCAAATTTTCATAATACGTCAAATCCAGCAAATGCCAATAATCCAAGCCTGCGCGTTTTAATTTTTTGTCATCCACCGTAAACCCCATCGGTTTGACAATGTGCAAACGACTGCCCGTAGCAGCGCAGGTACGGCTGATATTCCCTGTATTTTGCGGAATCTCCGGTTCCACCAAAACAATGTTGAGTTGCGGCATAGTTTCTCCTCCGTTTCGATTGTTTTATTGTACTATTAACGTCGATTTCTGTCAAGAGTGACAACGGCGGTGAATATTCTTTGCCAAAACACAAAAGATAGGAATCTAAGGGGGAAATCATATGGTATCACCGATTTTTTTTGATAAAGAGAGTTTTCGCAAAACATTCACCGATATGTTGTGGACCACATTTTCGGTCACACCCGAAAAATGCACCGAAGAACAATGTTACGAGGCATTGGCGCGGCTGCTTCGCGACGCTTTCAAAAAATCTCGCGCCGAGTATATGGCAGGGGTGCACCGCACACAGCAAAAACAAGTGTATTATTTGAGCATGGAATTTTTGATGGGTCGTTCGCTCAAAAATGCGTTGTATAACTGGAACCTAACGGAATTGGTCGAACAAGTGCTTTTGGAATACGGCATATCCTTGCACCGCGTATACGAAAAAGAACCCGATGCCGGTTTGGGAAACGGCGGTTTGGGGCGTTTGGCGGCCTGTTTTTTAGATGCGCTTGCAACCGCCTCGATCCCTGCCATGGGATATTCGCTGTTGTACGAATGTGGTATTTTTCGCCAAAAAATTGTAGACGGCAAACAACAAGAAACCCCCGATTTTTGGTTGCCCGGTGGGGAATGTTGGTTGGTTCCTCGTCCCGAACACGCCAAAGAGGTGTGGTTTGGCGGCACTTTGCAAGAAAGTTGGGACGGCGGTTTTCATCGCACCGAACACCAAAATGCCACGGTGGTGGTTGCCAAACCCTACGATATGCTGGTCCCCGGCAAAGACGGTGCGGGCGTTTCGGTGTTGCGGTTGTGGAAAGCCACTTCGCCGAGCGGAATGGATATGTCGTTGTTTAACTGCGGAGAATACGCCCGCGCCATGGAGAAAAAATCCTTGGCGGAAGTGATCACCCAAGTATTATACCCCGCCGATGAGCACTGCGAAGGCAAACGGTTGCGCCTGACACAACAATATTTTTTAGTTTCGGCCTCAGCGCAAGACATTGTCACCCGCCATCTTGAACATTACGGCACGCCGGATTCGTTGCCCGAAAAAGCGGCGGTTCACATTAACGATACGCACCCCACGTTAATTATCCCCGAATTGATGCGACTATTTTTGGACGAATGCGGTTACACGTGGGAAAAAGCGTGGTCGCTTGTTTGCCGCATGGTGGCCTATACCAACCACACCGTCATGCGCGAAGCGTTGGAATGTTGGCCCGAAGAGTTGTTTTCCAAACAATTGCCGCGCATTTACCAAATTGTCAAAGAGATTGACCGCCGCTATACGTGGGAACTGTCCCAAAAAGCGGGGGAACATTCGCACATGGCCATTTTGCAAAACGGCACAATCCACATGGCAAACTTGTGTATTGCCGCTGCGCACAGTGTCAACGGTGTGGCAAAAATCCACAGCCAAATCCTCAAAGAAAGCGTGTTTCGCGAAGCCTACACGCTTACTCCCGAAAAATTCAAAAACGTCACCAACGGCATTGCGCATCGGCGGTGGTTGTGTCAAGCCAATCCCTTGCTTTCGGCATGGATCACCGAACGTATCGGCAACGACTACGTGCTTGATGCCACGGCACTTTCGCGCTTGGAAAAGTTTAGCAACGATGCGGCGGCAAAAGAGGAATTTTTAGCCATCAAGCAGCACAACAAAGAACGCCTTGCGCACTATATTGCCAAAAAGAATGGTGTGGCGGTGGACCCGCGCAGCATTTTTGACGTGCAGGTAAAACGTTTGCACGAATACAAACGCCAACACCTCAATGCTTTGCACATTTTGCATCGGTATTTGGAAATCAAAGAAAACCCCACAGCCGATGTCACCCCGCGCACCTATATTTTCGGTGCCAAGGCGGCGCCGAGCTATGCCATGGCAAAAGAGATCATCCATTTGCTTTGTACCATTTCCAAACTGATTGAAAACGATGCCGCCGTGCGCGAAAAACTGCGGGTGGTGTACTTGGAAGATTACCGTGTCACCTTGGCAGAACTGTTGATGCCGGCGGCGGATATCAGCGAACAAATTTCACTGGCGGGTACCGAAGCCAGCGGTACGGGGAACATGAAACTCATGATGAACGGTGCCATCACGTTGGGCACGCTCGATGGTGCTAACGTGGAAATCTGTGAACAGGTCGGCAAAGAAAACATGTTTTTGTTCGGCATGGAAAAACACGAAGTCGAGCAAAAACGAAACGGCTACGAGCCGAGGCGCGTTGCAGAAACCGACAAACGGTTGCAACGCGTGTTCCAATTGCTCGAAAAGGGGATAGAGGGTGTGCGGTTTACCACTCTTGCGCAGTCGCTTTTGCAACACGACCCTTATATGGTACTTGCCGATTTCGATGCCTATTGTGCGGCGCAAGAACGGTCGGCGCAAACCTATCGCGACCGTTCTTGTTGGGGGCGTATGGCGCTTATCAACACCGCCAAAAGCGGCGTGTTTTCCGCCGACCGCTCAGTGCGCGATTATGCCAAAACGATATGGCAAATACCATAAAAAAAGCGGAGACACTTTGCAGTGTCTCCGCTTTTTTTGGTTTTATTATTCCGCGCCGTTTTTAATGGCTTCGGCATCTGCTGCTTGAATTTCGGGGTCGTAAGAGATAATGGGTTCAACGTCTTTGTTTTTCGCTTTACGGTCCACAAAGTTTTTGGTAATCTTTGCAACGAGGGGAAGCATCACCAAAACGCCGATAAGGTTGGGGATCATCATCAAACCGTTGAAGGTATCCGAGATATCCCAAGCAAGCGAAGATGTGAGAACGGCACCAAAGATAACCGTGCAAACGTGGATGATTCGGAAAACAACGGTGGTTTTGGCACCAAAAAGATATTCCCAAGCTTTGGAACCATAGTGCGACCAACCAAGAACGGTGGTAAAGGCGAACAAGAACATGGCAATGGCAACGAAACGTTGACCAATGTTACCCCAAGAGAACACTTCGTTAAACGCGCCGCCAACCAACGTAGCGTCGGAAAGACCGGCAGCAATTTCACCGGTTTGAACGTTGAACACGCCGCCGGCAAGGCCACCGGAAGTAAGAACCACCAATGCCGTCATGGTGCAAACGACCATGGTATCGGCAAATACTTCAAAGATACCCCACATACCTTGTTTGACAGGTTCTTTCACGCTGGAATTGGAGTGAACCATAACCGAAGAACCAAGACCTGCTTCGTTGGAGAACACACCACGTTTGAAACCGTTGGTCATGGCAACGATCACGCCGCCGATACCGCCGCCGACAAAGGCTTGCGGTTTGAAGGCGTTCACAAAAATAGCTTTAAAAGCGGGGATGATCGCATCGTAGTTGATACCAATGATAACAAGGCTGCCAAGCACATAAAGAACAACCATAAAGGGAACAACTTTTTCGGCAACGTTGGCAATGCGTTTTACACCGCCAAGTGTGATAAGCGCGGTAAGAAGCATAATCACAACGCCCAACAAAATGTTGTAAAGCGAGATACCCTCGAACACCATAACGGAAGAAAGGGCTTTTACGTCAAAAGCGGCAGAAACGTTGGCAACAATTTTGTTCACCTGACCCATACTGCCGATACCAAAGGAAGCGAGCATGGTAAAGAGGCAGAACAAAACAGCCAACACTTTGCCAATCCATTTGCAACCTTTTTTGGCACCGAGACCGTCGCGCAAGTAATACATAGCACCGCCGGACCATTCACCCTCGGAGTTCTTGCGGCGGAAGTAAATACCCAACACGTTTTCGGCAAAGTTGGTCATCATGCCAAAGAAAGCGGCAACCCACATCCAGAACACGGCACCGGCACCGCCAAGGCACAAAGCAGCGGCAACACCGGCAATGTTACCGGTACCCACCGTAGCGGCAAGGGCTGTGCAAAGAGCTTGGAAGGGGGAGATAACGCCCTTTTCTTTGCGGTGTTTCATAACGTTTTTGGTGAACATGCTGCCAATGGTGTTTTTCCACCACATGCCAAGGTGCGAAATTTGGAACACCTTGGTGCACAGGGTAACAATGATACCCGTGCCGATGAGCAGTGCAAGACCGAAGATGCCCCACACTACGCCGTTGATACTGCCGTTGATTTCGGCAATTTTGTCAAGAATCATTTCTTAACGCTCCTCTTTTAAAAATTCACTTAATAATAAAAAAATCCGACCCTTTCGGTTCGGACAAAATAGCACCAAAAAACCAATTTCTTGATTTTTAAAAGCTTCGACTTTGTCCTTTTGCCTGAGAGATTCGGCGTTAAAAAAAACACCTTGCACCTTCGGCACTCATTTAAGAGATTCTCCAGAGTCCCCTCCGCCTTCAGTCAAAAAACTTCCTAAAGGTTTCAACGGGCTATATTAAGTTGTTGACAGTATATCATAAACCAAACCGAAAAGCAATAGGGTATTTCGAAAAAATTCGACGATATTTCACACAATGTGGTTTGGCTTTTTTGGCAAACCGCCCAAAAAGATGGTCAGCAATCTTTTTTTGGTTTTAGGGAAAACCACCAGCAGTGCTGGTGGTACAATCAAGCTTTAGCTATGGGGAATCCCGCCGCAGCGGAGGCCCCCTTGTGTAAAGGGGGGTGTCAAAAACCTCCGATTTTTGACTGGGGGATTGCTTGGTAAAAGAAATTATTTGGAGCAGAATGTTGGTTTTGCGCAGACAATCCCTCCGTCTTTTTGCTGCGCAAAAATCCACCTCCCTTTACACAAGGGAGGCGATTTTAACCACATTTGTGGTGGAGCAACACATGCAAAAGAAATACGTTCGATGAGCCTATAGGCTCGGCTGGTAATATGCCCTAAGGGGGCACCGGCACGACCGGTGGTTTTTGGTTTATTGAGCAAACCGAATGGTATCAATCGCTTTTCCGTTTAGCGTAAACGTTACGGTGTCGCCCGATTTGGCAAAGGGAAGCAAATCGGATTTGGTAACAAGCACGGTGTATACGTTCGTGTCGTTTTCCAATTTCAGATAATACACGGTGTTTCCTTCCACCACCGCCGAAGTAATGTTGGCGATTACTCCGGTTACTTCCGGTTTTTCTTCTTCGGGCGTTGTGGGAAGATTTTCGGTTTTGAGTTTCGAAATATAATCTGCTCGCGCACTTTCCACCGAATTGCCGGTACCCACGATCTGATACTGATTCACGTCTACAAAGGCATACATTTTAACAAGCCCCGCACCGTCTTTCAGCGACATAAAATACGTGGGTCTGTCCGAAACGTTCAACAAAAGCGGGAACGTTGCGGAATAAGAAAGGTGTTGCACTTGTCCTTCGGCAGAACTCATGGCGGAATATTCCTCGGCACCGGGAATGGTATAAAACTTCGTTTCTTTGGTGCGCAAATTCACCAACACAAAACCCACGTTGGATTCGTCGCTGGTAACCGAGGTCATACCGGTGTACAAATATACGTCGTCGTCCAACGCCAAATAATTGTAACCGTCGGTGGGTTGCAGCACCCCGCGTTGACCGAAAATCGAGTTAAGGAACCCCGAACGGTATTTGCCGTTATAAATCAGTTGTTGTTCCACCATATACGAATCGAACACTTGGTCGATCCAGGTAGGCACCTCGTCAAGCGCATAATAATTGCTTTCGCCGGTTTGCGCATTCATAAGAATCACACCGTCAATATCGCTGCCGCTCCAAAAACCGATTTTAAAATCAATCACCGACGCCACCCAAAACGGTGTGCCGTTGTCGTCGATTTCAAACGAAATGTTATCAAAAATCTTGGTGGGATATTTAAACCGAAGCGCACGGTTAAGGTCGCGCATAAAATATTCGCTGTCGGCATATTTAATGCCGTTTTCAAGCCGTACCAGTTCGGTTTCTTGCGTGGTCATATCCACAGTGATATAGGCGGGAATACCTTCTTGGCGGTTGTTAAACCATTTGATAATATCGCCGTACATCAAAGGTGTCACCCGCACGGGTTTTCCTTTGTAGTTAATTTGTGTGTAAATCTCTTCAATTTCAAACTGCGAAACCAAATCCGCCATTTCGCCCAGCTTGCGTTGTCCCAAGCGGGAAGCGGTGTCGCGGTCAACCACGGGTATTTGGTCTTGACTGATTTCGGCAACGTCTTCAATAAAATCGCCGTCTTGAAGGGTGATCAGTTGGTTATATGCTTTGGCGTTAAAAATCTCGGCGCCCACAATCGAAGCTCCCACGCTTAAAACCGCAATCACCAACACCAAAAGCAACGCCGCTTTGATCGGTTTGCCAAATGCTTTCAGTGTCAAACGCGGCACACCCGCCACTTTGTCCGGGTTTTTATTGTCGCGCAAAAAAGCCACCACTTGCGAAAAAGCATTGATTACCACGGCAATAATAATCGAAAAGGTAACAAAGCTCCAAAACTCTTTACTTTGCAAGTGAATGGGCGGCAACACAAAATAGTAATACCCGCCGATAACCAGCAACGTTATCAGCCATTTTAAAAGAGCAAACGGTACGCTTTTTTTCATAATAAAACCTCCAAAAAAATTTTTTTAATGGTATTCCGGCAATGTTTTTTTCCAATTGCCGCTTACATACAAAATAACGTTAAGTGTCGCTTCCAACCCCCACGAAATCACCCACGCCAAATAAATGCCGTTCATACCGTAAAGCGGGGCAAGCCATACGGTAAGCAAAATACGTGTAACTGCGCCAAAAGAGGTGGCAATATACAGCAGTTTCATGGCGCCGATACCGCGGCAAAACGCGTGGAATAAGCTGTTAAGCGAGTTTACCATGGCAAACGGCAAAAAGATTCGCGCAAAATCCACGGCATACCCCAGCGCCACATTGTCGGGTACCGTGCCGAAAAACAACCGACAAATCGGTTCGGCAAACACTGCGCTCACCACAACAAACGGTGCCGAAAGCAAAAATCCTTGCAAAAATCCCACGCGAACACTGCGGCGAAGATTGTGATATTGCCGCGCACCCACGCTTTGCGCCACGTAGTTGGTAAGTGTTTTGGAAGAGTTTTGGTAAACGCCGGTGTTAATTTCGAAAAACCGCATCACTACCGAAAAACCGGCGGTGGCACTGCTGCCCAGCACGTTAACAAACGGCGAAATTAAAAACGAGGCAAAATACATGGTCATCTGTTGAGCAATGGTCGGCAGTGAAAACCGCAACGCCGCGCGGGTGTCGGCAAACCCCCACACCACTTTTTCGTTTTGAACATTCAATGTTACAAAATAGCGGCGCAGTTGCCACCACAGTAACGCACAAGAAATAACGCCCGTCACGGCAGGAACCGCCGCCAACCCGACAATGCCCATGCCCCATGTTCCCACGGCAAGCAAGTTGCCGAAAACGTGTAAAACCCCTGTCAACAACGACACAATCAGCGGAAAGGCGCTGACCCCCAATGCGTGTAGCACACACGTAAAAGCAAACGTTATCAACGACAGCGGCAGCCCGCCAATGTAAATGGCAAAATAGGTGGCGGCATCGTCCAACACTTTTTCGTCGGTGTTGAGCATCCGCAAAATCGGATAGCGAAAGGCAATGGACACGGCCGATAACACCAAAAGCAACACCGCCGAAAACACCAAAAAGTTGTATGCGGCGGTTTTAAAACGCTTTACATCGCTCGAGCCGAACAACTGCGCCAAATAAATGCACACACCGTTAGTATACCCCCACGATGCCGAAGAAATCAGCGTGATAAACCCGCTGCCGGCACCCACAGCCGCCAAACCGTCACTGCCCAAAAAGCGTCCTGCGATCATGGTGTTTATCAGCTGCGAACTTTGTGTCAGCAAACCCGAAAGCACAATCGGTATGGCAAACAAAATAAAGGTTTTATAAATATTCCCCTCGATTAACCGCCGCATGGTTTTCTCCTTTCACAAAACGTGGAATCCCTTTGCTTATTTTTGCAAAAGCGCTGCTACTTTCAACACCAATGCTTGGGTTTTCCCATCGGGGATTTCCCCGTCAAGCACCATGCGTACCGCTTTGTCAAGCTCGATACGCTCAATTTGCAAAAATTCGTCTTCGTCGGGGTCGGTGTCACCAAACGATAACCCTGTCGCAAGGTACAACGTCAAAATTTCGTCGCAATACCCCGGTGCGGGATACAATTCTCCCAAAAACTGCACGTCTTGGGCAACTGCACCGGTTTCTTCGCGCAGTTCGCGAATGGCGGCAGAAAGTCGGTCTTCTTCTTTGCTGTCAAGCTTGCCTGCCGGCAACTCCAACAACACCTTGCCGTAGGGATGGCGGTATTGCCGCACAAACAACAACTCACGTTTGTCGGTCAGCGCCGCAATACAGACCCCGCCGTTGTGCTCAATCACTTCTCGTGTGGCGGTGTTTTCGTTGGGTAACCGCACCGTATCCACGCGCAAGTTCAAAATACGCCCCTCAAAATGCCGAACGGTAGAAAGGGTAGTTTCGTTTAAATTCATAACACAGACTCCTTGCGAATAAGATAAGAAAAGATAGGGGGGATAACATGCCACGACTGATTAAACCGCAACCCATGGATTACGGTGCGGTGCGTGGCCTTTGCACCGCGCTTGGCAGTCGCTACCGTTTTTTACAAACTGTGCCGCTTGGGCAAAGTGTGTTGCACCGCACCATTGGTGCTCTTTCGCTCGGTGCGGGTGACGAAACAGTGTTGATAGCGGCGGCGTTTCACGCCCAAGAATGGATGACCGCGTTTGTGTGTTTGCGGCTATGCGAAGATTTGTGCGATGCCATTGCCCACCACCGCCCCTTGGCAGGGTGGAACGTGCGCCGCGCCTTGCGTGACCGCCGTGTTTTGTTTGTCCCTTTGGTAAACCCCGATGGGGTGGAAATTGCCTTGCACGGTTGTGACAGTGCAGGCAAGTTTTGCCAAGCGGTAAAAAGCTTGGGCGGCAACATTCCCCGCCGTTGGCAAGCCAACGTACGAGGTGTCGATCTTAATCATAATTTTAATGCAGGTTTCGGAAAATTGCAAGTCGAAGAACGAAAAAAAGGCATCAACGGTCCCTCTGCACGGCAGTGGGGCGGTCCATTTGCCGAAAGTGAGCCCGAAACAGGGGTGCTCACTTCACTTTGTCGGCGCATACCGTTTCGACACGTGGTGGCATTGCATAGTCAAGGCGAGGAGATTTATTGGCAATACGGCGACAAAACACCACCCCATTCCTTGCTGATAGCACAGACGATGGCATCGGTTTCGGGGTATCGTGTGGCACACCCGACAGGGCTTGCTTCGCACGGCGGATTCAAAGATTGGTTCATAGAAACGTTTGCGCGACCGGGGTTTACCATCGAACTGGGTTGCGGCGAAAACCCGTTACCGTTGTCGGAGTTTGAAAGTGTCTACCAAAAAGCACAAGAAATGTTGTTAATTTCGGCGTTTATATAACATAATTCTTGAATTTTTCGAAGAAATATTGTATACTGTACCTTGGTTAGGCACAAAGGGGAGGGATTGGCGTGAAACGGAGATTTCACCGCGCCGATGCGGTTGTGTTGGCGTTCACGGCAATCGCTGCCGTGTTGTGTTTGGTTTGGCTTATTTCTCCGCGTTCTTCCGGCACGCAGGTGGCGGTTGCCTCACCCGCAGGCGAGGCGCGATATTCGCTGTCTATCCCCGCACAATTTGTGGTGGCGGGTGCCGATGGACATACTGTCACTGTCAAAATCGAAAGAGGCCGCGTGCGCGTTGCGCAAAGCGATTGTCCTGACAAAGTGTGTGTCAACAGCGGTTGGCTTTCGCAATCCGGACAAGCTGCGGTGTGTGTTCCCGCTGCGGTAACGGTGCGGGTTGTGGGCGGCACTGCCGACATCGACGGGGTGACAGCATGAAAACAGCGGTCAAACAATGGACATTGGCAGGTGTTTTTTCTGCGTTGGCGGTGGCTTTGTCGGCGCTCGAAAGTATGTTGCCGCCTTTGCCAGTGGCGGGTGCCAAATTGGGCCTTGCCAATTTGGCGGTTATGGCGGCACTGCTTGCGGTTTCGTTGCCGTGTGCGGCGGGGGTTACCGCTGTCAAAATTGGTTTTGCGTTGTTTCGCGGTCCGCTTGCTTTTGCCATGAGCGCCGCAGGCAGTGTGCTTTCGTTGGTGGCCATGGCGGTTGTTTACCGCCTGTGTCGGGACAAGCTTTCGTGTTTAAGCTTGGGTCTTGTCGGCGCCGTGATGCACAATGCAGGGCAATGGATCATGGCATACGTACTGCTTGGCAAAGCCATGGTGTACTATGCACCGCTTCTGTTTTTAATGTCGATACCGGCAGGCTTGTTAACCGGTCTTACCGTATCGCTTCTCAAACCATATCTGGAAAACATAACGAAAGGATGAGTATGTTGTTTTCTGCGTTGATTCACAAACCGCGCGGCGGTGTTCATCCGCCGCACCGCAAACATACTGCCGAATGTGAAACCGTGGTAATGCCCACCCCCGAAAAGGTGCTCATTGCCATGTCACAGCATTTGGGCGCGCCGTGTATTCCCACCGTTAAGGTAGGGGACACGGTCGAAGTCGGTCAAATTGTCGGCGATAGCGAAGCACCGCTTTCCGCACCGATTCACAGCAGTGTTTCGGGCACGGTAACGGGGCTTAAAGAATTGTTGTTACCTGCCGGTCGCACCACCATGGCATTGGAAATTACGTCGGACGGTGAAAACCGTGTGCACAGCAGTGTGGTACCGCCGCAAGTCAACACGTACGAAGAATTTATCGCCGCGGTGCGCGCTTCGGGCTTGGTTGGTCTTGGCGGTGCGGGTTTCCCCACACACATCAAACTCAACCCCAAAAACCGCGATGCCATCGACACCGTCATTATCAACGCGGCAGAATGCGAACCGTATATCACCACCGACTACCGCGAATGTATGGAAAATTCGTGGGATATCGTGTCGGGTGTGCATACGGTTATGGAATTTTTGGGCGCTGCGCGGGTGCTCATTGCGGTCGAACGCAACAAACCCGCCGCCATTGCCGAACTTTCGCGCATTGCGGCTTCGGTCAGCACGCCCACCCGCAAAGTAACGGTCAAACCGCTTCCCACACGGTATCCGCAAGGCGCCGAAAAGGTGCTGATTGCGGCGTGTACCGGTCGTCGCGTGCCGGAGGGCGGGCTTCCTTCCGATGTAGGTTGCGTGGTAATGAACGTCACGTCGGTTTCGGTGCTTTCCCGCTATTTAAAAACCGGTATGCCGCTGGTTACCAAACGCATTACGGTGGACGGTTCGGCGGTGGAAAAACCGCAAAACCTGCAAGTGGTGTTGGGAACACCCATCCGCGATATTTTGGAATTTGTCGGGCTTAAAAAACCGGTCCGCAAACTCTTGTTTGGCGGTCCCATGATGGGCCTTGCCCTGATGAACGATGAACTGCCTTTGCTCAAACAAAACAACGCCATTTTGGCATTGGCAGAAGAAGACGTGGTCGAAATCCCCGCTTCGACGTGCATTCGTTGCGGTCGGTGCGTAGACGTGTGTCCCATGCAACTGCTTCCCACGTCGATTACCAAAGCATACTACGCCGGCAATCTGGAAGAACTCAAACGTCTGTCCACCATGACGTGCATGGAATGTGGCAGTTGCTCGTTCTCGTGTCCCGCGCATCGTCCGATCTTGCAAACCATTCGCATGGCAAAAGATATTTTGCGGGCGGCGAAATAGGAGGGTTAACAATGGAAAAACAACCGTTATTGGTTTCCTCATCTCCGCACCTGCACTGCGGTATGAACACGCGCGATATCATGCGCGACGTTGTCATTGCACTGATTCCCGCTTTGGTGGCTTCGGTGTGGTTGTTCGGTTTTCGTGCACTTGCGGTGCAAATCGTTTGTGTCGGCGCCGCTATGGCGTCGGAATATGTCAGCCGCCTTGTCATGAAACGTCCCCAAACAGTGGGCGACCTTTCGTGTGTCGTGACAGGTCTGTTGCTCAGCTTTAACCTGCCTGTCACCATTCCGCTGTGGCAAGCCGCCCTTGGCAGCATTGCCGCTATTGTGGTTGCCAAGCAAATGTTTGGCGGCTTGGGTCAAAACTTTGTCAATCCCGCGCTTGTTGGACGTATCGTGCTGATGGGCAGCTTCCCTGCCGAAATGAACGACTGGGTAGTTCCGCTTTCGTGGCTTGGCAAAACCGATGCTGTTACCGGTGCCACACCGCTTGCCTTGTTGGCAGATGGTGCCGCCACCGATATCGACCCGTTACAACTGTTGTTTGGGTTGCGCGGCGGTTGCTTGGGCGAAACGTGCGTTGCCGCGTTGTTGCTTGGCGGCATTTACTTAATCGCGCGCCACATTATCAGCCCTCTCATTCCCGTAACGTATCTTGCAACGGTGTTTGTGCTCACGTGGTTGCTTGGTTCCAATCCGGTCGTTCACGTGCTTTCGGGCGGTTTGGTAATTGGTGCGGTGTTCATGGCAACCGACTATGCCACGTGCCCCATCAACAAACTAGGCAAATTTGTTTATGCCATCGGTTGCGGTCTTATCACCGTGCTGATTCGGTTGTACGGCTCGTTGCCCGAAGGGGTATCGTTTGCCATTGTCATTATGAACATCTTAACGCCTCTGATTGAAAAAGTGACGCATCCGCGTCCGTTTGGCAGCAAAAAGGCGGTGCGCTCATGAAACGGTTAAAAGAAATTTTGGTTTGCGCTTTGGCGCTTATGCTTATCAGCGGGGTTGTCACCGCCGCCTTGGCGGGCACCAATGCCCTGACCAAAGGTGAAATCCAACGCCAAAACGACGAAATTGCCACTGCGGCACGGCTGGAAGTAATGAAAGCCGACTCGTTTGAAAAAGCCACCGTAACGGTAAGCGGCGAAAAAACGGAATATTACAAAGCCGTTTCCAACGGAGCGGTCACAGGCTACGTTTTCACCGCACAATCGGCGGGAAAAAGCGCAGGACTTACCGTAATGACCGGCATTTCCAAAGACGGCAAAATCACCGGTGTCAAGGTGACAGAGCAAAACGAAACCGCCGGTTATGTCGACAAAGTTATCAAAGCGGGTTTTCTCCAATCGTTTGAGGGTCAACCCGCAGTCGAACTCAAACTCGGCAGTCAAGTCGATGCGGTTTCCCAAGCCACTAAAACCTCGTCGGGTATTTGCAAAGCCGTCAACAAAGCCATTGCGGCTTACCAAGCAGTAAAGGAGGGTGCCTGAAATGAGTAACGCCTACTGGAACGCCTTTTCCAAAGGCATCATCAAAGAAAACCCCACCTTCCGTTTGGTGCTGGGCACCTGCCCGACACTGGCAGTCACCACCGCCGCCTTCAACGGTTTGGGCATGGGTGCGGCGGCATCGTTTGTGCTGATTTGTTCCAACATCGTTATTTCGCTGTTGCGCAAAGTCATTCCGAGCAAAGTGCGCTTGCCCGCCTACATTGTTATCATTGCCGGGTTTACCACCATGGTACAAATGCTGGTCAAAGCGTACTTGCCCGCCATTGACAAATCGCTCGGTATCTACTTACCGCTCATCGTGGTAAACTGCATTATTCTCGGTCGTGCCGAAGCATTTGCGGGTAAGAACTCGGTGGGACTTTCCGCGCTTGACGGACTGGGTATGGGCGTCGGTTTTACCGCTGCGCTGGTTATCATGGGCGGCATCCGCGAATTTTTGGGCAACGGCACCATCTTTGGTTGGCCCGAGGGCGGTCTTATTCCTGCCATTACCGTGTTTGTGCTACCTGCAGGCGGGTTTTTCGTGTTTGGTATGCTCATTTGGCTAACCAACAAGCTCTCGCAACGACTCGACGAAAACGCCACGCGCAAAGAACTCACCGCGTGCGCGGGATGCCCCATGGCTTCCCACTGCTCCAAAGAGGAGGGTGCCTGCCATGAATAATACAAGTTTCTTTGCCATTCTCATTGGCGGGTTGCTCGTTAACAACTTTGTGTTGTCGCAGTTTTTGGGAATTTGCCCGTTTTTGGGTGTTTCCAAAAAACTCGGTTCCGCTGTCGGTATGTCGGTGGCGGTCATTGTGGTTATGCTCATGGCAACCGCGGCAACGTATCCGCTATATCATTTTGTGCTCGAACCGAACGACCTGTCGTATTTGCAAACCATTGTGTTCATTTTGATTATTGCGGCGCTTGTGCAGTTGGTCGAAATTGTGTTGCGTCGATTTGTGCCGCCGCTGTATAACGCGCTGGGCATTTATTTGCCGCTCATCACCACCAACTGCGCGGTGCTCGGTGTAACCATTCTCAACATCGACAGCGGCTACACGTTCGCGCAATCCATCGTCAACGCGCTGGGCGCAGGTCTTGGCTTTTTACTCGCCATGGTGATGTTTGCCGGCGTGCGGGAACGGTTGGAAAGCGCCGAAGTTCCCGAAGGTTTAAAAGGATTGCCCATCACCTTGGTGGCGGCATCCATCGTTTCGGTTTCCTTCCTTGGTTTCCAAGGACTGTTCGGATTATAAGGAGGAAGGAATATGAATCCCATTTTATTAGCAGTCCTGCTGTTGGCAGGTTTGGGTTTGTTTGCCGGTCTTATTTTGGCGGTAGCCTCGGTGCTGATGGCTGTTCCCAAAGACGAGCGGGTAGAAGCCGTGCGCGATTTGCTTCCCGGCGCCAACTGCGGCGCGTGCGGGTATTCAGGTTGCGACGGCTATGCCGAAGCGTTGGTCAAAGGCGAAGCGGCAGTCGGCTTGTGTTCGCCCGGCGGCACGGCAGTTGCCGAAGCCACGGGGAATTTGCTTGGCACTTCGGGCGACGTGGTGCGCCAAACCGCCGTGGTGCATTGCGGCGGTTGCAAAGAATTCACCACCTGCAAACTCGATTATCACGGCATCCAATCGTGCCGCGCGGCAACGCAGTTTTTCGGCGGTGACCGTTTGTGCTCATACGGTTGCTTGGGCTATGGCGATTGTGCTTCGGCTTGTGAATATGGTGCCATCACCATCAAAGACGGTCTGGCGCGTATCGACGGCACGCTTTGTCGCGGTTGCACCAAATGTGCCGCTGCTTGTCCCAAAAAACTCATTGTCATGCACAACAGCGCACACCGCGCGGTGGTGCGTTGCTCCAACCACGACAAAGCCGCCAAAACACGTGCAGCGTGCAAAGTGGGTTGCCTTGGTTGCGGCAAATGCCAAAAAGTGTGCGAACACGACGCTGTTCGCCTTGTCAACAACGCCGCCATTATCGACGGCGAAAAATGTGTCGGTTGCGGCAAATGCGCCGAAGCATGTCCGGTACATTGTATTGCCATATACGAATAATCTAAAAACAAAAAAGACCGAGGAAACGCTTGGCGAAATTTCCTCGGTCTTTTTTTGTTGCTGTTTTATACTACCGAAAACCCTGCCTGTGCCAACGCTTGTGTTATGGTATCTACCGTTGTCTTTTTCGGCGAAAACGAAACTTGCGCTACTGCTAAACGGTGATTGACGGTGGCAGATTTCACGCCGTCTACTTGTTTAAGTGCTTTGGTGGCAGCGTGTCCGGTGGCGGCGTCGTGCACACCCGATAACGTCATGGTAATCGATTCGGTTTTCGAAAACATTTGCGGTCACTCCTATCAAGCAATAGAGTGTCCGAAAAAATTTTAATTATGCGCGGTGCCATTTCATGCCTTGGGGCGTATCTTCCACCACAATACCCATGGCTTTGAGCTCGTCGCGGATACGGTCGGATTCTGCCCAGTTTTTCTCGGCGCGCGCTTTGCGGCGCATCTCAACCATTTCTTCGATTTGGGCATCGTCGCCGTCGTTTTGGCGGCTGTACAAAAGCCCCAACACGTCGGCAAACTCATTAAACAAACCGAGTGCCAGTTCGCAGCTGCCTTTGGTGACGTTGCCGTTTGCAATCATAATGTTGCAATCTTTGGCAAGTTCAAACCACGCGGCAATGCCGTCGGCGGTGTTCAAATCGTCATCCATGGCGGTAATAAACTGTTCGCGGCGGGCATCACAAAACGCTTTTACCGCTTCGTCGGCTTCGCCGTCGGCAGCGTTTTTAAGCGCAAATTCCAAACCGTCGCGGCAGTTGTAAAGTCGTGTGAGCGCGGCTTTGCCTTGCTCAATGCTTTCGTGGTTGTAGTTGATGGGGCTGCGGTACGAGGAGGAAATGAGGAAGAATCGAATCGGCTCATATCCAAATTGTTCGGCAACGTCGCGCACCGTAAAGAAGTTACCAAGCGATTTCGACATTTTTTTGTTGTCGACATTGATGTAACCGTTGTGCATCCAATACCGCGCAAACGGCACACCGTTGCAGCATTCGCTTTGTGCCACTTCGTTTTCGTGGTGCGGGAAAATCAAATCTTGACCGCCGCAGTGAATGTCAATGGACTCGCCCAAATACCGACGCGCCATGGCAGAACATTCGATGTGCCAACCGGGACGACCGTCACTCCACGGCGAATCCCACGCGGGTTCACCGGGTTTGGCGGCTTTCCACAATGCAAAGTCAAGCGCATCTTCTTTTTCTTCGCCCACGCCGATACGTGCGCCCGATTCCAAATCGTCAATCGGTTGGTGCGACAGTTTGCCGTATTCAGCATCGCGGCGGGTGCGGAAATACACGTCACCGTTGTCGGCGCGATAGGCAAAGCCTTTTTCTTCAAGCGTGCGCACAATGTCGATGATCTCGTCAATGTTTTCGGTTGCTTTGGGATGTACCGTGGCTTCGCGCACACCTAACCCCGCAGCATCTACACGGAATTCGTCGATATACCGCTTGGCAATCACGTCGTACGTCACGCCTTCTTCGTTGGCGCGACGGATAATTTTGTCGTCAATATCGGTAAAGTTTTGCACAAATTTCACCGTATAGCCGCGCCATTCCAAATAACGGCGCAACACGTCAAACACACAAAGCGGACGCGCGTTGCCAATGTGAATGTAGTTGTAAACCGTCGGACCGCACGCATAAATGCGCACCACACCCGGTTCCAGCGTCACCAAATCTTGCTTTTGTCGCGCCATGGTATTATAAATTTTCATTGTCGGTACCTCCCACTTGTTTTTCAAGTTCTTTAATGCGTTTTTCCAAACGCTGTATTTCTGCAGTGATGGGGTCGGGGATATGCACTTGGTCAAGTTCCGCCACCTTTTCGCCCTTGCGGCGTACCACGCGGGCGGGCACACCCACTGCGGTGGAATGCGAGGGAATATCTTGCAACACCACGGCACCTGCCGCAATGCGCACGTCGTCACCAATGGTGATAGGTCCCAGCACCTTGGCACCCGCACCCACCATCACATGATCGCCCAAGGTAGGGTGGCGTTTGCCTTTGTCTTTGCCCGTACCGCCCAAGGTGACACCCTGATACAACGTGCAATCGTCACCAATAACGGTGGTTTCACCAATCACCACACCGGTGCCGTGGTCAATAAACAACCGTCTGCCGATGTTGGCGGCGGGGTGAATTTCAATATTGGTGCGGTTGGATGACCGCCACGAAATTTGCCGCGCAATAAACTTAAACCCATGGCGGTAAAACCAGTTGGCAAGACGGTGCGACCGCACGGCTTTGAACCCGTTGTATAACAGCAGCACTTCCCAAACGGAGCGCGCGGCGGGGTCGCGTTCGCGCACCACGGCAATATCTTCACGCAATCGTTTAAACAAAAGGACACCTCCTAAAAAGCAAAAAACCTTCGTCACCTCAAAAGGCAACGAAGGTGCAAAACACGGTTCCACTTCGACTTTCACTCAAAAACCATTTAACGGTGGTGGGCCGGACAAGGATACTAAAAAATTTTTGTTCCCCTTGTCTGCTCGCGGAGGCATTTCGCCGTGGGTTTGCCAAGGCGGCTTGCAGCCGACGACCGCCTCTCTCTGGTGCAAAAGAACACAGGTACTTCTTCCGTTCAACGCAGTTATTTTGTAGTTACTATTGTTATTATAGCAGATTTTTTCAAAAAATCTACCCTTATTTTTCGTTTTTAAAATATTCGCGGTTTTGCCACACGTATTCCACGCCCGCAATCAGTGTCAGCACCACCGAAATCCAAATAAAAACCTGTCCCACCACAAGCGGTACCGAAAAAGCGGCAGCGGGGAGAGAAAGAAAGCTTTGCCACGTGGAAAATTCCATGGCGGTTAAGGTGTAAATAATGGCAACAAACTGTGCCACGGTTTTCAGTTTGCCCCAATAGCTTGCGGCAATCACTTTGCCGTCTTTGGCGGCAATCAAGCGCACCGAAGTCACCATGAATTCGCGCGTGAGCACCAAAAACAGCGCCCACACGTCCATTTGCCCTTTTGCCATAAACAGCAAAAAGGCGGCGGTGGTCAACATTTTATCGGCAAGCGGGTCCAAAAATTTGCCAAAATTGGTAATCAGCCCGCGCGCACGTGCAATTTTGCCATCGAACATGTCGGTCAGCGCTGCGGCAATAAACACAATGAGCGCCGCCGCATAATGAAAAGGGAATTCCCACAAAGCCAGCACCAAAAACAGCGGTGCTAATATAATGCGCAATACAGTTAATTTGTTTGGTAAATTCATACTTGTTCCCCCACTAAATCCCAATCCATTGCTTCGGTAATGCGCACGTTGATGATTTCACCGGGCGCTATGCGACCTTTGGCAGTAAAAAACACTTTTCCGTCAATGTCGGGTGCGTCGGCGGCGGTGCGTCCAAACCAACATTCGGCGTACTTGTCAAACGCTTCCACCAACACTTGTTTTACCGTGCCGATTTGTTCTTCTTGATAGGCAGCAGCAATGCGCGATTGCAATTCCATTACCACGTCGCGACGATGCGCTTTGACTTCTTCGTCAATTTGGTTTGCCATTTCGGCGGCGGCGGTCCCTTCTTCGCACGAAAAAGCAAAACACCCCAACCGTTCAAACTTCATTTCTTTGATAAACGCGCACAGTTCTTCAAAATCTTCTTCGGTTTCACCGGGGAAGCCTGTCATCACCGTGGTGCGCAACACGATGCCGCGCACTTTTTGGCGCACGTTGTTAATTTGCGCGGTTAAACGTTCTTTGTTGCCCACACGGTTCATGGCGCGCAACACGTTGCCGCTGGCATGTTGAATGGGCAAATCCATGTATTTCACAATTTTATCTTGTTTTGCCATCACGTCGAGCAGTTCGTCGGTGATGTGCTCGGAATAGCAATACATCAACCGAATCCACTGAATCCCATCAATCTCGCACAAGCGGTCAAGCAACTGCGGTAACTCCGATTTGCCGCTGCGGTCCACACCGTAAACGGTGGTATCTTGCGCAATGACCACCAGTTCTTTCACGCCGTTTTGCGCCAGTGTGCGCGCTTCTTGCACCACGGCTTCCATCGAGCGACTGCGCAGCCCACCGCGAATGGAGGGGATGGCGCAATACGCGCAACGGTTGTCGCAACCGTCGGCAATGCGCAAATAGGCAAAAAAGTGCGGTGTGGTTTGCACACGTTCGCCATCCAATTCCCAACGAGAAAGTGGGGGAAACGAAGCAACCGTTTCGCCGTTTAACACGGCGCGTACCGCTTCGACAATATCCACGTTGGCGCCAAGCCCTAACACGGCATCACATTCGGGCAGTTCGTTGCACAATTCTTGTTGGTAGCGTTGTGAAAGACACCCTGTGACAATCAGTTTTTTGATTTGCCCTTCTTTTTTCAGTTGGGCAAATTCCAAAATATTTTCAATTGCTTCGCGTTTGGCATCCTCGATAAACCCGCAGGTGTTCACAATCACCACGTCGGCTAAACCGCTTTCGGCAGTCAGGGTAAACCCCGCTGCTTCCAGTTTGGCTAACATGAGTTCGGCATCCATTTGGTTTTTGGGACAGCCAAGCGAAACCATTCCCACTTTAATCATTGTTTTGCTCCTCCGAAAAAGCCGCAAGTGCGCGGCGCACTGTATCGTGCGAAAAACCATAGCGTGCCATTGCGGCAGCTGCACGGTCATCGCCAACAGTATACCGTTTTTTGCGCAAAAATTCAAGTGCCAGTTGCCAATCTTCTTTTTCGATCGTTTTTACGGCTTCGGCGGCAATGTCGCGGGCAATCCCTTTTTCGCAAAGTGCTTGTTCGGCGCGGCGGTGCGGGTAGCATTTTTCCAAACAAAAACGACGTGCCAACCGCTCGGCATACGCTTTGTCGTTAACGTAGCCGTATTCTTCCATGGCAGCGGCGGCTTGCCTTGCCGCTTCGCGGTTGTCGACAACAAAACGCCCACCCTCGCGGCACAAGCGTTGTTCCAGCTCTTTGCGGGAATAATCGCGCTTCGAAAGCAAAAAAATCGCTTTGTTGCGTGCCCGCCGTTTTTGGGAGGCGGCTACCAATTCTTCTATCTGTAAACGCGACAAAGAGGAACCCACCCCAAAGGGGGATTCCTCCCAAAGTCCTTTATCGATTACCGTTTCTTCACCGTTGTCAAACAAAAGTGTCACACGGCTTTGTCGCGCGGGTTTTACCGCGGTAATAATCATTCGTCGTCCACCACAATGTCAATTTTGGCACGTGCGGTATTGGCGGTGTATTGCGCCGCCGCACTAATCGGAATTTCCACCGGTGCTGCGGCGGGTTGCACCGCTTCGTCACCTTTGTTTTGGATGGCAGCCAACACTTTTGCTTCGATTTCGGCAGCAAGTTCCGTGTCGCGTTCCAAAAATTCTTTTACGTTGTCGCGGCCTTGACCCAAGCGTTCCTCGTTGTACGAGAACCACGAACCCGATTTTTGAATAATTTCCAATTTAATGGCCAAATCCAACAATTCGCCCATGCGCGAAATGCCTTTGCCGTACATGACGTCAAATTCGGCTTCTTTAAACGGCGGGGCCACTTTGTTTTTCACCACGCGAACGCGGGTGTGCGAACCGACGGGTTCACCCGCCACTTTCAGCGTTTCGGCACGGCGCACGTCCAAGCGCACCGAAGCATAATATTTCAGCGCGTTACCGCCGGCAGTAACTTCGGGGTTGCCGTAAACCACGCCGACTTTCAAGCGCAATTGGTTGATAAACACGGCAACACAACCGGTTTTGCCCACGGCGCCTGCGAGTTTACGCATGGCTTGCGACATAAGACGAGCTTGCAAACCCACGTGCGAATCGCCCATTTCGCCTTCGATTTCTTGACGGGGTACCAACGCGGCAACCGAGTCGATAACCACCATGTCAATGGCGCCCGAACGAATGAGTGCCTCGGCAATTTCCAGCGCTTGTTCGCCGGTGTCGGGTTGCGAAACCAACAACGAGTCGACATCGACACCCAGTGCACGAGCATACACAGGATCTAACGCGTGTTCCACGTCGATATAAGCGGCTTCGCCACCTTGCTTTTGCGTTTGCGCCACGGCGTGCAAAGCAAGCGTGGTTTTACCCGAAGCTTCGGGACCGTAAATTTCGACAATACGGCCGCGGGGGAAACCGCCCACGCCGAGTGCCAAATCCAACGTCAGCGAACCGGTGGGGATAACCTCTACGTTCATGCCGGCGTTTTCGCCCAAACGCATGACTGCGCCTTTACCGTAATTTTTTTCAATTTGTGCCAGTGCCGCTGCCAAAGCTTTTTGTTTGCTTTCGGAAGCTGCTGCCGGTTTATCGGTCAATTTTTTCTTTGCGTCTGCCATGCGAATCTCCTCTTTCTGTCCCGCCAAAAGGCGTTTTCTACGATTACAACACCTATTGTACCGCATTCTTTTTCAGAAATCAAGGGTTTTGACGAAAAAAACGAACAAATGTTTGGTTTTTTATTTGACAAAACGGACCCCCCGCCGAAAAACCGGCGGGGGGATGGTGTTATACTCTGTTTTTAAGGATTTTGTAATAAACACTCTTTAGTTGGCAGCGTTCCAAAACGTCGCGTTCTTCCAAACGGACGTCGTGGGCGCCGGGGTGAACAACAGGGGTATAATGCAGCACCGCTTGTTGACACGCGGCATCTAATTTTTCCCAAATTTCTTCGTAGCCTTCGCCGCGGTACCATGCATTGCGGTATTGCAAGAACAGTACCAGCAATTCCATGGAATCAATACCGTATTTGAGCAGGCGCATATCTTCTTCTAACCGTTCCACATATTCACCCGCCAAGGCATAGCGCGTATCCAGCGGGTTAACGGCAAATCCCGGTACCAACACAACGTTTTTGCTGTGATGGATTAGTTGTTCGCGATGTACTCGTTTGAAAATCTCAAATGCTTCGCGCAACAATGCCAAAATTTCGTCGCCGCGTTTTTCGGCATTGCCCGCCAAGTGGTCGTCTTCTTTTAGCGGAGCGGTGGGTTTGTCGCCGTTCCAGCCGTATTGCAGTTGCATCAACACGCAATCCATGTTCCAGTTACGCCAACTGCTGATGTCGGCAAATGCCGATTCGATCAAATCGTATGCTTTGCGAATCTCGTCGGCAGAATCGCCGTAACGGTCTTTATAATATTGTGTAATATAGGCGTCAACATCGGTGTTAATATCCCACGAAAGTTGCGCATATAACAGTTGGGTGATGTTGCGCACACCCCATTCCAGCATGGGCAGGTGCATATACGTCATGCCCGTAACGCCTTGTTTGTGATAATACTTAATATCGTTACCAATGGTGCGGTTGAACAACAGCGGCAGATCTTCGAACTTGGAAACATTGTAATATTCGCCCATCATAATCGGAATATCGTGCCAACCCTCGAGCGCTTCGCGGAAACGATTGTTTTGTGCACAAGTCGGGTCATAGAATTGGTGCTCATAGCAACGATAGATGGGGTAATAGGTGATGCTGTCGCCCGAGTTGCGCAAGTTTTCGGGAATACCGTTAACCGGCGGTTGCAACGTGGCAGTACCCTCGTAGGCGCACATGCTGTATTTTACATCGTGGTCCAAGCGGCCTTCGGCAATGGCTTTGTCGGTGTAGTCGCGCAAGAAGGACAAGAAGTGAAGCATGGTATCACTGCCGTTACCGCGCGCTTTGCACGCGTCGCATTGGCAGCATTTGCCCCAAGTATCAAAGCCCCACACGTCGATACGGTCGGCATCGTACCAGTCGGTGGTGGCACGGCGCAACACTTCCTCCGAAAGGAAGGTGAGCAATTCCTCGTTCGAGGTGCAAAATTGCGTGTTGAGCGCTTTGGATTTGTCGTCGGTGCCGTACCATTCGGGATGTGCTTCCCACAATGTACGGCCGTCTTTGGTGTAGTTATCGGGTTTTAATACCGCCTCGAAAATGTGACCGCCGTTTTTGAAAATCATGCCTAATTTCTTTTGGAATTTATGGGTATAAGGGCGGTAAGTGGCTAAGTTTAAGCGGTTACGCGCCATCCACAACCACAAACGCGGCGTATCTTTAAGCGGACCCTCAAAGTCAAAACCGCGAGCGAGCGGCATGGAGGGGGAATGACTCGATTCAGCGGTGGGAAGAACGAGGGGGGCACCCGGTGCGGGGACAATATCTTCGTTGGGGTTAAGCCAACGAATGCCCTGCATGCGCAAAATCTCATACGCGCCGTACAGTGTGCCCACGCGGGTGGCGCCGCGCACCAAAACGCCATCTTTGGTGGGGGTAAGCACAAAATCGCACGCGTCGCCTTGTTCGCTGTCGACAGCCAACACAATGTTTTGTGCGCCTTCAACAACCGCATCGGCAAACGATACGTCGAACTGCAATTTTTTAAGATACGTTTCCAGCTCCGTTGCGGCAAACGAAACGGTACACCGCGTAGCGCGTGCATGGTCGCGGCGAAAATCAATGCTTTCTTCTTCCACCGCCCAAGCGTGTACGTTTTTTTCGACATCCGTATACGGAATCACAATGACAACAGACATACAGTAAACCTCCTTTTTACGGTTACAATGCCAATATACCACAATAATCTTCAAAATCATAGCCCATTCTTGCTAAAAAATTGCAAAATCTTGCTGTTGAATTCCGGCACAAAATAAAAATCTTATTTTTTTGAAAAAACATGCTTGACAAACGGTGGGACATACTATATAATGGTCAAGTCCCCTCGGAAAAGAACCGCAGGGTGTACGCCATGGCTGTATAGCTCAGTTGGCTAGAGCACGCGGTTCATACCCGCGGTGTCACTGGTTCAAATCCAGTTACAGCCACCAACATGGCCCGATGGTCAAGCGGTTAAGACACCGCCCTTTCACGGCGGTAACACGGGTTCGATTCCCGTTCGGGTCACCATTTTTCTTTTTGGTCGTTGCAGCAGCGACGGCTGATTCGGGCGTATAGCTCAGCTGGTTAGAGCGCCTGCTTCACACGCAGGAGGTCAGCGGTTCGAGTCCGTTTACGCCCACCACTTATTGTGATTAAAAAAGACAGTTCGTTTTGAACTGTCTTTTTTGTTTTATTTTGCAAAACCGCCCTCTGCTCAACAGAGGGCGGTTTTTTATGTGTTTGCTGCTTGTGTGAGCAGAGCGTTTTTATCTTTGTAGGCTTTGCTGATAACGAGCTGAAAACCAACGGAAACCAGCAGCATCAACACGCAGAAAAACCAAAAACAAGGCACGTATGTGCCGTATTTATCAAAATAGAAATTCCCCAGCGGTGAGCCCAAGCAAAGTCCCATCGAATTGGCTGCCATAAAAATGCCCAACACTTTGTTGTAGGCTTTGGCACCAAACAATTCGTTAGAAAGCAGCGGAAGCATGACCGTTTCGAGCGGCAAGGCAAAGCTGGTGCAGCTAACGGCAATGATAGCAAACACCATACCGAGTGTGGAATCGTTGAGCAACGCTTTAAGCGCAAAGGCGACCATTGACAAACCGTGGCACATAAGCAGCGTAAACCGCAACCCGCGTTTGTCAAACGTAAAGCCCACCAAAAACTTGGAAACGGTAAGCGTGAGCGAAGAAATGGTGGCTGTTGTGGCTACAAATCCGGCGCTTAATCCCACGTCGGTCATGTGGGCAATGCTGATACTGCCGATGCTTTGCAAACTGATGCCGGTCAAAAACACCATAACGGCGGTGAGATAAAAATACGGTTTGCGCTTGATGACCTCGTACGGCAAACCGTTCCACAGTTCACCGCGCACTTTTTTGCCGGCGGTGGTTGCAGCTGTGCTTTCGGCAGGCTTTTCTTTGAGAAACAACACAACGACCACACAAAACGCCAAGGTGATGGCGGCGGATAACAAATAGGCTTTGCGGTAACCGAAAGTTTCGCCGTTGTTGATGATAGGCGAAATGATTTGCGCTGCCGCAGCGCCCCCGATGCCGTTTGCCGACATGACAATACCGATATATTTGCCCAAATCTTTGTCGAACCACCGCCGAATAATGGTGCTTGCCATGGTACCGCCCATCAGCACAATGCCAAAGCCCCAAAACACACTGCCCAAAAAGATGCCCCAAATGTTGGTGGCGACAGCACGCAAAAAAACCGAAAGTGCCAGTGCGATACCGCCGACACACACCGGTTTTTTCAGGCCGAAGTGTTGGGTGATGGTGCCAAACGACAATGCGGTGAGCGTTTGCACAACGTAACGGATACTTTCGTTAAAAGAATACAAACTGCGCGGGATTTCCAGCGCTGTGGTAACGGGTACCAAGTAAAGTCCCACGTTACTGCTGCAAAACCCAAGACAAACAAATTCCATAAAGAAACAGACAATCAAAATAACCCATTTATAATCGAGTTTTTCGCGCCATTTTTGCATAATCCCACGTCCCCTCGGTGAAAGTATAACACTAAGACGTGCATTACGCCATTACACAGTATTTATCCGAGCATAACAAAAACTTAATGCAAATCGCCGTAAAATTTTTGAGCAAAGGTCAAAAAAGCTTGTTCGTGCGGCAACAGCGGATGATCTTTGCGCCAATACAGGCGCGCCACCCACGGCTCGAACGGATCGTCAAGCGGGATATACCGCACGTTAGCAGAAAACAAATGACTGACATTTTGCGAAGCAAACGAAACGCCCATGCCGCTTGCAACCATCCGTTGTCGCGCCACGTACGAATAAAAGGTGTCGGTGGGGTAGGGAATACCGCTGTGCTCGAACAGTTGCATCAAACGGTCGCTCAATGAAGAACCGGGGTTGGGCATAAACAGTTTGTCATTGGCAAGTGCAGACAGACTAACAACGGTTTCGTTTGCCAGCGGGTGGTCTTTGTGTAACATGGCGACAGGATTGGCAGAAAACAAGAACACGCTGTCCAATTCTTCATTGAAAGCGGGCGGGATCTCGTTTTCGTAAGCAAGTAAAAACCGACAGTGGGGAGAAAGTCCGTTTTCGGCAAGGTCGGCGATGGATGTTGCGGAACACGCCATGGTGTAGTCGGGCGATTCCAAAGTGAACGCGGTTATCAGTTCCACCCAAATTACCGTATTAACGCTGATAAGTGAAATACTGTTTTGGTGTTGCGCCAAGCTTTGTTGGAGTTCCAGCTTGGCGTTTTCCAAGTTAGAAAGAATTTGGTTAGTGTGTTTTAAAAATATTTTTCCTTGCGCGTTTAACACAATGCGGTTACCCGCGCGGTCAAACAACCGCACCCCCAATTCTTTTTCCAAGCGGGAAACAGAGGTGCTCAAAGCGGGTGCCGAAACAAACAGTGACTCGGCGGCTTCGTTAATTTTGCCGATGGTTGCCACCGCTTTAAAATATTTGAGTTGTTGTATATCCATTTCCATCAACCTCCGTTTGTTTTGATTATAGCGTTTTGACGATGGGTTTGCAAGGTATACACGACAAAACTTTTGTTTTTCAGACGGCGAAATTCTGCCAAAAACGCGCGGACAAGCCTGTATGATAAAAGAGAAGATAAAGGGAGGCATAAAACTATGGTAATACGTATGGATGCGGCACCGTCGGGGTTGACGGTGTGGCTTTCGGGAGAGCTCGACCATCACTCGGCACGGTCACTTCGCGAACAGGTCGATGCCGCAGTGGCACGTTCCGATGCCAAACTGTTGCGGCTTGATTTTTCGGGCGTGACGTTTATGGACAGTTCGGGGATCGGACTGATTATGGGGCGGTATCGGCTGATGCAATCTCGTGGCGGAAAATTGTTGGTGGTCGGCACAAGCGACCGCTTGCTGCGCGTGATGAAATTGGCGGGATTGGAGCGTTTGCCGGTGTGGGAAACGGCACCGACAACAGAAAACAAAAAGAAACAGGGGGCAGTCAAACGATGAAAAAACCAATAAACGAAATGAGAGTATCTTTTCCCAGCCGTTCGGCAAACGAGGGATTTGCCCGTTCGGTGGTGGCTTCGTTTTTATCACAACTCGATCCGGCGGTGGACGAACTTGCCGATTTGCGCACCGCGGTTTCGGAAGCGGTGACCAATTGCATTGTTCACGCCTATCGTGACGAAATCGGCACCATTACCATTCACATGAAACTGTATGCCGATGGTCGCACGGTGGTCAAAGTTCGTGACCGCGGCTGTGGCATTGACAACGTCAACCAAGCCATGGAACCGCTGTTTACCACCGGCGGTGATGACCGTTCGGGACTTGGGTTTTCGGTTATGGAAAGTTTTACCGACCGTTTGCGGGTATCGTCGCGACTCGGTAGGGGCACGGTTGTGACCATGGAAAAATACATAGCGGTACGCCATCGGCAAGAGAGGGCAGTGTGAGTGACAGAGAACGCAATATTTGCGATAATATGGGGCTGGTGCACACCTGTGCCCGACGTTTTACGGGGCGGGGTATCGAATACGACGATTTGTTCCAAGCGGGGTGCATGGGACTTGTAAAAGCGGTAGACGGTTTTGACGAAAGCCGAGGACTTAAATTTTCCACCTATGCCGTTCCGGTGATATTGGGAGAAATCCGCCGCTTGTTTCGCGATGGCGGTACTGTCAAAGTCAGTCGCACGCTCAAAGAATTGTCGCTCAAAATCACTCGCGAACGCGAAACCTTTTTCAAGCGCGAAGGCCGTGAACCTGATGTGGGGGAACTGGCAGCGGCACTCGGCGTGGAACGCGAACAGGCGGCTTTGGCGCTGGGGGCTTCGCTGCCCGCTTTGTCGCTCACACGTGGGGAAGAAGAAGGCGACGAAATCGACATTCCCATTGCCCCGCCCGAAGAACACATCACCGACCGTTTGGCACTGCAACAAGTGTTGGGGGAACTCGAACCCAATGACCGTTCGCTGATTTATTTGCGGTATTTTCGACGGCAAACACAACAAGTCACCGCCGAAAAACTGGGCATGACACAAGTGCAAGTGTCACGTCGTGAACGTGCTATTTTGGGACAACTGCGCCGCCGACTTTCGGGATGATTGCCTTCTTCACACAGCAAATTGTGCACCAAAGTTGTCTAAAAGTGACAAAAATAAGAGGGGGATGGGCATGCTGAAACGTGTTAATTTTGTGTAATGTTACAAAAATTAACAAAAAGGTTGAAAGAAACAATTTATTTTACACAAAAATATTTACAAAAAAAGGAAAATACGGTATACTATTCTTAACACAAGGGCACAAACAGTAAAAGGGGCGCGCTGATAGTGCTTTTGTGAGTAGGAAAGGAGAAATACTATGAGAAAAACAACACGAACACCCGCACGGATGCTAGCCTGCTGTCTTTCGATAGCATTGCTGCTTTCATGTTGCCTTTCGGGATTGGCATTGCCGGTGGCGGCGTCACCGACAGAACCTGAAATTCCTTCGGTAAACCTGTTTCCCAACGGTGATTTGGAAGGAACGCCGATCGGCAACGGATGGACCTCTTCGGTTTCGGCAATCAATGCTGCTGCCGGTTTTGGCGGTGGCAGTGCCTTTGAAGTGTACGGCAAAGACGGCGGTTCCAACTATGTTCAATTGAGAAATATTACTCTGCCTCAACCGCTCAAAGCGGGGAAAACATACGTATTCCGCTATAAGCTATACGGCGGACAAGGTTTCTTTTGGTGGAGTGATTCTTCAACGTTGTCGGCGGACATTAACTGCAAACAAGCTCTTACCAAAAATGCGACCGAATGGACGCAAGTTCAGGTGAGTTTCTCTCCCAAAGCGGATATGTCGGTTATCAACGGTTTGCATGTGTATAACAGTAACAAAACCACCGACAGTGTGTTTTATGACGATTTTGAAATTGTGGAATATGTACCCGGTATGAACTTTGTGACCGGCAGCGATGGCTCGGTGTTGCCGATGTCGACTAACGCCGCGTACGCCAGAAACATATTTTATAATTACGCCGCAAACATAAGCCTTGCCAATGACAACGGCAACGACGTGTGGCGTTTTTCGGGATTGACCGCTAATTATCATTCGGCACACCTGCATTTAGATGCCTTAAAACCGCCGACGGTGGCAGGTGATGAAATTGCTTTTTCGTTCCGCTACAAAACGGCAGCGGGTAATGCAACCATCACTTCCTCTGATGGCAGTTTAACCAATGTGAAAACGGTTAACGATCCTAATAACGAGGGATGGAAGATCTTTTCGGCAAAAGCTACCGTAACCTCTTTTACGTGGATATATTGTTTGGTTTTTTCCGGCACGACGGAAGTACTTATCGATGATTTTTATATCGGCCAAACCACCGCGGTGGATATTACCGATTCTGCTGTTAAAGTCGCGGCGAAGGAGTCGGTCGATTTGGCATATACCGTGAAACCTGCCATTAACGCTGTGACGTGGTCTTCATCGGACGAAGCAGTTGCCACAGTGGATGCCGACGGAACGGTTACCGGTGTGGTACCCGGCACGGCTACGATTACCGCAACACTCCCCGACGGGAAAACCGACACGTGCGAAGTAACGGTAACGCGCCCTGTTGTGCGCAACGAGTTTTTCCCGGGCGGCGATATGGAGGGAACGCCTGTCGGCAGCGGTTGGGAAACAGCAAGTTCCACCGTGAATGCCACGGCGGGATTCGGCGGCGGTAAAGCGTGGGAACTTTTTGGTGCAGTAGATGCTGCCAAGAGCGTGCAATTAACTAATGTCACCTTAACACAACCACTCAAAGCAGGAAAAACTTACCTTTTCCGTTATAAAGTGTACGGCGGAAACGGTTACATGTGGTGGAGCGACAGTACGACCTTGCCTGCCTCGTATAACTTCTATTCCGCGGCCGCAAAACCTGCCGACGAGTGGGTGGAAGCACAACTGGTCTTTACGCCGTCTGCCGATATGTCGGCTATCAAAGGGTTGTATGTTTATAACACGAATAAAGACGGTACCAGTGTGTATTTTGACGATTTTGCCATCGTGGAATACCGCCCCGGCATGAACACCATACCCGGTGAAGACGGCTCGGCGTTGCCACTTACGGCGGCCAGCTCGGTGCTCAGCAAATTTACCGTGAATTTGGCGCAAGACGGCGAAAATACCGTTTGGAAATTCTCGGGATTGGATGCAACAGACAAATATTTGTTGTTAGGTCATATTGCCCCCATGGTAACAGCAGGGGATAAGTTGACGGTTTCCTTCCGTTACAAAGGTGTGGATGCAGATGCCACGGTGTCGATGACCAGCGGCAGTCTTGCCAACGCCATTATCAGTCATAACACGTCTACGGTTCCGGATGCAGAGGGATACCGCACATATAGCGCTGTAATAACGATGCCGAGCGTTAACCTTAACTGGTCGGCACGGCTTAGATTTAGCGGCGCTACCGAAGTGTATGTCGATGATTTTTACGTAGCGGAAAGCACGGGCTTGGAAGTTTCTGATTTGACGGTAGCTTCGGGTGCCGCGCAAGTGTTGACCGGCGCACAAGTTCCGGTGTCGGTCAAGGTTACGAACCCCCGTGCGGAAGATATCGACCAAGATGTCATGGTGGATGTACGGATTTCCAACGGCGAAACCGATATCAAACTGGCAACTTTAACGGTTCAAGGCGGTTTACAAGCAGGGGCACAAACGGTGTTGTCTGTCCCTGCTCCGTGGACGGCGTTGGAAGGCGAATGGGTGGTTTCTGCTCATGCCTATACCTTGTTGGCGGCAGAAGAACGAAACGGAACCCAAACCAACCTCCGCGTAGCGGATGCACTTTTGGATGCACCTGCTTTGGCTCAAGCAAGTGGATATAACAAGTTGATATTCAGCGATGATTTTGCCACCGCTAATGTGGATACCGCCTATACCGGCAATTACGGTTACAAATGGTATTTGACCGATTTGACAGGTGTCGCGGGTGATGCCTCCGACTATACACTTACTGACGACGGAATCCTTTTGGCTGCTGATAATATGCGCTACAACTGGCTGCTCTGCACCATGGATGGCAGAACCGCTGCCGGTTGGCGCGGATTTACTCACGGTTATTTGGAATTCCGCACACGGTTTAATCACAACAAAGATGCCGATGCTCCTGCCGGCGTCAAAGGTCCCGCTGTTTGGTCGTTCCCGCCCGAAACCATCTCTTCGGCTGCCGGCACCTTAGACCGTCACATCGAAATGGACTGGATGGAATATTGGGGCGACGCCTATGGGGATATGTATTGGACCGTTACCATGCACGACCAAATTAATCCCAGCGGCACACAGCATATCAACAACGGCAAATCCTACGGCGTTCACGGCGATAAATTTGACATTGGCGACGGCGAGTGGCATACGGTAAGCTATTCGTGGAGCGAAGGCGTTTTGGTAGCCTATGTTGACGGCGTACAATGTTTCAGTCAAACGTGGAGCCAAGACGGCAGCGAAACGTATCCGGCAACAACAGTCCGAACCGGCGAAGCTCGCGCAGATGCTCTTTCGCCGCTCGATAGTCAGCTTTCTCCGCTTATTCTTGCCGGTTCAAAAGGCTGGCCGCTCGAAATTGACTATATCCGCGTATGGCAAGCCGACGGACAAGCGGCAAGCGTAATTCCTCAGGCAGATGAAAACACGGTGGTTTCGTCTATGACATGGGCTCATAACGCTTCGCGTGTTCTTCCGATTGCCGACGAGGCATCTGTTATGTGGCATTCCGGTAATCCTTCGGTTGCTACCGTGGGGAACGGAAAAGTGACAGCTCATCACAGCGGTCAAGCGGTCATATCGGCGTATACGGAAGATGCCTTGCTGGCGCAGTACACGCTTACCGTGGATCGTTTTGGCGAAAGATTGCCCATTGGTGATTTTGAATCGTCGGATGATGCCAACGATAAAACGTGGTATCATGGCTCTGCCAACTATACCATTATCGGCGAAGGCAAAGGTTCGGTTGTTACCGAACCCGACGGTAACCGCGCTTTGGCCATGCCGGCAGGAGCGTTTGGTTATCTCTATCAAGCCAATATCGAACCCGGCAAAACGTATCGTTTTTCGGGACGTGTCAAAGGCTCGGTCGGCGCAAACTTGGTACAGTTTTATACGCTGCCGTTGTACGACGGAACAGCCGTGACAAAACAACCAACCGCGGGTCATGCTGAGGATGAATGGGTGGAATTCTCATACACCTTTACCACCTATAACGTGGTTAACGGAGCCTATTCATGCGAAAGAAATTATAGCATGATTTTACGTAACAGCGGTACAACGACTGCCTATTTCGACAACTTGTCGTTGGTAGAAACCGATGGATACGTTATCCAGGGTGTCGGCAAAAAACTGTCATCGAGCAGCAGCAATTTAGGGTTGCTCAACGGTTGTTTCCCAACGTTGGATAAAACGCAATATACCTTTACTTTGACAGCGGAAAACACCGCGGTGTTCGCGCAAACTTCCGCCTCGGTACTCACCGCTATCGCACCGGGTACCACCAACGTTACCGTGACGGCGACTCCTGTTGACGGCAGTGCGCCGCTGACGGCAACCGTCAAAGTGACAGTCGAATAACCTTTTTGGCAAACACACAAGAGCGTGGCGAACGCCACGCTCTTTCCCTGTGACAAAAAACTCTTGCTTTTTTAAAATAAGTATGATATACTGCATACAGTGATAACGATTTTAGTAAAGGAGTGGGGCAACCCGCTCCTTTGTGTTTGTGGTAAGGAGGGCGTATGGCACAACCAAAAAAATCGGGCGGGAACATTGCGGCTGTTTGTCGCGAGTTGGCACAACCCGCCGCCGAACAACTGGGTCTTTTTTTGTGGGATGTTCGTTTTGTGAAAGAGGGGACCGATTGGTTTTTGCGCATTATCATTGATAAACCGAACGGCGTTACCATTAACGACTGTGTCGACATGACACATTTGATGAACCCCATTTTGGACAAAGCTGATCCCATTTCGCAATCGTATTGCTTGGAGGTTATGTCCCCCGGCATCGAGCGGGAACTCACCCGCCCCGAACATTTTGCCGCATACGAGGGTGAACTTGTCAACGTTAAACTGATTCGCCCCGACGAAAACGGCGAACGCGAAATTGTCGGTGTGTTACTGGGTGAGGGCGACGGTGCCGTCACCTTGCAAACCGACGAAGAAACAACACGTACATTTTCTCACAAAGAGATTTCCGCGGTACACGTGGTAGATATGTGGGATGAAGAGTCAACAGACGAAGAAATCATAACGGAGGAATGACACAAAATGACTAACAATGCAGAATTTTTTGACGCCTTACGGTTGCTCGAAAAAGAAAAAGGAATCAATGGCGAATACTTGCTCGAAAAGATTCGCGCTGCCATTATCTTGGCTGTAAAAAAAGATTACGGCGGAAAAGAAAACATCCGTGTTATCATGGATGCGCAAACCGGTGAATTTTCGGTAGCATTGCTCAAAACCGTGGTGGAAGAGCTCACCGACCCCGACGAAGAATTGTTGCCCGAACAAGCGGTAAAATACTCCAAAAAAGCCAAAGTCGGCGACGTGGTGGAAATTCCGCTGCAAACCAAACAGTTTGGTCGTATTGCGGCGCAAACCGCCAAACACGTGATCCGTCAAGGCATCCGCGAAGCAGAACGCGGCCAAAAAATTGTGGAATTCCAACGTCATAACCAAGAATTGGTCACGGCATTGGTTTCCCGCGTGGATCCCAAAACGGGCGCTGCCACGGTGGAAATCGGCAAATCCGAAGCCGTGTTACCCAAAAACGAACAAGTCGGCGACGAAGTGCTGCGTGAAGGCATGCGTGTGAAAGTCTACGTGGTAGATGTTAAAGACACCGAAAAAGGTCCTCGCGCTCTCATTTCTCGCACACACCCCGGCTTGGTCAAACGCTTGTTTGAAATGCAAGTACCCGAAATTTTTGACGGTACGGTAGAAATTAAAGCCATCTCGCGTGAAGCGGGTTCCCGCACCAAACTGGCGGTTTTCGCCCACGACGAAAACGTGGATGCCGTCGGCGCTTGTATCGGTGCCAAAGGTGTTCGTGTGGCAGAAATTGTGGAAGAACTCTGCGGCGAAAAAATCGACATTGTCGAATACAGCGAAAACTCCGAAGAATTCATTGCCGCTGCTCTGGCTCCCGCCAAAGTTGTCAGCGTGGAAGTCGATCCTGAAGGCGCCAAAGCCTGCCGCGCCACCGTGCCGGATGCGCAACTTTCTTTGGCCATCGGTAACAAAGGTCAAAATGCGCGCTTGGCGGCAAAACTGACCGGTTGGAAAATCGATATTCGCCCCGAAAGCGGTTTTTACGGCGAAGACGAGGAATAATGAAACGATAACGTTTAGGAGGAAGGGCTATGCCGACAACCAAAAAAATACCGCTTCGCAAATGTACCGGCTGCGGTGAAATGAAACCCAAACGCGAACTGATTCGTGTGGTAAAAGGTCCCGAAGGGGATATTTCACTGGATGTAACCGGTAAAAAAGCGGGTCGCGGCGCTTATGTTTGTCCGTGTTTAGATTGCTTGGCAGATGCCCGCAAAGCCAAACGATTGGAAAAAGCGTTTTCTTGCCGTATTCCCGAAGCGGTGTACGTACAGCTTGAAGAGGAATTGAGAGCCTATGAACAAGCATAAGCTTTTGGGGCTTTTGGGGCTGTGCCGTCGTGCCGGACGGTTGGTGACGGGTTTTGATGCCGCCATCGATTTGTGCAAAGAACCGTCGGTACTGCTTATGGTGGCACAAGATGCCTCGCCCCGCACGGTGAAGGAACTGCGTTTTCACGTAAAACAGCAACCGCTGTATACGGCGCCGCTTACCAAAGAAGAAATCAGTACCGCCCTCGGCTTGCAAAAAGCAGTGGCGGTAATGGCAACCGCCGACGAAGGCTTTGCCAAAGCGATGCGCCAATATCTTATAGAGGAGGAATCCTAATTATGATGATTAAATACCGTGTCAGTGACGTCGCCAAAGATTTTGGTGTACCGGGCAAAGCGGTGATTGAACTTCTTGCCCGTTTTGACGAAACACCCAAAAAGAGCGCCACTGCCTTGCAAGAAGAAGAATTGGACTTGGTGTTTGAATATTTCACCCAACAACACCAAATGGATAATTTAGAAAGCTATTTTGCCGAAGCGGAATCTCGTCGTACGGCAAAAACCGCTGCTGCCCCCAAAGCGGAAGAAGCGGCTCCCGTCGAGGAAGCAAAACCCGAAGCAGAAGCCCCCGCCAAAGAAGAAGGCGGCATTGTCATTCCGCAACAACAACCCAAAAAGAAAGAAAAACCCGCGCCCGTACCGCGCGCTCAAATCGAGCGTCGTACCGTGGATACCCGCAGTGTGCAAACCAACGTGGGCGACAAATACGACGAAAAATTCGACGTAATGGCGCAAACCTCCAACCGTGTACGCGGTGATGGCGGCGGTATCAAAAAACAAAAAATCAACCAACGTTCGCAACAATACAAAAAACCGCAACGCCGCCGCGAAACCGAAGCGGAACGTTTGCAACGTATCGAAGCGGATCGTAAAAAGAAACAAATGACCATCACGGTGGGCGAAGTGATCACCGTGGCAGAATTGGCAGTGCGCCTCAAAGCCACGGTGGCGGAAGTTATCAAAAAACTGATGATGCTCGGTTCCATGGTCACCGCCAACGAAGAAATCGACTTCGATACCGCCTTCTTGGTGGCCGAAGAATTCCACGTCAAAGTGGAACGCGAAGTGGTTGTCACCATTGAAGAACAAATCATCGACGACAGCGAAGATACCGACGGCGACTTGCAACCCCGCGACCCGATCGTGGTGGTTATGGGCCACGTTGACCACGGTAAAACCTCGGTGCTCGATGCCATCCGCAAAACCAAAGTTACCGACGGCGAAGCAGGCGGTATTACACAACACATCGGCGCTTATCGCACCAAAATCCAAGGACAATCCATCACGTTTTTGGATACCCCCGGTCACGCGGCGTTCACTGCCATGCGTGCGCGCGGTGCCCAAGTAACCGATATTGCCATTTTGGTGGTAGCAGCCGATGACGGTATCATGCCGCAAACGATCGAAGCTATCAACCACGCCAAAGCGGCAGGTGTTTCGATTATTGTCGCGATTAACAAAATGGATAAACCCACCGCCAACCCCGACAAAGTCATGCAACAACTCACCGAATACGAATTGGTTCCCGAAGAATGGGGCGGTGACGTTATATGCGTGCCGGTATCCGCGCTCACGGGTATGGGCATCGACAAATTGCTCGAATCGGTGTTGCTGGTAGCCGAAATCAAAGAACTCAAAGCCAACCCCGAACGTGCCGCCAAAGGCTCGGTTATCGAAGCGCGGTTGGATAAAGGCCGTGGCCCGATTGCCACGTTGTTGGTGCAAAACGGCACCTTGCACGCGGGCGATATTGTGGTGGCCGGTACCGCTGTGGGTAGAGTGCGCGCCATGACCGACGATTGCGGCCGCAAAGTCAACAGCGCCGGACCTTCCGTTCCGGTCGAAATTATGGGTCTTGCCGAAGTGCCCACCGCGGGCGATACTTTCAATGCGGTATCCGACGAACGCTTGGCACGTGAATTGGTGGAACAACGTAAACAATCCGCCAAAGAAGAAGTGTTCAAACAATATCAAAAAGTGACGTTGGATAACCTGTTTGACCAAATGCACGAAAACGACATGAAAGAGCTTAACATCATTGTCAAAGCCGATGTGCAAGGCTCGGTCGAAGCGTTGCGTCAATCGCTCGAAAAACTCAGCAACGAAGAAGTGCGCGTGCGCGTGATTCACGGTGCAGTGGGTGCCATCAGCGAAAGCGATATCACCTTGGCACAAGCTTCCAAGGCAATTGTGGTTGGCTTTAACGTACGTCCCGACCCCATGGCGCAAATCACTGCCGAACAAATGGAAGTCGATATGCGCATGTATCGCATCATTTACGACTGCTTAGACGAAATCGAAGCCGCCATGAAAGGCATGCTCGCACCCAAAACGCGCGAAGTGTTGCACGGTCGTGCCGAGGTACGCCAAGTCTATCGCATCAGCGGTGTTGGCTTGGTTGCCGGTTGTTACGTGCTCGACGGCAAAGTCTACCGCAACGATTTGTTGCGCATTGTGCGTGACGGCATCATCATCGGCGACGATAAGATGATTTCGCTCAAACGCTTTAAAGACGACCAAAAAGAAGTGGCCCAAGGCTACGAATGTGGTATTGGTTTGGAAAAATTCACCGACATTCAAGAAGGCGACATTTACGAAACCTATATCATTGAGGAATACAGAGATTAAGGAGGGCTTAGTATGTCCGGTTATCGAATGGACCGTACCGGCGAAGATATCATGCGTGAACTGACCGCCATTTTGCGAACAGTTAAAGACCCGCGCGTGTCGGGGCTTATCAGCATTGTCCGCGCCGAAGTAACGCGTGATATGTCGTATGCAACGGTGTATATCAGTTCGATGGACGGTATCGAAGCGGCCAAAAACGCAGTGAAAGGTCTTACCTCTGCTGCGGGATATATGCGGCGTGAATTGGGTGCGGCGCTCAAACTACGTCATGTTCCGGAATTGCGCTTTGTCGCAGACGATTCCATTGCTTACAGTTCCAAAATTGCGCAAACCTTGCGCAATTTGCAAACGGAGGACGACCAATGAGTACGCCGATAACGGTGGAAAAAGCCGCCGCTATGCTCAAAAACGCCGATAACATCTTAATACTCACTCACCATTTTCCCGATGGCGATACGCTCGGCAGTGCGTTTGCTTTGTGCCGCGCGTTGCAAACCATGGGCAAAAAGGCGCGCGTGATTTGCAACGATGCTATTCCCGAAAAATACGACTATATGACCACCGCCGTGCCGCAACCCGATTTTGAAGAATCGTTCGTGTGCGCGGTGGACGTGGCCGATAGCCAGTTGTTGGGGGCTTCCTTGCAACCGTATGTCGACAAAGTGGAACTTTGCATCGACCACCACGGTTCACATCGTCCGTTCGAAAAGCATTTGCTGCTCGATGCCACCATGGGCGCTACCGCCATGCTGATTTATCAAGTGATAACCGCCATGGGCGTTGCGGTGGATACGGTAATGGCCGATTGCCTGTATACCGGCATGGCTACCGACACGGGTTGTTTTAAATACAGCAACACCACACCGCTTACGCACCGCATGGCAGCCGAACTCATGGAAGCGGGCGCCAATGCCGAAACCATTAACCGCACCATGTTCGACATCAAATCCCGCGCACGCGTGCAACTCGAACAAGCGGCATTGCAATCCATTGCCTTTTACGACAAAGGCCGCACGGCGTTTATGCGCATCACCGAAGAAATGATCAAAGCCGCCGGCGCTAACGAAAACGATATGGAAGGCTTGTCACCGCTTCCCCGCCAAATCGAGGGCGTTTGGGTGGGCGTGATGATGCGCCAAAAAGCCGACGGCGATTACAAAATCAGTGTACGTACCGGCACACACGCCGACGCTTCTGCCATTTGCGGATTGCTCGGTGGCGGGGGACACCCGCGTGCCGCCGGTTGCACGTTGTCAGGAGAGGCGGAACAAGTTATCGAAACGGTGCGAAAAGCCATTCATAAAGCTGTTCCGTGCATTACAAAACGATGAACGGTATTTTGTGTATCGACAAACCGCAACACATGACGTCGTTCGATTGTTGCGCGTTGTTGCGGCGCCTGACCGGCGAAAAAAAGGTTGGTCATGCGGGAACGCTCGACCCCATGGCAACAGGGGTACTGCCGCTGATGTTCGGCAAAGCCACCCGCGCTATTCCGCTTTTGCCCACACACCGCAAATGCTATCGCGCCGAGGTGCAATTCGGCCTTACCAGCGACACGCTCGACGTGTGGGGAACGGTTTCTCAAACGGGCAAACCTTATCCCACGTTGGCGGAAATCGAAGCCGTTGTCCCGCAGTTTACGGGCGATATTTTGCAAGTCCCGCCTATGATGTCGGCACTTAAAAAAGACGGTGTTCGGTTGTACGATTTGGCACGTCAAGGCATCGAAATCGAGCGTGAAGCGCGCCCGGTGACGATTTATGCGCTGACTATCGAAGCTTATGACCCACAAAAAGGGCTGCTTACTCTCACGTGTGATTGCTCGGCAGGCACCTACATTCGCACCTTGTGCGACGACATGGGACAAGCTTTGGGATGCGGCGCAGTGCTCAGCAGTTTGCGGCGCACCGCGGCAGCGGGGTATGAACTTTCCGCTTGCCTTACCATTGAGCAATGCCGTGCTTTGGCAGAACAAGGTGCGCTTTTAGACCACGTGTTACCCACCGAAACCGCTTTCGAGGTATACAAAGCACTCACCGTTACCAAGCCTCAGGCCACCCGCTTTCAAAACGGCGGGGAACTTGCCGCCGAACGGTTACCTATTACGCTAGCCGAAGGCGAAACGGTGCGTGTTAACGCGCCCGACGGTGAGTTTATCGGTTTGGGGCAACTTGAACAGCAAAGTTTACGTATCCTTCGTATATTCAAGGAGTGATTACCATGAACGAAGAGAATATTCAAACAACCATACCCGCCGAACAAGAAGTCAAACCCAAAAAACGCGGCAAAGTTCGTTATGCCGCACCGCTTGGTTTTTTGGTGTTGTTTTTGGCACTTATTGGGTGTATCTCTGTGCTGACAAGCGCGGTGCGCTTGGTGACTCGTTGGAACGATGACACCCCGCTTCGCGAAGAATTGTATACGTTTTTGGAACCTGTCATGCAGTTTTGTCCCTCGGATTTCGAAAGCGTCGAAACCGCCAAAGATTCCGATTCGTTGTTGCTTGCCGCGGCTTATCGCGTAACCGAAGCAGAACGGATTCGCCAACTGCGCGAAAAAGACGAAAATTGCACCTATCCGTTTGAAGAAACGCAACACCGCATGATTGTCCCGCAAGAAGTAGTGGAAAAATCCTATGCCGCATTGTTTGGCAACGCCAAACTTTCGCACCGCACGGTGGGGAACACGGAATACGTTGCCGACAAAAAGAGTTACTACATTCCGCTTACTCTCAACACATCGGGGTATACGCCGCTACTCGGCAGAATCAAAGAAAAAAAGGATACCTACACCGTTAAAGTGGCGTACGTATCCAACAACGATATTCAGTACGACGAACGCGGCAACGCCATAGAACCCACCGAAAAAATGGCAAAATATACCCAGTGGTATACAGTCGAACGCACCGACAACGGGTTGGCACTCCTTGCCGTTACCGCCGATTCGTAACTGCAAAAACAAAAACCGTGTATTGCCAAGGCAATACACGGTTTTTGTTATTTCAAAAATCCGTTGATGATTTCTTCTTCGGCTTGTTGTTCCGAAAGACCCAATGTCATTAACTTAATCAGTTGTTCACCCGCAATTTTGCCGATTGCCGCTTCGTGAATGAGCGAAGCGTCCAAATGATTGGCAACAATTTCAGGGATAGCGCACACGCTGGCATCGTCCATCAAAATGGCATCGCATTCGGTGTGACCGCTGCAACGGTTGTTGCCGTGAATGCGCGAAACAAAGCGTTGCTTGGACCGTTCTTTTGCCACCGACCGCGAAATCACGTTGGCCGAGGAATCCTCACCGTTCAGTTCCACGGTAAAATCCGTTTCGGCAAACTGGTCGCCGTGTGTCATCAGTTTTTCGCGAATTACCAAGGAAGCACCGCTTGCCACCTTGGCATCGGTAATACGGCGGGTGGAATCCACCCCTTTGATTTGCGTGGTTTCCAACTCCATGGTGGCGCCTTCTTCCAGCACGATCACCGTTTGCGGGTTCATCACGCGTTTACCGTTGCCGTCACCGTCGCCGTAATGCTTTTCCACATACCGCACTTTGGCGTTTTTACCCACGTAAAACGTGTGCACACCATCGTGACGTGATTCTTCGTCGCCGCTGTTGTGAATACCGCACCCTGCCACAATGGTTACGTCGGCATCGTCACCAATAAAGAAATCGTTGTAAACCAGTTCTTGCAACCCTGCTTTGCTGATAACCACAGGAATAT
The DNA here is from genome assembly GCA_045648765.1 of Acutalibacteraceae bacterium. Taxonomy (GTDB): domain Bacteria; phylum Bacillota; class Clostridia; order Oscillospirales; family Acutalibacteraceae; genus RGIG3009. The sequence continues at coordinate 53,063 of JAZROQ010000003.1, forward strand.
GCACACTTTCGTTTTTGGTGCCGGGTTTAATGCGAATATCAATTCCCGGTTTGTCGGTCTTGGTCACAATATCAATGTTGGCAGTGGTGGCACGCCCTGCCGCTTCGCCGTTGGCGCGGATGTTGTATGCCCCTTCCGGTACGTCGTGCAAATCCGCCACGGCTTCCAATAATGTTTTTTCAATCGTATTCATCGCTTACACCAACTTTTCCGTTAACGCTTGGCAAGTTCCCGCTTTGTCCAAAAGACGCGGCAAAATGGTGGCGGGTGTGCCAATGTCGGTAATCTCGCCGCCCGCAATCACCACAATTTTGTCGGCAATGTTCAAAATGCGTTCTTGGTGCGAGATAATCAGGATAGAGCCGCCCTCTTTTTCGTGCATGTTTTCAAACACACGAATCAAGTTTTGGAAACTCCACAAATCAATGCCTGCTTCGGGTTCATCAAACACCGTCACGCGTGTGCCGCGCACCATCACAGTGGCAATTTCAATACGTTTGAGTTCACCACCCGATAAACTGGCGTTGATTTCGCGGTTGATGTAATCTTTGGCGCACAACCCCACCTCGGAAAGGTAAGCACACGCTTCGGTAATAGACATGTTTTTGCCTGCGGCAAGCGACAACAAATCGCGCACCGTAATGCCCTTAAACCGCACCGGTTGCTGAAACGCAAAACTAATACCGCGGTTGGCGCGTTCGGTAATGCTAAGTGCGGTAATATCCTCGCCGTCCAGCAAAATCGAACCGTTTGTGGGCACCAAAATACCCGCAATCACCTTGGCAAGGGTGGATTTACCGCCACCATTGGGACCGGTAATTGCCACAAAGCGCTCATCGATTTGCAAATTGATGTCTTTTAATATATCTTTTGGACCGTCTTCGGTTTCGACGGTATAGCTAATGTGTTTGAGCTCTAACATGCTTGTCCTCCGTTTGAACTTCGTACTATTCGGTATTGTACCACAGTTTTCTGCAAATTAAAAGAGTAAAATTTATTTGTACCAATAAAAAGTAACTTTGTTGATTTTTTTGTTTTGTAGTCGTATAATACAATCAATAACTAACGTAAAAAACACTGCTTGGGGAGTCGTTTGTAGATGAAAAAGGTTTTATTGGGCACAAAGAAGAATTTTTACAAAGCCAATATGCATTGTCACAGTAATTTGTCCGATGCCACGCTTACACCCGAACAACTAAAAGCGCTTTATAAAGGGAATGGATATAGCATTCTTGCCATCACCGACCACGACAGTATTCGCAACCATTCCTACCTTGATGACGAGGATTTTCTCACCATAACGTCTATGGAAATTTCCATCAAAGAGCGGCTGGTTTCCACCAGTGTCGACCGCCACATGAAGGTTTGTCACCTGAACGTCTATGCCGAAAAGCAGGATAACGAGTATAACGTTTGTTACAGTTCCGCTTACGATAAATATTCCCCCAAAGAAAGGGTAGAGGCTATCGTTAAAAAAGACGGTGACCACCAAAGAACCTACAGCGCCCAAGGCATTAACGAAATCATCGAGGCTGCCAACAAAAACGGCTTTTTGGTAAGCTATAATCACCCAACGTGGTCGCTCGAAACTTACGAACAGTATTCGCAATATACCGGAATATGGGGCGTCGAAATTTTTAACACGTCCTGTGTCACGGCAGGTCTTTTCGAATATAACGACCACGTTTTTGATGAATTTTTAAGAATGGGAAAAAGAGTATTCCCCGTAGCAGCCGACGATAATCACAACGATAGAGATGATAGTTTCGGCGGTTTTATCATGGTAAACAGCGATGCGTTACAATACGAAAACATCATCGAATCGTTAAAGTGCGGTGATTTTTATGCCTCTACCGGTCCGTTAATCGATGAGGTTTTTGTAGAAGGTGATACAGTAACGGTAAAATGTGCAAACGCCAAACACGTTTATCTGTCTACTTGTTCCAGACGTGCTTACGGTATACACGCGCCAAACGACGGCTATTTAAACGAAGCAGAATTTAAATTTATTCCCGATGACATCTATTTTAGAATAACCGTTGTCGATGAGTTTGGAAATCGTGCAAACACCGGTGCTTTTTTCATAGAAGAACTTTAAAATCAAAAGCGGCCCTTCGGGGTCGCTTTTTTGCTATCCAAAACCTACCACAAGGCAAGAGGGTTGTATCTTTTTGAAAAGTGTGTTATACTGTCCTATATATTGCTTACAAAAAAAGGGGGATTTACCGTGATATATTTGGATAACAGCGCGACCACAGCGGTTTCGCCGTCGGTGGCACAAGCTATGGTCGAAGTCATGACAAATAACTACGGCAATCCTTCCTCGTTGCATACGCTGGGTGTCGAAGCCGAAACCGCCGTCACGGCCGCGCGGGGTGCTGTTGCCAAACTCGTTGGCGCGGCGGCAGACCAAATCGTTTTTACCGGCAGCGGCACCGAAGCCAACAATCTGGCAATTTTGGGTGGCGCGGCAGCCAAAAACCGCCGTCCGCACGTGGCAGTCACCACTGCGGTGGAACATCCGTCGGTGGCGGCGTGTTTTGACGAACTCGAAAAACAAGGTTGGTCGGTTATCCGCCTTATTCCTAATGAAAATGGCATTGTCACCCCCGAACAAGTGGCAAATGCTTGCAGTGCCGATACCACCTTGGTCAGCATTATGGCAGTTAATAACGAAACGGGCGCTCGGTTCGACATTCCTGCCATGGTTGCAAGCGTTAAACGCATTGCTCCCGAAGCACTGTTCCATACCGACTGTGTGCAAGCAGCGGGCAAACTGCCCTTGTTTGCCGAACGGTGGGGCGTGGATCTTATGTCGGTCAGCGGCCACAAATTGCATGGGCCCAAAGGGGTAGGGGCGCTGTATATTCGCAAAGGTGTCCGTTTGTTGCCCCGCACCCTCGGCGGTGGGCAAGAACGTGGCTTGCGCTCGGGCACCGAACCGGTTCCCGCCATTGTCGGTTTTGGCACTGCGGCGGCAGAAGTGGCACCGTTTGCCGAACAAGAAAAACACTATACCGCCTTGCGTGAAGAATTGCTTGAACAACTCAAAGCATTGCCCGATGTGCGGTTGCATTTGCCCGCAAGCGCTGTGCCGTACATTGTCAATTTTTCACTTGTGGGTTTTCGCAGTGAAACGCTGGTGCACTTTTTGGCATCGCACGGGATTTTTGTTTCGGGCGGGTCGGCGTGTTCCAAAGGCAAACATAGCCCTGTGCTAACCGCTTTGGGGTTGCCCGAACGCGAAATCGACAGTTCACTGCGCATCAGTTTTTCCTATCACACCACAAAACAGGAGATACACGCCTTGGCAGATGCTTTAAAGCAAGCCACTGCCACGTTACAAAGGAGAAAATAAACGGATGAACAAATTTTTCTCGTTTTTAAAGACGATTATCCCCATCAAAGGCGACAGCAAACGCGAATGGATTCGCAAACTTTCGTTTTTGTTGGCACTTTTTGTGTTTATCGGTTGCGCGGGGTATTTGGTTGACGATTTGTTGTTGCAACCTTACAGCACCCAAAAAATCACACAACAAGCGCAAGATTGGTACCACACCGAGCCGGATAACACGCCGCAAACACCCGAAGAAGAGGATACAACGGTGGTTTACCCTGAAGAACTGGACGAATCGTTTTATGCGTTGTACCGTCGCAATCAAGATATCAAAGCGTGGCTCACATTTGCCACCACGGGCGAAGACTTGTTCAACGGTGCCATCGATAACCCCGTGGTACAATCGGCCGATAACGATTTTTATCTAAACCGAAACTATCTCAAAGAACCCGAAAAAGCAGGGACGTTGTATTTTGACTATCGCAACGATTTGTCGGTGGGTGCTCAAAACCGCAACTTGATTATTTACGGTCATAACCTTCCCAGCGGTCTGATGTTTTCGCGTTTTAACTTGCTTGCCAAAGGCAACGTGGATTATGCGCGCCGCTTGACCACGCTCACGCTGGATACGTGGTATGGGGAACAACGGACATACAAAGTGTTTGCGGTTATGATTATCAACGCCGAAAACAAAGAAGAAAAAATGTTCAACTACCTGCGCACCCAATTTACCGACGACTCGTTTTTGGAATTTACCGACCAAATTCGCCGTCGCTCGCTGTTTGATTTTGGTGACGTCGATATTCAAAAAACCGACGAAATTATCACGCTTTCCACTTGCTCCAACAAACGAGAAACCAAACTCACCGATGCGCGCACCGTCATTGTGGCGCGCCGCGTGCGCGAGGGGGAAGACCCCGCAGTAGATACCACCAAAACGGTTGCCAACACAGACGTGCTAATGCCGAAAATGTGGTACATCGCGTCTAAAAAAGAATTACCCGAAGAATATCGTTGAATGTGTATCTTTGCTTTGCAAAGATACACAGCGATATAAATTCCTAACGGAATTTGCGATATATACTCCGTATGCGATATATCTTCGATGCGATATGTCCCTTCGGGACACGGATAGGAATTTATATTATATCGCAACGAACGAAGTGAAGTTATATCGCATTTGGTAAACAAATATATCGCACGAGCAAAGCGAGTATATCGCAAAAGGAGACAAAAAATGGCAGAAAAAACGATTAAGGAAATGGCAGTGGAATTAACCGTTGAAATAACCGCTATATGTGACGATATTAAAGGACGAACTGTTTTTGTGAATCAATTATTACGTTCTTGTTCTTCAATAGGCGCAAATTCGCACGAAGCAAAATATGCTCAAAGTAAGTTGGATTTTATCAGTAAAATGGAAATTGCATTAAAAGAGTGTTATGAAACCGAATATTGGTTTGAAATACTTTTCAAAATCAACAGTATTGATGAAACCACCTATAAAAAGCTTTTGAATACATGCGGCACTATACGAAGAAAGCTCATCGCTTCTATTACTACTGTTAAGGGAAAAAACAGTTGAGTTAAAAGTGTTAGGATAATTGCCAAATGAAACACAACATGAAACTAAACCCCGTTCCGTTCGAAAGGATTAAGAGCGGAGAAAAAACAATCGAAATTCGTTTGTTTGATGAAAAACGTCAGCAAATCAAAGCAGGGGATAAAATTGTTTTCACCAATAATACTTCCGGTGAAACCTTGGATACATTGGTTGTGAAATTGCATCGCTTTGAGAGTTTCGAAGAATTATATAAATCGTTACCTCTTCTAAAATGTGGATATACAACTGAAAATGTTGACAAAGCAAAACCATCTGATATGGAACAATATTATTCTTTGGAAGAGCAGAACAAATACGGTGTTGTTGGTATTGAACTTTGTTGACCTAAAAAATTACAGACGAGAGGATAAAAAATGAACGAAATCATTCTGATTAAAAACGGCGAACTGGCGCTCAAAGGCTTAAACCGCAGTACGTTCGAAGAAGTGTTGCTCAAAAATTTGCGTCACCGTTTACGCACGGTGGGGAATTTCACGTTGCGCAAAGCGCAATCCACCGTATATATCGAACCGCGCGACGAAGTAACCGATTGGGATACCGTCAGCGACCAAGTTGCCAAGGTGTTTGGCATTTCCGCCTTTTCCCGCGCCTGTGTGGTCGAAAAGGATTTAGAAGCCATCAAATCCGCCGCGGCGGAATATTTGGCGCCGTCGCTGCAAATGGCGCGCACGTTCAAAGTGGAGGCCAAACGCGCCGACAAACAATTCCCCCTGACTTCTCCGCAAATTTGCGCCGAAGTGGGCGGTGCTGTATTGAGTGCGTTCCCGCACTTGACCGTAGACGTTCATAACCCCGAAGTGACCGTTTGGGTAGAAGTTCGCGATTTTGGCGCCTACATTCACGGCCCGCAACAACAAGGTGCGGGCGGTATGCCGGTGGGCACGGGCGGAAAAGCCGCCATTTTGATTTCGGGCGGTATCGATTCACCTGTTGCCGCCTATATGATGGCCAAACGCGGTATTTCACTTTTTGGTGTTCACTTTGCTTCACCGCCCTATACCAGCGAACGCGCCGAAATGAAGGTGGTTTCGCTGCTCGAAAAAGTCAGTGAATACGCGGGGCACATGTCACTTGCCATTGTCCCGTTTACCCATATTCAAGAAGAAATCGGAAAACATTGCCCCGAAGAACTGTTCACCTTGGTTATGCGCCGTTTTATGATGCGCATTGCCACGCGCTTGGCACAAGAAAACGAGTGTTCGGCACTTGTTACGGGCGAAAGCGTGGGACAAGTTGCCAGTCAAACGCTTCCGGCACTGGTTTGTACCGATGCGGTAGCCGATCTGCCTGTTTTGCGACCTGTGATCGGTATGGACAAAGAAGAAATCATCGCCATTTCGCGGCGCATCGACACGTTTGATATTTCCATTCAACCGTACGAAGATTGTTGCACTGTGTTTACCCCGCGTCATCCGCGTACCCGCCCCCGTATCGAAGAACTCGAAGCGGCGGAATCGTTGTTAGCGGTAGACGAACTCATCGAAGAAGCCGTTGCCGGCGTACGGTATCGGAAAATCTGATAAGGTGGTGAAAACCATGAATGCGGAGATCATTTCGGTAGGAACAGAATTGCTTTTGGGGGATATTCTCAACTCCAACAGCCAATTTTTGTCACAAGAACTTGCCGCTTACGGCATTGATATTTTGTATCAATCCACCGTGGGCGACAACAAACAACGCTTGGAACAAACCTTAAAAACGGCGCTTTCGCGTTGCGATATGGTCATTCTCACGGGGGGACTCGGTCCCACCGAAGACGATATCACGCGCGAAGTGGCGGCAGAAGTGTTGGGTTTGCCGCTCGAACTGCACGAAGAAAGTTTGGGGCGTATTCAAGAATATTTTGCCAGTACCGGCAAAGAATACACCGAAAATAACCGCAAACAAGCTCTTTTACCCAAAGATTGCATCGTATTGCCCAACGACCGCGGCACTGCCCCCGGTTGTGTCATGCAACAAGAGGGCAAACACGTCATTTTATTGCCCGGTCCGCCGTATGAACTGACGTTAATGTTCACCGAATACGTGGCGCCGTATTTGTCGCAATGTTCGGGCGGCACGATTTATTCGCATATTGTGGGTGTGTTCGGCATTGCCGAATCTGCCATTGGGGAACGTTTGCAAGATTTGATGGCAAACAGCAATCCCACCGTGGCACCCTATGCCAAAGAAGGCGAAGTAATCATTCGCGTGACCGCCAAAGCCGCCACTAAAGAAGAGGCAGACGCCATGTGCGAACCCATCATCGCAGAAATCTGCGAACGGTTGGGCAATGCCGTTTATGGCGTCGATGCAGGCAATCTGTCCAAACGCGTGGTCACCTTGCTTTCTGAAAATAATATGAAAATAGCCACCGCCGAGTCGTGCACTGCGGGTATTCTTTCGGGCAAACTTACCGAAGTTTCGGGTGCTTCGCGCGTGTTCGAGTGTGGTGTTGCCGCCTATTCCAAAGAAATCAAACACCAAGTTTTGGGTGTAGATGAAGTGATTTTGGAAGAAAAAGGCGCCGTTTCTCCCGAAACGGCGGGTGCCATGGCAAACGGTGCGCGCTTGGTGGGGAACGCCGATATCGGTGTGGGTATCACCGGTGTAGCAGGGCCCGAAACCAGCGAAGGCAAAGCCGTTGGCACGGTGTACGTTGCTTTGGCAGACGAAAAGCGGGTATGGGTCAAAAAGATTTTGGCAGGTCACAACGATGAAGACCGCGAACATATCCGCCACATTGCCACTTCGTATGCACTGGATATGACACGTCGTTATTTGGAAGCGTTGCCCGGTGTGATGGCGGGCGGACAGTTGTGGGAACAATTACCGCCTGTAGAAGCCACCCTCACCCCCGAAATAGCCAAAGCCAAACGTCGGGCACGGTTGTGGCGTTGGTTATCGGCTTTGGTGATGTTGTTGGTTGCGGCAGCCGTTTTGTTCTATACATATTGGTATATTCCTTATCGCAATCAAAAACGATTTGACGAACTGTACGCACAATATACCGACAGTCAACCGGTCAGTACGCCGTCTGTCAGTTACCCTGCGGGGATATTAAAACAATTTATGTCGTTGTATCAAACCAACGACGATATTTGCGGCTGGATCACCGTGGCCGACACGCGTATCAATTACCCTGTCGTGGAAGAACCGTCGGAAGGGTTTTATCAAGAACACGACTTTGACGGCGTGGCATCACCCTATGGGGTGCCGTATGTCAAAGGCGGCGCCAAATGGGAAGCGGGGCTCACCCCGAAAACCGTTGCTGTTTTCGGCAATAATGCGGGTAACGATCAAATGTTTGCGCCGCTTACCAATTATACCAAAATCGAATTTTTGCGTAAGCACACCTTGCTGAACATGAGCACGCTGTACCAAGAAGGAACCTACAAAGTGTTTGCGGTGATGTTGGTGGACGACACCGACGAAGAGGAATTCGACTACGCCGCAACTGTGTTTGCCGATGAAGAAGAATTTTTGTATCACGTTACGCAAATTCGTATGCGTTCGTTGTTCGACACGCCCGTAGACGTGGTCGAAGGAGACAGTTTGTTATTGCTCAGCACACCGATTGACTACGGATACGAAGGAGCACGTGTGGTAGTGGCGGCGCGCAAAGTACGCACGGGTGAAGTGCGTGAAAACGACCTTTCCAAAGCACGTGCCAACCGCAGTGTGCACATGCCCAAAGGTTGGGTGGAACAACACGGTTCCATAACTACAACGGTGCCGACCACCGTAACCGAAACCACCACCGTAACCGAAACCACCACCACCGAAACAACGGTAGCCACCACAACGACTACCAAAAAACCAACCACTACCACAAAACCAACCACAACGACAACTAAAAAACCGACCACCACCACGGAAGCCACCACTGTCCCCACCACAACCACCACAAAGCCGGCAACGCCTTTGCCACCGGCAGGTGCGGTGTCGGGTACGGTGTCCGGCAGCATTGCCGAGCAAGAATTTTTGTCGCTTTTTGCGGTAAAAAACAGCGGCGTGCAAGATGCCGATTTGGCAGATTGCACCGATGAAAACGGTGTGATTCGTCCCAAAACCAAAGAACAACTGCAACGTGTGTTGACACATATTGTCAAAGTGGAACTCGGCTCTGCCAGCGCGATGGTCAACTCCACCGAAGCGCAAAAAGCGCAAGCGGTTGCCTCCTACACATACATTTTGCGTCATTGTGCGGGTGGTGCGGTATATCCCTATTCTTTCAAATCGCTGAGTCTTTCCAACAAAACCGACAAAAAGATTTACGATGCCGTGGGCGATGTCGTCGGTGTGAAATTGCTCGATCTAAGCAAAACGAGTTTTTCGCAAATGTTGTGCTACACGCCATATTCCGCGGCATCGGGCGGCTACACTTCTTCGTGCCATCGTGTGTGGACGTTAAATTTGCCGTATGTGCAAAGTGTGTTCAGCAAATACGACGATGCGCTGACCTACGCCAAATACCGTGGCCCGGGTAGCTTTGTCAACACTGTCACCATCAAACGCGACCAATTGTATGACAAAGTGCAAAAATGGGTTGCGGCGCAAGATAAAAATGCCACCATGCCGGAAGAACAGTTCACCACCGACAACGCGGTGTTGCCGCTTCGTGCGCTTTCCTACGACGGCGACGGCAGTGCGGGCAAGGGTGATGCATGGAATGTGGTTTATCAAACTAATTTCTATTATCTGGATGCAAGCGGCAAGAAAAAAGTGATAACCGGTCATCAAATGCGCAGCATTTTGGGGCTTCGTTCTCACGCCTTCCGCACTTCGTACGATGCAGCCACCCAAACGGTCACCATTACCACACAAGGCTATGGTCACGGCGTGGGGCTCAGCCAAATGGGCGCTGTTGGCTATGCCAACGAAGAAGGCTGGACTTACGTTCAAATTTTGCGGCATTATTACTCGGTCACCGAAAAAAGCGCTCATCAAGTTGTTTTGCCGAAATGGTAAAAAAATATTTGACAAACCAAAAATTGGGTGCTACAATACTTGACAAGGTGTTATTTATGAAAACGATTATTTGTGCAGCTCAATACGTGTATTACTTTTACTTTTTCAACAAAGGTAAGAGTGCTTTTTGCTGCCAATGATTAAAAGACAAACAGGTCTTTTAACACTTGTCTTTAACGACTCGCAGTGAAAAGCTGCGGGTCGTTTTTATTTTGTAGGCATAACAACCTAAGGAGGAAACCGTCATGATTGCCGTTGTCAAACAAAACGTAGAAGAAGAACAACTTCAAAATTTAATCGAATGGTTACAAACGCAAAACGTTTCTGTTCATATTTCCCGTGGCGAAAACCACACAGTGTTGGGCTTGGTGGGGGATACCAGCCATATCGACATGGAACTTTTGCAAAATTTGGATATTGTCGAACGTGTCACCCGCATTAGCGAACCGTTCAAAAATGCCAACCGCAAATTCCATCCCAAAGACACGGTGGTGGATGTCAGCGGTGTCAAAATCGGTAGTGGTCACTTTGCTATTATTGCGGGTCCTTGTTCAGTGGAATCGCGCGAACAAATAGTGGAAGTAGCCAAAAGCGTCAAAGCATCGGGTGCTTCACTGCTTCGTGGCGGCGCGTTCAAACCGCGTACTTCACCGTACGATTTCCAAGGCTTAAAAGCCGAAGGCTTGGAACTGTTAAAACTTGCCAAAGCAGAAACCGGCATGCCCATTGTGACCGAAATTATGAGCGCGTCGCACTTGCCGCTTTTTGAAGACGTCGACTTAATTCAAGTCGGCGCGCGCAACATGCAAAACTTTGAACTGCTCAAAGAACTTGGCAAAATCAACAAACCGATTTTGCTCAAACGCGGTCTTGCCAGCACCATGAAAGAATGGCTCATGAGCGCGGAATACATTATGGCAGGCGGCAACGAACAAATCATTTTGTGCGAACGCGGTATCCGCACGTTCGAAACATACACCCGCAACACGTTGGATTTGTCGGCGGTTCCCATGCTCAAAGAATTGTCGCACTTGCCGGTCATTGTCGACCCCAGCCACGCAGGCGGGCTCAGCCGCTTGGTCAAACCCATGTCTATGGCAGCAGTTGCCGCCGGCACCGACGGTTTGATGATCGAAGTGCATAACAATCCCAGCCGCGCCTTGTGCGACGGCGCGCAATCGTTAACGCCCGACCAATTTGACGACGTTGCCAAAGCCGTACGCCGTGTGCAGGAGGCGCTGAAAGCATGATTATCGGTGTTGTAGGGCTTGGCCTTATCGGCGCTTCCCTTGCTAAAGCACTCAAAGCCAACACCAATCATACCGTGCTTGGTTTTGATATTCGTTCCGCCACTACGCAATATGCCAAGCTCAGTGGCATCATCGATGCCGAACTTTCGGAAGATACCGTCAAAGATGTCGATTATCTGTTGCTTTGCGCCTATCCGCAAGCCAACAACGAATACCTTTTAAACACCGCACAGCAGATCACTCCCAAAACAGTGGTGATTGATTGCGGCGGTATCAAACGCGAAGTTTGTGGTGTTGGTTTTGCTCTTTCAACGCAATACGGCTTTACTTTCATTGGCGGTCACCCCATGGCGGGGTTACACCGTTCGGGTATCAAATATGCCACGGCCGATTTGTATCAAAACGCGTCCATGATTTTAACACCGTATAATACCGAAGACATCACCTTGCTTGAACGTGTGACAGCGTTTATCAAATCCATGGGTTTTGGCTCGGTTACGGTTACTACTCCCGCCGAGCACGACCGCATCATTGCCTTTACCTCGCAACTGGCACACGTGGTTTCCAATGCCTATGTCAAAAGTCCCACCGCCGCTGTGCACCGTGGCTTTTCGGCGGGCAGTTACCAAGATTTAACGCGTGTTGCACGGCTTAACGAAAGCATGTGGACTGAGTTGTTTTTGGCAAACCGCGATAACTTGTTGTACGAAATAGATACCTTCATCGAATCGCTTTCGGAATACCGTAACGCCCTTGCAAACAACGATAGCGAGGAATTAAAAGCTCTGCTGCGTGATGGCAGCGACCGAAAAGAAAGGATTGACTGTGAGCATGCAACGCATTGATGTTTCGGCTTCCCGCCACTATGCGGTGTTGATACAAAACGGCATTTTAAACCATGCGGGCGAACATTGCGCTACAGTAGTTCGCGGCAACAAACTGTTGTTGCTCACCGACGAAACGGTGGGCGCTTTGTACGAACAAACTGTGCGCACCGCCTTGGAAAAAGCCGACTTTTGTGTTTGCACCTATCGCATACCGGCAGGCGAATCCTCCAAAAGTGTCGATAACTACTTAAAAATCATTTCCTTTTTAGCCGAAAACGGTTTTACCCGCAGCGATGCGCTGGTCGCTTTGGGCGGCGGTGTGGTGGGCGACTTGGGCGGTTTTTGCGCCGCTTCTTATTTGCGCGGTATTGGTTTTGTGCAAATTCCCACCACGTTGCTCGCGTGTGTCGATTCCTCGGTCGGCGGCAAAACCGCCGTCAATTTGCCGCAAGGCAAAAATTTGCTTGGCGCATTTTACCAGCCGTGGCTTGTTTTGTGCGACCCCGCCACACTCAACACCTTGCCAAAGTCGGTCTATGCCGACGGCATGGCCGAAGTGATAAAATACGGCATGCTCGGCGATGCCGATTTGTTCGAACAATTGGAAAAAGGAACACTCCAAAACAGCGATATTATCGCACGTTGCGTTGCTATCAAACGCGATATCGTGCAACAAGATGAACACGACAGCGGCGTGCGCGGATTGCTCAATTTTGGGCACACCGTCGGTCACGCGGTAGAAAAATGCAGCCGTTTTGCCATTCCTCACGGCAGCGCGGTGGCTATCGGCATGGTTGCCGTTACCCGCGCTGTGGCCGATGCCGAACTTGCCAACCGCTTGGAAGCACTGCTTATAAAAAACGGTTTGCCCACACGGTGCGCGTTTACCCCCGACGAATTGTATGCCGCTTCGCTTTCGGATAAAAAACGTGTAACCGACGGCATCCAAGCCGTAACGGTGAAAACGCTTGGAAATGCCAAACTCACACAAATGACGTTGTCGGAATGGAAAGCGTGTGTTCAAAGGGGTTGTGCACCATGAACGTAACAGTCAATGGCAACCGCCTTGTGGGAACAGTCAGAATTATTGCTTCAAAATCGGCGGTACATCGTTTGATTGTTTGTGCCGCACACAGCAACGCCCCAACCATTATCGAAAATGTGACGTTGTCACAAGATATCGAAGCCACCATACGTTGTTTGCAACATACGGCAGAAATCAAGTTCAAAAACAACCGCCTTTTTGTTACCCCACGAGAAACACCGCAAAAAAACCCTTACCTCGATTGCGGCGAAAGCGGCTCGACGTTGCGGTTTTTATTGCCGGTCATAGCCGCTACGGGCGGTGGTACGTTTGTCGGTCACGGCAGATTGGCAAACCGCCCCTTATCACCGCTTTACGAACTGCTGTTAGAAAACGGCTGTCAATTGTCCAAAGCGGGTGAGTTCCCGCTTACCGTATCGGGCATGTTGCAAGGCGATGTTTTCGAAATCGACGGCGGTGTCAGTTCGCAGTTTATCAGCGGATTGCTTTTGGCAGCTCCGCTTTTAAAAAGGCCTGTGCGCATTGTGGTAACCGGCAAAATAGAATCTGCGCCCTACATTCAGTTAACCGTGGACGCTTTGCGGTGCTTTGGCGTGACGGTCGAAGAACAGCAAAACACCTTTTTGGTAAAAGGGGAATATTCGTCCCCCGGCACCGTTACGGCAGAAGGCGATTGGTCAAACGCCGCATTTTGGTTGGTCGGTGCCGCCGTTTCGCACAGCAAAGAATTTTCCGTTACGGGACTCAAAAACGATTCCTTGCAAGGTGACCGCAAAATTCTTTCGCTGTTGCAGCAAGCGGGATTTGCCGTGTGCGAGCAAAACGGCGCCATCACCATTGGCGGAAACGGCAAAAACCCGTTGTGTGTCGATGCTGCCAATATTCCCGATTTAGTTCCTGTTGTGGCGGTACTTGCTGCCGCCCTGCAAGGAAAGACCGAAATCATTAACGCCCACCGCTTGGCATATAAAGAAAGCGACCGTCTGCAAAGTGTTTACCAAATGATAATCGCCTTGGGCGGCAAAGCCACCGTCACCGACGATTCGTTGACAATTGAGGGCACAGGGCATCTTTGCGGCGGCACAGTAGACGCGTGCGGTGACCACCGCATTGCCATGTCAGCGGCGGTTGCAGCGCTGATTTGCGAAAACCAAGTCACGATTCTCGGCGCCGAATCCGCCGACAAATCGTACCCTCAATTTTTCAAAGAGTTTGAACAGAAAGGGATGAGTGTATGTCATCTACTTGGGGAAACAATTTAAAAATCACTATATTCGGTCAATCCCATTCCGAAGCCATCGGCGTGGTGATCGATGGCTTTCCCGCGGGGTTTCGGGTGGATTTTGAAGCGTTGCAAGCCTTTTTAGCGCGTCGTGCCCCCGGTAACGCGCCGTTTGCCACGGCTCGTAAAGAGGCAGATAAACCGGAATTTGTCAGCGGATTGGTGGACGGTGTCACCTGTGGTGCACCGATTTGCGCTCTTATCCGCAACACCGATACCCGCTCGGCGGATTATAAAAACATTGCCGAATGTCCGCGCCCCTCACACGCCGATTATCCTGCACAAGTGCGCTACGGCGGTGCCCAGGATGTGCGCGGCGGCGGTCATTTTTCGGGCAGACTCACGGCTCCGCTTTGCATTGCGGGTGCACTGTGTTTGCAATATCTGCAACAAAAAAACATTCACATCGGCGCTCACATTGCGGCTGTCGGCGGCATTGCCGACACACCGTTCAATGCGATAACCGTCGGCAAAGAACAGTTTTTGACCGATACGTTTCCTGTGCTGTCCCAAACCGCCAAAGTGGCCATGCAAGAACGCATTGCCGCCGCCCGTGCCGATGGTGATTCGGTAGGTGGCATGATTGAGGTTGCCGCAGTGGGATTGCCTGCGGGCATCGGTAACCCGCCGTTTGATGGGTTGGAAAACCGCATTTCGTCGTTGCTTTTTGGTATTCCCGCCGTCAAAGGTGTGGAATTTGGCAACGGCTTCGAAGCTGCCACGCTCACAGGTTCGCAAAACAACGATGCCTACTGTGTAGAAAACGGTGAGATAAAAACCGTCACCAACCGCCACGGCGGCATTTTGGGCGGAATCAGCACCGGCATGCCGCTTGTGTGCCGTGTAGCTATCAAACCCACGCCGTCAATTGCCAAAGAACAACAAAGCGTCAATTTAAAAACCAAGCAACCGCAAACGCTTTTGATACACGGTCGTCACGACCCGTGCATTGTTCCGCGCGCCGTACCGTGTGTGGAATCCGCGTTGGCAATTGCCCTTTTGGATAGTATGATAGGGAGTGTTAACGAATGAGTATTGAACAATATCGTGAAGAAATCGACAGTATTGATAAAGAATTGGTGGAACTTTTCAAAAAACGTATGGAAGTTTCAGAAAAAGTGGCTGCCTACAAACAACAAGTCGGCAAACCCGTAATGGACCCCTCGCGGGAACGGCAATTGCTCGAACGTGTTTCCGATTTGGCAGGAGAAGAATATGAATCCCAAACACGTCTTTTATACCACACCATTTTGGGATTAAGCCGTTCACGCCAAAACCGTTTGCTCGGCACTCCCGGCGATTTGGTAGAGGAAATCAAAACCGCTATCAGCGAAACGGAACCTATTTTCCCCGAACGCGCCGTTGTTGCTTGTCAAGGGGTGGAGGGCGCTTATTCCCAACAAGCGTGTGAAAAATTGTTTACAGCGCCCAGCATTATGTTCCTTAACACGTTTGAAGGTGTGTTCCACGCAGTGGATAAAGGTCTTTGCCGCTACGGCATCTTACCGCTCGAAAACAGCACGGCGGGTTCGGTTAACCAAATTTACGATTTGATGCTCAAATATCGTTTCCACATCGTGCGCAGCACACGCCTTCACGTGTCGCACGTGTTGCTTGGCAAAGCGGGGGTGCGTTTGGAAGACGTTCGCGATATTTATTCTCACGAACAAGCGTTGCAACAATGCAGCGAATTTTTGCAAACGTTGTCGAACGTAACTGTCCACGTGTGCGAAAACCCCGCCATGGCCGCCAAAGCCGTGGCCGAAAGTGACCGCACCGACGTTGCCGCCATTTCGTCTAACGCGTGTGCCGCATTGTACGGACTCAAAGTGGTTCAAACCGCCATTGCCAACGAAGATAATAACTACACGCGCTTCATTTGCATTTCCAAAAACCCCGAAATCTATCCCGGCGCTCACCGCACCAGTTTAATGATGGTGGTTCCGCATAAACCCGGTTCGCTGTACCACGTGATGTCCAAATTCTATTCGTTGGGTATCAACCTAAACAAGTTGGAAAGCCGCCCCATAGCGGGTAAAGACTTTGAGTTTATGTTCTATTTCGATATTGATGTGCCCGTGTATTCCGAAAACTTTTTCAGTCTCATTTCGCAACTGCAAACCGAATGCGAAGAGTTTCGGTATTTGGGCAGTTACACCGAGGTGGTATAAATGGACCGCTTTGGTTTGTTGGGACGTTCCTTGGCGCATAGTCTTTCTCCGCAGATTCACGCTTTTTTTGGGGACTATCCCTACGATATCATCGAAAAAGAACCCGAAGAGCTGCAATCCTTTTTTGAAAATTGTCCCTACCGCGCCATCAACGTTACCATTCCGTACAAAAAAGACGTTATGCCGTTTTGCGACGAGATAGACGAAAGCGCTCGTTGTATCGGCAGTGTTAACACCATCTGTTTTGACAACGATGCCGTGCGGGGGTATAATACCGACTACGCGGGTTTTTCGTATCTGTTACAACACAACCGCATTGCCGTCAACGGCAAAAAAGCAGTGGTACTCGGCAGTGGTGGCTCGTCGGTCACGGTGTGTTGTGTGTTGCGCGATTTGGGCGCAAAACAAGTGGTAGTTATCTCCCGCACGGGCGAGGATAACTACCAAAACTTGTCCCGCCATGCCGATGCCGGCTTGATTGTCAACACCACTCCCGTGGGAATGTATCCACACAATTTGCAATCGCCTGTCGATTTGCAAATGTTCCCGCAGTGCGAAGCGGTGGTAGATATCATTTATAATCCGCTCAAAACCGAGTTGCTACTGCAGGCCGAACAACGTGGCATCAAAGCAGTAAACGGCTTGGATATGCTGGTTGCGCAAGGTCGTTACGCGGCGGAGTTGTTTCACCGCAAACCGTTTGCCGACACGGTGGTGCAAAGTACCGTTTCTGCCATCGAACGCGATTTTCGCAACGTGGTGCTCGTCGGTATGCCCGGTTGCGGCAAAAGTACGCTTATGCCTTTGCTTGCCGAAGCACTCGGCAAACGCGGGGTCGATACCGACGCCCTTGTCGAACAATCGGCGGGGTGCACGATTCCCGAACTGTTTGAAAAGAGGGGAGAAGCGGCGTTCCGCGATTTAGAAAGCCGTGTTATCGCCGAATCGGGCAAACAAAACGGCCAAGTCATTGCCACGGGTGGCGGCGCTGTATTGCGAGGGGAAAATTGCTTGGCATTACGCCAAAACGGCGTGGTAGTGTTCCTAAACCGCCCCATCCAGGAACTGGCAACGGCGGGCAGACCGCTTTCGCACAGTGAAAAAGCTGTCAAAGAATTGTATGCGCAACGTTTGCCGCTGTACGAATCGGTAGCCGACATCAAAGTCGAGGTTGACAATGACGTTTCAAAAACGCTTCAAGCAGTGCTGACCGCGCTGAATGCATTTGTAAAAAAAGAGGGGGAACACCTGTGAAAATACTGGTTATCAACGGTCCCAATTTGAACATGCTCGGCATCCGCGAACCGGATATCTACGGCAAAAAAACCTATGCCGATTTGGTATCTGTTATCGAAGCGTGCGCCAAACGCTTAAACGTTGCGGTCACGGTGTTTCAGTCTAATTATGAGGGCGCATTGGTCGAAGCTATTCAAAAGGCGTATTTCGACGGTGTCGACGGTATTGTTATCAACCCCGCTGCCTACACTCACACCAGTATAGCCTTGCTCGACGCGCTCAAAGCGGTGTCTATCCCCACGGTAGAAGTGCATTTGTCGGATGTGGATAACCGCGACGAATTCCGCAAACATTCCTTTGTCAGAGCCGCTTGTGAGAAAACAATCAGCGGAAAAGGCTTTGACGGCTATGTCGAAGCCATGGAATATTTGGCAGCAAAACAATAATTTTCGAAAAAAGCAAAAACATGCTTGACATTCGGTGCAACACGGTGTATAATACACCTTGTTCCACACGCCGGTGTGATGGAATTGGCAGACGTAGTGGACTCAAAATCCACCGCTGGCGACAGCGTGCCGGTTCGAGTCCGGCCACCGGCACCAAAAATGGGAGATAGGCATCCGCCTATCTCCCATTTTTAATGCCCGTGGTCTATGGATGCCCTCGAACCGGAGTATTTCGCTGTGCGAAATACAACTTTTTCGGCAAATAGCAAACTGCAATCGGCATACACGACCAGCTTTGCCGAAAAAGGCGGTTCAGAGTCCGGCCACCCCAGTACCCTTTTGGGTACTGGCTGTTTTTAATGTCAGTGGTCTATGGAGGCTCTCGGAGCGGAGTATTTCGCTGTGCGAAATACAGCTTTTTCGGCAAATTGCAGTCTACCTATCAGCGCACCCAACCAAACTTGCCGAAAAAGACGGTTCGAGTCCTCTTATCCACCCAGTACCCTTTCGGGTCTGGGGTGTTTTTCATGTCAGTGGTCTATGGAGGCTCTCGGAGCGGCGTGTGGCGCAATCCCCATAACTGCGCCCATTATACCGCCGGTAGATAGCTACTCTACCCACCGTAGAGTTGTAATTTCAGGAGTAGGTGGTAAATAACCTGCTTAAATGATAAAGTAATACGTGTACTGGAAAGGCAGGTGCATTCACCGATGCGACAAGTAAAAATTGTGGCGGACTCCTCCGCCAACCTCACGTGTTTGGATACCGTGGCGTTCGATTCCGCTCCCCTTAAAATTATCACCACCGAGCGGGAATTTGTGGACGATTGCAACTTGGATCTGGAAGAAATGATAAATTTCTTTCGCACCTACAAAGGTCGCTCCCAGACCTCTTGCCCCAACCCCGGGGATTGGCTGGCGGCCTTTGGCGATGCGGAGGATATCTATTGCGTAACCATCACCAGCGGTCTGTCCGGCAGCTATAATGCCGCACTGGTAGCCAAGGAGATGTACGAGGCGGAGCATCCCGGCCGACGGGTGTACGTCATTGACTCCCTCTCCGCAGGACCGGAGCTGACCCTGATCGTGGAAAAGTTGGAGCAGTGGATCGGCGAGGGCAAGTCTTACGAGGAGATTTGCGCCGCTATGCCGGTCTATCAGCAGAATACAGGCCTGTTATTTATGCTTGAATCGCTACATAATTTTGCCGCTAACGGACGGGTGTCCCCCGCCGTGGCCAAGATC
>JAZROQ010000004.1:0-43092 GCA_045648765.1 Acutalibacteraceae bacterium
AACACCGTACTAACAGCATATAAAGCACTGCCTATAACAATAAAAAGACATTCGCTTACTAACTTTGCGTTTTTTCTCATACAAGCACCTTCTTGCAGAATCACGGCCACATTTTCACAGATACAGTATAGCACAAAACAATTTATAAGTAAACAAAAAGAGCACCGTTTGCCAACCAAACGTTGCTCTTTTTTATTATCCCAAACAATCCACAAAAAAATAGGGGTCTTGCATCATGGTTTTGTGACCGAATTTCCACAATTCGGCAGCATCTATCAAAAACGAGGGTGCCGCGCCCACCGTTCCTTTTTTAAACGCGTGAGAGGGCAATGTTTCTTCCAATCGGCTATAATGTTGACCAATCTTTTTGCCAATAAAATCGTGACCGCGGTGCTGTTGCTTCACCGACGTGCCATCGGCAAGAATAAGCGTGTGTTCCCGCGTATCCTCGCTTAAAAACATGTCACCCACCGTTTCTTCCACGGCGTGCATGGTGGTCATGGGCGCCATACCGCACCCAAGCATCAAAATCTTGCCGCCAATCAGCGGCAATTTGGTAAACGGCGAGTTTTGTCCGTTGGGGGTACGGTCGTTTTCGTGACCGTTTAGCAAGTATGCCGTTTCGGGACCAATGGCCGCACAAGAGTGGGTGGGGTGAATGCTGCGGCGCACGCCGGGCAATTTGCGAAACGTTTCGGAAAGGTAGCCCACACACGACGGTGTGTTTGCTTGGTCAAACACCAACGTTTGACAAACCGGGGTGAAGGAAAGTGTGGGAAACACCACCGTTCCGGTTTCTCCCACAGCGGCAAACAACGCCTCAAAAAAGCCTTGCGCGCCGTTTTCGACATCACCAAGAGCCTTGAAAGAGGAATGCACTAACACGGTATCCCCCTTGACGATACCGATATTTGCAAAATTTTGTGTCAAAGAGTTTATGGAATACGTGTGCATCTCGTTCCCTCTTTCTTACAACAACGCATTTAGGCGTTGCATTGTTTCTTTGGTGGGTTCGCTCTTTTCGCCAAACGGGAAAGCAAGCCCCAGGGCATCGTATTTGGTTTGGCAAATCTTGCGAAAAGGTAGCAATTCCACTGTATCCACACAAGGGTGCTGTTTGGCAATGGCTTTCAGTTTGCCGACATTATCCTCGGTGTCGTTGACAGTGGGGATAATCACTTGCCGCAAAGTGGTGGGGATATTCTGTTCGTTTAGATACGCCAAAAAGTCCAGCACCGATTGCAGCGAACAACCTACATTTTCGCGGTACGCTTCTTCGTCGGTGTATTTGATGTCCAAAAGCACGCGGTCGGTTACTGCCAACAATTCTTTAACCGAGTTGTTGAAAATGCAGCCCGACGTATCCAAGCACGTGTGAATGCCGTTTTGATGGCAAAGGGCAAACACCTCTTTGGCAAACTCACTTTGCAAAAGCGGTTCCCCGCCCGAAAGTGTGATGCCGCCTTTTTCGCCAAAATATTCGCGATAGCGCACGGCTTTGCCGACCAGTTCTTCGGGGGTGTATTCCGTGCCGCCGTCAAACGCCCACGTGTCGGGGTTATGGCAACATTTGCACCGCAACGGACAGCCTTGCAAAAACGCAACAAACCGTACACCGGGGCCATCGACAGTGCCCATGCTTTGAATGGAATGAATGCGCCCTGTCATATTGTTTCGTGGAACGTGCGGCTGATGACCTCACGTTGTTGTTCGCGAGAAAGTTTGTTAAAGTTCACCGCATAACCCGAAACACGAATGGTCAAGTTGGGATAGTCTTCGGGGTTTTCGTAGGCCTTCATCAGTGTTTCACGGTTGAGAACGTTAACGTTGATATGATGCGCTTTTTTAGCAAAATAACCATCGAGCACGTTTACCAAGTTGTCCACACGTTGTTCCTCGGTTTTGCCCAAAGCTTCGGGTGTGATGGAGAAGGTGTTGGAAATACCGTCGCGGCAATCGTCGTACGACAGTTTGGCCACCGAGTTGAGCGATGCCAAAGCACCGTTTTCTTCACGGTTGTGCATGGGGTTGGCACCGGGTGCAAACGGTGCGGCGGCTTTTCTGCCGTCGGGGGTAGACCCGGTGTTTTTGCCGTACATGACGTTGGAGGTGATGGTGGGCACCGAAAGCGTGTGGACCGCGTTACGGTAAGTTTTGGTTTTGCGCAGTTCGGCGATAAACAGTTGTGTCATTTCTTTTGCCAACAAGTCCACACAGTCGTCGTCACCGAATTTTGGGAAATCACCCACGGTTTTGAAATCGACAATGTAGCCGTTACCGTCTTTAACAGGTGTAACCTGTGCAAACTTGACGGCACTGAGCGAATCCGCCACCACCGAAAGTCCCGCCACACCAAATGCCATTAACCGTTCCACTTCGGTGTCGTGCAACGCCATTTGGATTTTTTCGTACGCGTATTTATCGTGCATATAGTGGATGATGTTCATGGTGTTAACATATAAATGCGCCATCCACGCGATATATATTTTATACCGTTCCATCACGGCATCGAACGTCAACGTTTTGCCATCCAACACCGGCATTTGCGGGCCGATATGAATTTCACTGGTGGTATCGTAACCACCGTTGATCGCAATGAGCAACAATTTGGCAAGGTTACACCGTGCACCAAAGAATTGCATTTGTTTGCCGATGGTCATGGCAGACACACAGCAGGCAATGGCATAGTCGTCACCGTGAAGCGGACGCATGATATCGTCGTTTTCGTATTGGATAGAATCGGTGTCGGCCGAAACTTTGGCGCAGAATTTTTTGAAGCTTTGCGGCAAGTTTTGCGACCACAATACCGTTAAGTTGGGTTCCGGTGAGGGACCCAACGTATACAACGTGTTCAAAATGCGGAAGCTGCTTTTGGACACCAAGGTTCTGCCATCTTCACCCATGCCGCCAACCGCTTCGGTAATCCACATAGGGTCACCGCCGAACAACTCGTTATATTCGGGGGTGCGCAAATGACGGGCAAGACGCAGTTTGATAACAAAATCGTCAATCAATTCTTGCGCCTCTTGCTCGGTGAGCGTTCCGTTTTGAATATCACGCTCGATATAAATGTCAAAGAATGTTGCCACGCGACCAAGCGACATAGCGGCGCCGTTTTGCTCTTTGATAGCAGCAAGATACGCAAAATACGTCCACTGAATGGCCTCTTTGGCGTTGGCGGCGGGGCCGCTGATATCAAAGCCGTACATCGATGCCATTTCTTTTAAATACCCCAAAAAGAGGATTTGGCGGAACAGTTCTTCGCTGATACGCGTGTTTTCCGTTGTGAAATCTTTTGTTTCCAACGCCGCTTTGTCTTTTTTCTTTTCGGCAATCAATCTGTCCACGCCATACAACGCTACTCGGCGATAGTCGCCGATGATTCTGCCGCGGCCATAAGCATCCGGCAAACCGGTGATAACGTGACAACGGCGTGCCAAGCGCATTTCGTCGGTATAGGCGCGGAAAACGCCGTCGTTATGGGTGGTACGATAGTGGAATTCTTCTTCAATTTTTTCGCCCAAAGTATAACCGTATGCCGCGCACGCTTGACGCGCCATGCGCAACCCGCCAAACGGATTAACGCCTCTTCTGAGCGGCGCATCGGTTTGCAAACCGACAATCAGTTCGTTTTCTTTATCCACGTAGCCGGGTGCATAGTTGGTGAGCGAGGTTACAGTTTCGGCATCCACATCCAGCACGCCGCCGTGTTTGCGTTCTTCTTTGAACAGGGCTTGTACTTTTTCCATCATCGCTTTTGTGCGATCGGTAGCCGACGACAAAAACGTGCTGTCCCCCGTGTATTCTGTATAGTTTTTTTGGATGAAGTCGCGAACGTTGATTTCGTCCTGCCAACTTCCCCCCACAAATCCGTTCCAATTTTTGTGTTCCATTTTCATTCTCCTTATCGACAACAAAAAAGGGCGATTCAGTTTTGTTTTGCAAAGCTGAATTGCCCAGACGGTCGGCTGTTTAAACTTTGCATTCCCCCGCGGTATCCCGCGTTATCCGTCAGTCGTGCAAAGAATATTTTTGTAATATTTCTTACAAGCACAGTATAGTCTTTTTTGCCGTATATGTCAAGCAAAACCGTGGCAGAAAATATTGGGCTTTAAAAATTTTTTAAAAAACAGTAGACAAACAAAGCACGTTATGCTATGATGATGGCACATTAGTAGATTTAAAAAAGGAGTTCACTGTCTTATGGACGACGGCGATAGTCCCGAAGATAATACCCCGCCTTTATATTGTTTTTGTTAGGGTGAAGCATAAACCACTTGGTTTAGGCTTTGCCCTTTTGTGCTTGTCAAAATAATTTTTTGGAGGATTATATTAAACCATCATGGACAACATCTTTTTAACCTTAGGGTTACAAATCGTTCTTATTGCGCTTAACGCCATTTTTGCTTGCGCGGAGATTGCCGTTATCTCGATGAACGATGCCAAACTTGCCAAACTTGCCGCCGAAGGCGACAAACGCGCCGTGCGCTTGGCAAAACTGACCAACCAACCGGCTCGCTTTTTAGCGACCATTCAGGTTGCCATCACGCTTTCCGGCTTTTTGGGAAGTGCTTTTGCCGCAGAAAACTTTTCCGAACCGTTGGTGGCTTGGTTGCTCAAAATCGGCACTCCGCTTTCGGAAGATGTGCTCAACTCCATTTCCCTTGTTGTCATTACCGTGATTCTTTCGTATTTTACATTAGTGCTTGGTGAATTGGTTCCCAAACAAGTCGCCATGCGCAAGGCGGAGTCGTTGGCACTGGGTATGTCCGGTCTTATCAGCGGTATTTCCAAAATCTTTTCTCCGCTCGTTGGGTTACTCACCCTTTCTACCAACGGTGTATTGCGCTTGTTGGGCATTGACCCGAACGCCGAAGACGAAGACGTGGGCGAAGAAGAAATTCGTATGATGGTGGATGTCGGCAACGAAAAAGGGACCATTGACAACGAAGAACGTGAATTTATTCAAAACGTTTTTGAGTTTGATAACTTGTCAGTGGAAGATATCATCACCCACCGCACAGACGTTACCGTGCTGTACCAAGAAGATTCGCTTGAAACATGGGATGAAATCATCACCGAAACAGGATATACCTATTACCCTGTTTGTGATGAAACCCCCGACAAAATCGTGGGCGTTTTACATTCCAAAATCTATTTCCGTATGAAAGAAAAAACCAAAGAATCCGTTGTGGAGCAAGCCGTTTTGCCCGCTTATTTTGTTCCCGAAACGCTCAAAGCGGATATTTTGTTCAAAAACATGAAAAAAGACCGTGTGCAATTTGCCGTGGTGTTAGATGAATACGGCGGCATGAGCGGTATTGTCACCATCAAGAATTTGGTGGAAGAGTTGGTCGGTGACTTGGAAGATGACACCGACGAAACAGAGGAAGAACTCACTTTAAAACAACTCAGTGAAGACACCTGGGAAGCCGACGGCGGCGTGTTGTTGGAAGATTTGTCAGAAGCGTTGGGAATGCCGATAGAAGCCGAAGATTGCGACACATTGAACGGTATTATCTTTTACACCCTTGGTTATCTTCCCAAAGAAGAAACCGAAGTGGAAGTGGCGGGTTTACAAATTGTGGTCAAAGACGTGCAAAACCATCAAGTAAAAACCGCCATCATCAAAGTGCTGCCTCCTCCTATTGAAGAGGAAGAAAAATAAAGTAAAAAAGGCGCTACCCGCTTTGGCGGGTAGCGCCTTTTTTTATTGTGCATATCCTTCCATATAGCCGTTATATTCTCTTAGGAAATATTCGCCAAAACTTCGCGCCCAAACACACACTGTGTTTTCGTCTGCAAAAGAAACCTCCATAAATGCTCGACCAAAATATTTATCAATAATCTGAGCATCTATAAGCAGTTTTTTCTCTTCTGCCCACGCGGCAGATGTCGCGCAATGGTAGTAATTACCGGGGGCTTCTACACCACCGATTTCATCGGAGTATCCTTCTTGCGGGAACGGTCCAAACACGTTTTTTTGAAGTCCAAACGGCAACACTTTGTCGCCTTGCGCATTCGTGTATTCGAGCACCCCTTCGTCGCCGTTAAAAGACAGTTTAAAGGTGGTAATTCCCATACGGTTATTACCCATCACAAACGTTTTGCCATTGATTTTTTCGGCAAAAGAAGATGTCTTTTCTCCACCGCAAACGTGCAAGACAAGCGATTCGGCATATTCTTTCAGTTCTTGTTCAGCTTCCAAGTTTTCAGGCAATGCTCCCTCTTCGGCAAATCCCAAAATCAAATTCATAAACCCATCGATGATTTGTGATTTTGCCGAAGCATTTCCTTGGGTGTCGGCATTAAACACCATAATCATATCTTGTTTGGGGAAACACAAAGCAAACTGCGAACCCAAACCGTTAAAAAACCATCCGTCGTACGGTAATTTCCAAAACTGATAACCGTAACCAAAATTAGAAATACTGCCTGTCGTAATCGGTTTGTCGTTAGAAACTAATTTGGAAGTAGCGGTGCGAACATACTCTTCACTTAAAATTTGCTCGCCATTCCATTTGCCATAATTCATGGTGAACATGGCGGTTTTAAGCAAATCGCGCGCTGTACACAACAGTGCGGAATCCCCCCACGCGTGACCGCCGGGGCAAAGCAAGAAGTGAGCTTTGTCCGAAACACCGATTTTGTCAAACAAGCGTGCGCGCAAAAAGTTTTCCAACGATTCACCCGAAATATGTTCCACCAACGCACCCAGCACAAACGAACCGCAACTGTCATACTCAAAAACCGTTCCCGGGATATGCGCCAACCCACTGGCTTGGGAAAAATAGTGTTTTAAACGGTCGCCGTTATGGTGTGCAAACCACCAGTCGTGCTCTTGCGGAAAACCGGTTTGCATGGTCAGCATGTGACGGACGGTTTGCATTTTGACGCGTTCGTGAGCACCCGCAGTGATTTCGGCGGGGAACAAATCCACAATTTTGTCGTCTAAGCACAGTTTGCCCTCTTGCTCCAAAAAACCAATGGCAAGCGACACAAAACTTTTGGTTACAGAATACATACGATGCGGAAAATCTTTGTGAAACGGCGCCCAGTATTTTTCAAAAAACACTTTGCCGTGCCGCATCATAATCACCGCATGGCCGGACAGCCCCGCTTGTTCCAACGATTGTAAGTACCGTGTGATATTTTTAGAAGAAACACCAACTTGTTCGGGTTTTACAAAATCCAACATAATCTATCCCTCGTTAAAAGCCAAAATACTCCTCGGCATTATCGTGGCAAATGCCGCGAACAATGGCACCAAGCGCTTCACGGTCGTTGGGATATTCGCCGTTTTCCACCCACGTACCCAACAAATTGCAAAGGATACGACGGAAATACTCGTGACGAGGATAAGAAACAAAGCTGCGAGAATCGGTTAACATGCCGACAAATTTACCCAACACGCCCAAGTTTGCCAGTGCACGCAACTGCGCTTCCATGCCGTCGCGGTTGTCGTTGAACCACCATCCCGAACCAAATTGAATTTTGCCGGGGGTCGGACCTTTTTGGAAGTTGCCGAGCATCGTGCCCAACACAAAATTATCCTTCGGGTTTAAGGTGTACAAAATGGTTTTGGGCAAACAATCCTCGTATTCCAAACTGTTCATAAATGCCGATAATTTTTCGGCGATCGCGTGGTCGTTAATACTGTCAAAGCCCGTATCGGGACCTAGTTTTTCAAACATGGCACGGTTGTTATTACGCAGTGCGCCAATGTGAATTTGCATGGTCCAACCAAGGCGCGTATATTCTGCCGCGCACACTTGTAATACCGCCGTTTTGAACGCATCAATTTCTGCTGTGGTAAGTTCTGCACCCGACAGTTTCTTTTCCATAATCTCGCGCGCATTGCCCGCCGCAAACGGAACATAATCCATTGCATGGTCAGACAAACGACATCCGTTTTCGTGGAAGAAAGCAATGCGTTCTTTCAGCCACGCTACCAACGCATCGTAGTCGGCAATGTTATTGTCTTTCATATAATCGACAAACCACACGGCATCGATGTTCACGGCTTTGTCGGGACGGAATGTCGGCAACACCTTGGTAGCAAATTTTTCGTCACACAGTTGCTTGTGATAGCAAAGCGAATCGGCAGGATCATCGGTGGTGCACAATGCCTGTACGTTGGAACCAACAATCAACGAACGCGCCGAAAATTCGGGACGGCTAAGCAATTTGTTGCAATGATCCCAAATTTCTTTGGCAGTATGTTCGGTCAGCGGAACATCTACGCCAAAATAACGTTTTAATTCCAGTGCCGTCCAATGATACAAGGGGTTGCCGATCAAATACGGCATGGTTTTGGCAAAACCCACCCATTTTTCGTAGTTGTCGGCATCGCCGGTGATATATTTTTCTTCAATACCAAAACTGCGCATTTGGCGCCATTTGTAGTGGTCGCCGCCCAAAAACAAATCGTAGGTGTCCGAAAAACGATAATCCGAAGCAATTTTTTCGGGTTGCAAGTGACAATGATAGTCGATAATCGGTAGATCCTCCGCAAATTCCTCATACAATTTACGTGCTGTTTTGGTGTTAAGCATAAAATCGCGATTGATGATTCCCATGATGTTTCCTCCCAAATTGTGTTTTACAATATGATTCCGTCTTTAAAAATAGAAATTTCACGGTACCCGTTTTGTTCGTTGCGGGTTTGTTCACCCGACGCCCAATCACAAAGACGCTGCAAAAACGCGTGACTTAAACTTTCCATGCTCACATCGTCTAACAACTTTGAAGCATCAAAATCAATCCACTGCGCTTTGCGTTGTGCAAGGTTTTGATTGGTGGCAATTTTCACGGTAGGCACCGGCCCGCCAAGGGGTGTGCCACGACCTGTGGTGAACAGAATCATGTGCACGCCGGCAGCTGCCAAATTGGTGATTGCCACCATATCGTTGCCCGGACCGTTGAGTAAAGAAAGCCCGTTTTTGGTTACGGTGTCGCCATAATCCAACACATCCACCACTTTTCCCCTGCCGCCTTTTTGAACACATCCCAACGATTTTTCTTCGAGCGTGGTAATGCCGCCCGCTTTGTTGCCGGGGGAGGGGTTTTCATAAATCACTTGTCCGTGACGCGTGAAATAGTCCTTAAAATTGTTAATTAAATTCACCGTTTTATCAAACAATTCTTTGGTGGGACAACGCTTCATCAACAAATGTTCTGCGCCGAACATTTCAGGTACTTCTGTCAGTATACAAGATGCACCGTAAGAAATCAAGAGGTCAGATACCGCCCCTACCAACGGATTGGCCGTAATACCGCTAAACCCATCACTGCCGCCGCATTTAAGCCCCACTCGCAAACGAGAAATTGGAATATCTACTTGCGGAAAACTGTTGGCATAGCGGCGCAGCTCCTCAATCATTTTAACGCCTTCAGCAAGTTCGTCCGTGCAATCTTGAACGTTCAAAAAACGAACCCGCTGTTCATCGTAGTCTCCCAACACTTTTTTAAACTCGGCAATATTGTTGTTTTCGCAGCCAAGTCCCAACACCAATACACCGCCGGCGTTGGGATGATTCACCAGCCCTTTTAAAATCAACTGTGTGGTGGTTTGGTCGTCCCCTAATTGCGAACACCCAAACGGATGCTCAAAAGCGTAGGCACCTGTTATTGCGGCTAATTTCCCCGCAATTTTGTTCACACAACCTACCGTGTTGATAATCCAAATTTCGTTACGAATGCCCACGTCACCGTTTTTGCGAACATATCCTTTAAAAGTCAACCTATCCTTGGACGGCGGGATTTCTGAAAATTCCGGTTCGTACACATACTCGATTTGATCTTTTAAGTTGGTTTTTACGTTATGGGTGTGTACGTGTTCGCCTTTTTTTATGTCGCACGTGGCGTGACCGATCGGGTTACCGTATTTGATGATATCTTCACCCTTAGCGATGTCCCGCAACGCATATTTATGACCGTCAGTCAAATTGACTTCGACGGTATCCAAAGGATGAATAATCACAGTGCCACCCTCTTTGTTATTTCGTCGGTTAAAAACGAAAGGTCTTCGCCCCACAATTTTTCGTTTGCCAAAATAGTGCGAATGTCTGCGGTTTTCATAAACGCGGTCACGGCGGGGTCGTCGTTTGTCATATCTGTTTTATAAAGTTCCAACAGTTTGGCAAACGAGAACAGCAAGTTTTGCGGCATTTCCCCCGTTTGTCGAATGTAGCTAAGCAACGAAGGTAACACACGCACTTTGAATTTGCTGACCGAGTTTAGCACAATGGAATCGCAGCGATGCTTGATAAACGGGTTTTGAAAACGCTCAAACACATTTTCGGCATATTGGAGCAATTCCTCTTTGGGCAAATCGAGCGTAGGGACAATCTCTTCGTACACACAGCGTTTGACAAACGCACACAGTTCCTCGTTTTCCATGCATTCGCCAACCGTTTCGACACCTTTGAGCAACGCGTATGGAATCATCGATGTGTGTGCACCGTTCAAAATGCGGACTTTGCGAGTACGATAACGCTCCAAATTATCGGTAATTAAAATGTTCAGTTCGGTTTTATCAAAGGGGAATTCATTTGTCAGCCAATCAGGACCCTCGATTACCCACAAATGAAACAGTTCGCTGGTGTTGAGCATTTTATCCTCATAACCGACGTCAATGGCTTCTTCGCGGGGATAACCCGTGACAATGCGGTCGACAAGCGTGTTACAAAACACGTTTTCTTGCTCTACCCAGCAAGCGAAATCATCGCCCAAATTCCAAAGTTTGCTGTAACGCAACACACATTCTTTGAGGGTACTGCCGTTTTTGTCAATAAGCTCACACGGTAAAAACACAAATCCGTTAAGGCCCAACTCAAACCGTTTTTTGAGAAGCAATGTTACTTTGGCAGGAAATGTGATGTGCGGCGCCTTTTCGGGCTTGTCATTTTCGTCAAACGCAATGCCGGATTCCGTGGTGTTAGAAACCACAAAACGAAAATCTTTGTTTTGCGCCAAGGCAATGTAACTGTCCCAATCGCGGTACGGTTGCACCGTGCGGGAAATGCAGTCTATTTTTTTGGTTTCTACGGTCGGTTTGCCGTTTTTCATACCACGCATTACGTGGGTATACACACCGTTTTGCGCTTCTAACTGGTCACAAAGCCCTTTTTCTATGGGTTGAACCACCACCACGCCGGCGTTAAAGTCGGTGGCTTCGTTAGTCAGTTGCACAATCCAATCCACAAAGCCGCGCAAAAACCCGCCTTCTCCGAATTGAATGATTTTTTCACAACGCAACGGTTTTGAAAACATGGTTTTCTCCTCCTTATAAATCGTACATCGTCAAATATTCTTTGGTGTTTTGGCACATCTCATCAAACAATTTTTTGGCATCGTTAATTCCGCACGTAACCAATTGGTCATTGGCAAACGCCATAAAAATTTTGTTCAAATCGCGATGCTCAATACCATCGGCGATCATTTCTTGTTGTGCGCAAATACGAGAAACGAGCGGATAAATCGGTGCAGGAACAGCACCGGCGAACACCGGTATAATCTCGCCCGAACGGAACGCTGCATTGCTTTCCACCACG
The DNA here is from genome assembly GCA_045648765.1 of Acutalibacteraceae bacterium. GTDB lineage: Bacteria > Bacillota > Clostridia > Oscillospirales > Acutalibacteraceae > RGIG3009. The sequence goes on from JAZROQ010000004.1 coordinate 11,556, forward strand.
GCGCCAAGCGGCAAGTTGGGGATTTGTCCGCGATTAGGAATGTTAATGTTCGTTACCAAATCGCACAAACCAAGCAGTGCGCGCATTTGTTCCACGCCTTCTTCACCGGTACATTTGATTTTAACTTCTTCTTCACCGCTTAACAAACGTGCGCTGCGTGCCAAACGTTTTTGCAAGTCATCTTTGCGCCAATCCACCGTGGTAAGTCCAAAACCCATTTCAAATACGCGGTCGGGATTTTCCAAATACCATTTTCCTTCGCAAAACTCTGCCAAGTGACGGTCGCCTGCTGCGGCAATGTATCCAAACTTGTTTGCCAAATCCATCTTGACGCGTTCGGTGCTTTGGAAACCGCCGTTCATCCAGTTGTCATCTACCGGGTTGGCGTTGTCCGCACGAATGGCTTTGGCTTCGTTTTCTTTGCAATATTCCAAATAAACGGGAACCACATCTTGGTTGTTATAGGTCGCGCTTGTCAACCACGTAAAATGGTTGACACCGACGGGGTTTACTTTGATTTCTCTACGATCGTCAATTTCGGCGCCAAGTTTGTTCTTTAACACCTTAACAATAAATTTTTGTGTGCCGAATACTTCGTGGCAGCAGCCAAAAGCTTTGATTTCGGGGAACGTGTAGTACAGCGCTTTCACACAAAGCGTCATGGGATTGGTGTAGTTAATCACCCACGCTTCGGGACAATATTTTTTTATGTTTTTGGCAATTTCCTCGAACATTGGCAACGTGCGCATAGCGCGAACAATACCGCCGGGACCGGTGGTATCCCCCACCGATTGATAAATACCGTATTTTTCGGGGGTGTGCACATCGGACGCCATTTCGTCAAATGTTGCGGGCAAAATGGAAATTACCACAAAATCTGCACCGGTAAGCGCTTCGCCAATCGTTTCTACGGCCGTGTAATCCCAATGGGATTTTGCTCCCTCGGCAGTGTTAAATTTGTTGCCGATGATCTCGTTGTTTTTTGCTGCTTCAAAATCGATGTCATAAAGAGCCACTTGACCGCTCATGTCTGCACAATCTACCAAATCGCTCATAAGTCCCCATGCCCAACCACGGGACCCGCCGCCGATGTATGCAATTTTTACGTTTTCGGCACCGTTTTTTGTGTAATTCATAATTATAACCCCTTTTCTATACTCTTTAACGGCAGTATAGCGCATAATTTTCTTGATTTCCTTAAAATTTATGCCTTCTTTTAGTAAAACAAGAAAATATTGATTTTTTTAGTGGTTTCTGGTATACTTTTGTAGAAGGAGGTGTCTGCATATGGCTATTTCCAAGAACAAAGACCCCTTTTTTTCTCGCGACAAAGTAACCAATCGGCGAAAAACGATTGGTATTCATTTTCACGATGAACACGAACTTTATTACCTGGTCGACGGAAAAACCAAATACGTTGTGGGCGATAAAATTTTTTTGCTTGAAAAAGGGAATTTGGTGTTCGTTCCCGCGCGAGTATTGCACAGTTGTGACAGCGAAGATTGCTTATATAACGAGCGTCTGTTGCTCAGTTTCCCCGAAAGTTCTGTTTCACCTGCCATGTTACCTTTTTTACAAGAGCTCCAAAAAGATACTTTGCTTTCTATCCCCCCCGACAAAGTGTATTGGGTAGAGGAGTTGTTTTCTCGCATTGAAAAAGAATTTTACAAAGAACGAAAACACAAACAAATAATGCTGGATTTATACGTATCCGAACTCGTTTTGTTGCTTTGTCGGCTAAAAAACGACTACACTCCCAACATTTCTCCCACCAACAAAATTATTTATGATGTGGTCGACTATATCCGCCATCATTTTGAACAACCGCTATTGCTTGACCAACTCAGCCGTCGTTTTAATATCAGCGAAGGGTATTTATCGCGCAAATTTAAAGCGGTTACCGGCGTGGGACTAAATACGTTTATTACGCAGGTGCGCATTATTCACGCCGAAAAACTGCTCACCGAAACCAACAGCTCCATCTCGGAAATTGCCGGACAATGCGGCTTTAACGACAGTAATTATTTTGCCGCGGTTTTCAAAAAATTGAAAGGGACTACACCCTACAAGTTTTCAAAACAATCTGAAAAGCTATAAAAAAAGACTCGAAGGCAAAAACCTTCGAGTCTTTTTGGCAAACGATTAACGTTTGGAGAATTGAGGAGCACGACGTGCGGCTTTGAGACCGTACTTTTTGCGTTCTTTCATTCTCGGGTCGCGGGTTAAGAAACCTGCTTTTTTCAAAGTAGCGCGCAATTCGTCGCTGTTGTATTGCAACAACGCACGGGAAATACCGTGACGGATAGCACCGGCTTGACCGGTAACCCCGCCGCCGGCAACGCGGCATTCTACGTCGAATTTTTCAGCCAAAGCGGTAAGAACCAGAGGCTGACGGACAATCAATTTCAAAGTGTCCAAACCGAAATAATCGTCGATATCGCGACCATTGATGGTCACTTTGCCGGTGCCGTTGTACAAGCGAACACGGGCAACGGATTTTTTACGGCGACCGGTGCCGTAGAAATACGGTCTTTTATTATAATCCATTTGTTTCAGCCTCCTTCATTAAAATTCAAACACTTCCGGTTTTTGTGCGGCATGTTCATGCTGCGCACCGGCGTACACGCGCAAACGGGTGCCGGCTTGACGACCCAATGCGTTGTTCGGGATCATGCCGTTAACGGCAAGTTCCATAGCCTTTTCCGGACGTTGTGCCATCAAAGTGGCGTACTTGGTAGCTTTCAGATTGCCAATCCAACCGGTATGGCGATACCATACTTTTTGTTCGGCTTTTTTGCCGGTGAGCACAGCTTCGGCACAGTTGATGATAATCACATGATCACCGCAATCCACATGGGGAGTGAATTCCGGTTTATGTTTGCCGCGAAGAAGAATAGCGGCTTGTACAGCAACACGGCCCAAGGGTTTTCCGGCGGCATCAATGACGTACCATTTGCGGTCTACTTGACCGGCTTTTTCCATAAATGTGGACATCGTAAATACCTCCTGTTTCTTTCTTTAAAATTTACAGCTTGCACATCATAACACACCCAAATATGGCTGTCAAGACCCAAAATCCGTTTTATTTAATTTATATCCCCTATTCTCTCGATTTCTCTCGATTTCTCTTGATTTTTCTCTGTTTCTCGTTTTTCGTTTCATTTTTTTAAAAATTCTTAAAATTTTCCTTTTTTGGCTTTTCAAATGTCGTATTATTTGGTATACTGTCGAAAAAGGAAGGGGGCGTCGTGTTTGTCTGATAATCTCCACAAAGATCACCGCAAGCGCATGAAAGCGCAATTTCGGCAACATGGCGCCGAACGATTCAATTCGCACCAGTTGTTGGAACTGCTTTTGTTTTATGGTATTCCACAAAAAGATACCAACCTGCTGGCGCACCAATTGATCAAAAAATTTGGCAACTTAACCAATGTGTTCAACGCCTCGTTTGACGATTTGTGCCGCATAAAGGGTATCTCCGAACACACCGCCACACTACTGAGGTTGTGCGGACAACTGTTGCCGCGCTGTTACAGCGAAAAACAAGAACGCACCCCTTTGACCACCCAAACGGCATTGGTGGAATTTTTGCGCCCACATTTTATCAATCAACCAAAAGAAAAATTGGTGTTACTTTGCCTTAACAATCGTCAAGAACCATTGGATTGCTCGGTTGTCAGCCAAGGTAGCCTCACCGCCACCGAAGCCAGCGTGCGCGAAGTGTTGGAACGCGTTATTCGGTCCAAAGCAACGGCCGTGGTGCTCGCACACAACCACCCCGCCGGGCATCCTGTCCCCTCCACGGAAGACCTTGCCTTTACCAAAAGTCTCAGCTTTGCATTAAAAGTAATGGAAGTGGCACTGGTTGACCATTTGATTTTTTCGGAGAAAGAATACCTTTCTATCCGTCAGCAACCCCGCTTTGCCCCTATGTTCAGCCCCGCTCTTATAAACCTCGACGCCTCTCTTGATTCTATGTGACGCACAAACACCGTTGTTTGTGCGTTTTTTCTTTAGAATTTAGTTCAAAACCAATAAAACGCGCAAAAAAACCAAAAAACCTTGAAAAAAGAATCATTTTGTGGTACGATGTACGCGAGGTGAACGCCATGACAGATAAAGTGCTTCGCTTTTTAGGAGAACATTTTGAGTTTTTGAGTTCGGTAGACAATCACCCTGCCAACCAAGATTATTATATGCACGCGCACGAAACATACGAAGTATATCACTTTATTTCCGGACACGCCAAATACGTAGTGGAGGGGAACGAATACACTTTGCAGCCGCACGACACGTTATTACTTCGTCCGCAAGAGGTGCATCGGTTGGTTGTTGTAGATGACCACGTGCCGTATGCACGGCAAGTGTTTCACTTTTCTGCCGATATGTTTGGTCCCGACACACCGCTGCGCACACAGCTTTTGGAAGCTTTTAGTAACCGCGAATTGGGATGCGGAAACCAGTATACCGCCTCGGAATTTTCGGGCGGTGGCTGGCCTTTCCCGACGGACATTGCCACTTTGTTTCGGCAAACAGACAAAAACACCGAGCTGTTTTTGTCTGCCAAACTGCATTCTTTTTTGGCAGAGGTTGCGCTACTGCGAGGTGAACATCACCGCCATCAAACACCGCCCCTCAAAGCAAAAACCGCGGGTATTATGGCATATATTAACGCGCATTTATACGAAGATTTGACGGTTTCCAAAATTTGTGATGCGTGTTTTTTAAGTAAAGCACAGTTAAATCGGTTATTCAAATACGCAACCGGCACTTCCGTTTGGAAATACATTTCCACCAAACGGTTGTTACAAGCCAAAACCCTTATTTCGGCAGGCGAACGCCCCACCACCGTTTGTTCGCTTTGCGGGTTTTCGGATTATTCGTCCTTTTACCGCGCCTACCGCGCAAAATTTGGTAACTCACCCGAGCAAGACAAAGCTTAAAGGTGACCGAAATGATACAAAATACAATGTCATTGCGAACATTAGCAATGTAATTCATGTGTCACTCTTTGTACAATAACCTTATATAAAGGCAATTTTTATACAATTGCTTAAAATAAAAATCAAACAGGAGGCAATAATTATGAAATTAACGTTTCGTTGGTATGGCGACGACGATCCCGTCACTTTGTCCCACATTCGTCAAATCCCGCAAATGAGCGGCATTGTTTCGGCTATTTACGACGTTCCGGTTGGGGAGGTTTGGAGCCGAGAGAGCATTGCTGCATTAAAGAAAAAGGCAAACGATAACGGGTTGGCTTTTGAAGTGGTGGAAAGTGTCCCCGTACACGAAGACATCAAACTCGGCAACGAAAATGCCCCCCGCTTAATCGAAAACTATTGTGAAAACGTGCGTCGTTTGGGCGAAGCCGGCGTCAAATGCATTTGCTATAACTTTATGCCGGTGTTCGACTGGTTGCGCAGCGAATTGGAACACGCGCAAGCCGACGGCGCCAACGCTTTGGCTTATGATGAAAAAACCGTGCTTGCCATGGACCCGCTCAAAGGCGACTTAACCTTGCCCGGTTGGGATGCCAGCTACACCAAAGCACAATTGCAAGGCCTTTTAAAAACCTATGCCGATCTTGGTGAAGAACAATTGTGGAAAAACCTTGAAACATTCCTTAAAGCGGTTATTCCCGTTGCCAAAGAAGCCGGTGTTAACATGGCTATTCACCCGGACGATCCGCCTTGGGGTATGTTTGGTTTGCCCCGCATTATCACCAACAAGAAAAACTTGCAACGCTTTTTTGACATTGTGCCGGAAACCAACAACGGTTTAACACTTTGCACCGGTTCTTTCGGTGCAAATCCCGAAAACGATTTGGTGGATATGGCCGCCTCTTTTGCCGATCGCATCCACTTTGTGCATTTGCGCAACATCAAACGTACCGGTGACCGCCAATTTGAAGAAGTCGGACATCCGACCGAATGCGGTTCTATCGACATGTATAACGTTGCCAAAGCTTTGGTGAAAAACGGTTTTGACGGCTATGTCCGTCCCGACCACGGTCGTATGATTTGGGGCGAAACCGGTCGTTATGGCTATGGCTTGTTTGACCGTGCCTTGGGTGCTACCTATTTGGTCGGTTTGTTTGAAGCGTTGGAAAAGGAGAATGCAAAATGAGTAAAGTAATTGTTGTAACAGGCGCCGGCGGCGTTCTTTGTTCCGGCTTTGCCGAGTTTTTAGCTACCAAAGGTCACAAAATTGCGCTTCTTGATTTGAACGATGTTGCTGCAGCCGAAGTGGCTGATCGCATTGTCAAAAACGGCGGTATTGCCAAAGCTTACAAATGCAACGTGTTGGACAAAGCGTGCATCGAAGACGTACACGCACAAGTCCTTAACGATTTGGGCAAATGCGACATTTTAATCAACGGCGCCGGTGGCAACAACCCGCGTTGCACCACCGCACACGAAGAATACGAAAAAGGTGACGAATCGGCTACCGATTTTCTCACGTTTTTCAACTTGGATGAAAAAGGCTTCGATTTTGTGTTCGACCTCAACTTAAAAGGCGTGTTGTTACCCAGCCAAGTGTTTATGCCGGATATGCTCGGTCGCGAAGGCTGCTGTGTGTTGAACGTTTCTTCTATGAACGCGTACCGCCCGCTTACCAAAATCCCCGCCTATTCCGCTGCAAAAGCAGCTGTTACCAACTTTACTTCTTGGTTGGCGGTGCATTTTGCCGACTGCGGCATTCGCGTAAACGCTATTGCTCCCGGCTTTTTTGTAACACATCAAAACCGTGCGTTGCTGTTTGATGAAAACGGCAACCCGACCGCACGTACCGAGAAAATTTTGCGTTCCACTCCCATGAAACGTTTTGGCGAAGCCGAAGAATTGCTCGGCACGCTCGAATGGTTGTTGGACGAAACCAAATCCGGCTTTGTAACGGGTATCACAGTCCCGGTTGACGGTGGTTTCTCGATTTATTCAGGGGTGTGATGAGTTTGTCTGACTTTAAAATTTTTGCTTTTGCCGACGAAGCAGATTCTGCCATCAGCGGTCAAATTGCCGCCATGCAAAAGCATGGCTTGGCGGGACTTGAAATCCGCAACGTCGACGGCACAAACGTTGCCGATATTTCGGTTGAAAAAGCACGCGAAGTGCGCAAACAACTGGAAGATGTCGGTTTGTCTGTTTGGTCGGTTGGTTCCCCCATTGGCAAAATCAACATTGAAACCGACGATTTTGCGGCACACATCGAAAAATTTAAACACACGTTGGAACTCAGCCACGTATTAGGTGCTCAGAACATCCGCTTGTTCTCGTTTTATATGCCGGAGGATAAAGACCCCGCCATTTTCAAAAACGAAGTGATTGACCGCATGGGCGTGTTTTGTGACGTGGCAAAAGGCTGCGACGTTTCGTTGTGCCACGAAAACGAAAAAGGGATTTACGGCGATAACGTCGCGCACTGCTTGGAAATTTTGCAAGCACACCCCGCTTTGCGCTGTGTTTTTGACCCTGCAAACTTTGTGCAATGCGGTGAAGACACAGTAAAGGCGTGGGAACAACTCTCCCCCTACATTCACTATATGCACATTAAAGACGCCGCTGCAAACGGTGATATTGTACCCGCAGGAACAGGCATTGGTCAAATCCCCGAACTGTTAAAACGCTATCGCGAGATGGGCGGTACAGCCATCACGTTAGAACCCCACTTGTCCGAATTTGCAGGTCTTAGCGGTTTGGAACGCGCCGGTGAAAAGAGCCAAGTTGGCGGGTTAAATTTTGCTTCGCAAGAAGAGGCATTTGCCGCCGGCGTTGCGGCTTTAAAAGCCATTTTATGAGGTGTTGCAAAATGGATAAGGTAAAACTGGGCGTTATCGGCATTGGTAACATGGGTTCGGCACATTGCCAACATATCATGCAAGGTCTGTGCCCCGAAGTGGAGCTGGTTGCCGTTGCCGATACCAATCCCGCGCGATTGGAATGGGCAAAAGAAAATTTGGCAGAATCGGTAGTTCGTTTTGCCACCGCCGAAGAACTGCTCAACAGCGGTTTGGTTCAAGCTGTTATCATTGCGGTTCCGCATTATTTTCATCCGCCCATTGCGATAAAAGCGTTTGAACGTAATATCCATGTGTTGACCGAAAAACCTGCCGGTGTTTACACCAAACAAGTGCTCGAAATGAACAAAGCGGCAGAACAAAGCGGTGTGGTGTTTGGTATTATGTGGAACCAACGTACCAACCACATTTTCCGCAAAATGAAAGAACTGGTCGACAGCGGAAAATACGGTCAAATTCGCCGTACAAACTGGATTGTTACCACTTGGTTTCGTTCGCAAGCTTATTACGACTCCGGTGATTGGCGCGCTACGTGGTGCGGTGAAGGCGGCGGTGTGTTGATGAACCAATGTCCCCATCAATTGGATTTGTTCCAATGGATATGCGGTATGCCCAAAACCGTTCAGGCCAAAATCCAATACGGCAAATGGCACAACATTGAAGTGGAAGACGAAGTTTCGGCTTTTGTTCAATATGAAAACGGCGCTACCGGCGTGTTTATTGCCAGCACCGGCGAAGCACAAGGTACCAATCGCTTTGAAATTTTGTTAGATCGTGCAAAGCTGATTGCCGAGCACGGCAAGCTGCAATTGTTCGAATTTGAATCCACCATTGACGAATTTACTTACAACGCCGGTCCGTCCGGTTTGTTAAAAGCGGTTAGTGTTGACCCCGAAACCGATGGAAAAGATACCGAACACGTTGGCGTTGTCAATGCTTTTGCAGCGGCGATTTTGCGTGGAGAGCCCTTGGTCGCCGAAGGCAAAGAAGGCATCCGCGAAATTTCACTTGCCAATGCTATGTATTTGTCGGATTGGTTGGGTTGCGAAGTACAGTTGCCGCTTAACGACAAACAATATTATAAAGAGTTATCCAAGCGAATTGCCATCTCCAAGAAAAAACTAAAAAACAAACCGCAGTCGGAGTCGGCTGTTAAATACACGACGCCCGTTTCCAACGCCAGTGAACGTTGGAAAGTGCGTTGGTAAGGAGTGTTAAATATGAAGAAGTTTTTTGAGGAATTTAAAGCCTTTATTGCTAAGGGCAATGTGGTCGACATGGCTGTCGGTGTCATCATCGGCGGCGCGTTCGGGAAAATCGTTACCAGTTTGGTAAACGATATGATAATGCCTCTTGTGGGTTTGGTGCTCGGCGGCGTTAACATTTCCGCTTTAAAATGGGTTATTTCCCCTGCAACAGAAGAAGCCGCAGAAGTTTCGTTGAGCTACGGCGCCTTTATCCAAACTGTGTTGGATTTTTTAATTATCGCATTTTGCATTTTTGTGATGTTAAAAATCTTTTTGCAAGTGAAAACCCGCACCGAAAAATTGTTGCGTAAAGAAAAAGAAGAAGCAGCAGAAGAACAACCTGCCGAACCGGTAGAAACCGATACCGATATCTTAAAAGATATCCGTGCGCTGCTTCAACAAAAAACAAATAAAGAATAACTATTTTGGGGCATACTATGCTCACGGAGGTGAGCATAGTATGCCCCAAAATTATAAAACCCCAAAATCGTTACAAAACATTGGCGGGCAACCCGAAACAGCAGAAGAATTGGTTACCAAATACGGCACCTACGAAATCCAACCTACTGCCGATTCGACCAATCTTTTCCCCACCATTGCGCAAGAATTACCCACAGAATTAAAAGAAAAAGCCGCAGGCGTTCGGAATAAACCGTATCAAAAAGGACATTCTAACAACAAACAAAAGTAAAGAGGTGTCCTTTTGATGGATTGGTGGATGGTGGTAAAGGCTTTTTTGGTGGGCGGCGCAATTTGCGTGATTGGACAGTTGTTGATTGACTATACCAAACTGACGCCCGCCCGGATTTTGGTGTTGTTTGTCACAGCAGGGGTGGTATTAACCGCTGTCGGCGTTTATGATCCGTTGATAGAGTTTGCGGGCGGCGGCGCCAGCGTACCTCTGACCGGCTTTGGCTATGCTTTGGCAAAGGGCGTAGAAGAAAGTATAGCACAAAACGGGTGGTTGGGTATTTTTACCGGTGGTATCACCGGTACGGCGGGCGGTATCACGTTTACCATTTTTTTAGCTTTGTTGTGTGGACTCCTTACACGATCAAAAGACAAGTCCTAACCATGTGTGGCCGTGCAAAAATTTGCACGGCCATTTTTTCTTAAAAACTGTTGCCGTTTAAAGTGTTCCGTGATACACTGATAGTAGAGTACCCGAAAGGAGATTTTGTGCTTGAAAATCACATTTTTAGGTGCCGCCCACGAAGTGACGGGAAGTTGTACGTTGCTGACCATTGCCAACCGCCAAATTTTGGTGGATTGCGGAATGGAGCAAGGTCAGGATTTGTTTGAAAATCAAGAAATTCCGGTTTCTCCTGCATCGATTGATGCCGTGCTGCTCACCCATGCACATATTGACCATTCCGGTATGATCCCTATGTTGTACGCCAACGGCTTTCGCGGAGACGTGTTTGCCACAAAAGCCACTTGCAATTTGTGCAATATCATGTTGCGTGATTCCGCACATATTCAAGAATTTGAAGCCAAATGGCGCAACCGCAAAGCCAAGCGTGCGGGCGATCAACCATATGTGCCACTGTACACCATGGAAGACGTCGAAGGTGTATTAAAACATTTTAAAGCTTGTGAGTATAATGCGGACTATGCCGTGATGCCGCAAGTTTCCGTTTCTTTTACCGATGCGGGGCATTTGCTTGGCTCGGCGTCAATTACCCTTTGCGCCACTGAAGACGGTCAAACCACGCGCTTTGTTTTTTCGGGCGATATCGGCAACATTGACAAACCGATATTGCGCGACCCGCAATATTTAACAACCGCCGATTACGTGATGATGGAATCCACCTATGGTGACCGCAGCCACGCCAAAGAAAAACCCGACTATGTTCGCAACTTGGCAGCCGTTATTCAGCGCACGTTTGACCGCGGCGGCAACGTGGTTATTCCTGCTTTTGCCGTGGGACGCACCCAAGAAATGTTGTTTTTTATTCGGCAAATCAAAGAACAAGGCTTGGTTGTCGGACACGACAATTTCCCGGTAGTGGTAGACAGTCCATTGGCGATTGAAGCCACCAAACTGTTTAGTCCCGAAGCGCTTTCGTGCTACGACGATGAAACGCGCGAACTGATTGAAAAAGGCATTAATCCCATTCAGTTTCCCGGTTTGTACACCGCCGTTTCTGCAGACGAATCACGCATGATTAACACTGACAAAACAAGCAAAGTTATTATTTCGGCCAGCGGCATGTGCGAAGCCGGTCGTGTGCGCCATCACTTAAAGCACAACTTGTGGCGGGAGGAAAGCACCATTTTGTTTGTGGGTTATCAATCTGCAAACACAATCGGACGTTTTTTGCTGGATGGTGCAACCGAGGTTCGGTTATTTGGCGAAACAATTTCCGTCAAAGCGGAAATTGCTCAAATTGACAGTATCAGCAGTCACGCCGACAACAACGGTTTGCTGCGCTGGGTCAGTTCTTTTTCTCCGCCGCCCAAACGGGTGTTTGTGTTGCATGGGGACGAAGGTTCTTGCGAAACGTTTGTTGCTCGTTTGCAATCCGAAAAAGGGCTTAATGCCGTGGCTCCGTTCAGCGGTGATGCGTGGGATTTAACTGCCAACCGCCAAGTGGAGTTTGGCACGCGGCGGCGTATCGTCAAAAAGAAACCTGCTACCGATTCTCGTCGCAGCAGCACGGCATATCTCAAACTTCTTGCCGCCGCCAAACGATTGGAACGCGTGGTGGAAGCTTGCCGCGGCTATGCCAACAAGGATTTGGCAAAATTCACGTCGCAAATCCATGCGTTGTGTGACAAATGGAGTAAATAATTTAAAAATTTTAATAAAAAGGAGAAAAAAATCATGATTACCTTACGCAATGAAGAGTTAACCGTTACCATTAAAGAACTCGGCGCCGAAATGCAAACCATCACCGCCAAAGACGGTACCGAATATCTGTGGCATGGCGACCCCAAATTTTGGAGTGGCCGCGCACCGGTAATGTTCCCTATTTGCAGCCGCTTAAAAAATGATGAATACCACTACAACGGTGTCACATACAAAATGGGCGGCCACGGTTTTGCCAAAAAAGAAATGTTCGAGGTGGAAAGCCAAAGCGAAACCGAAGCCGTATTTGTGTTACGCGCTAACGAAAGGACTTTAAAAGAATATCCCTTCGATTTTGAGTTTCGCGTTGGTTATGCGCTACGCGGCAAATCCATTGATGTTACGTACGATGTCAAAAACCCGTCGACCGAACCGCTGTATATGTCTTTTGGCGGCCATGAGGGTTACGTTTGCCCCGAAGGCATTACAGAATACGAAGTTGTTTTTGAACAACCCGAAACGCTTATCACCACTCCCGACCCGTTCAACAGCAACGATACCAAGCTGGTTGGTGAAAACGTGACCGTGTTGCCGATGGAAGATCGATTTTTCACCATCGATGCTTTGATTTTCAAAAAATGCGTCAAATCCACCTCTTTAAAACTGCGCCACAAAAAAACCGGTCGTGGTGTGCAAGTGGATTTTGAGGGGTTCCCCTATTTGTTAATTTGGACCAAAATCGGCGCTCCCTATATTTGCGTTGAACCGTGGTGCGGTATCACCGATGTGCCGGAAACCGATGGCAACTTGGTAACCAAAGAGGGTATCAACCGTGTTGATGGTGGCGAAACTTTCCACCGCGTACATACCATCACGCTGCTGTAATTTCCACTTGACAAATCAAAAAAACGTGGTACAATACATATCGTACAAAATGAATAGGTCCTTATCAAGAGTGGCGGAGGGACAGGCCCTGCGAAGCCCGGCAACCTGCAACGTGCAAGGTGCTAAATCCTGATAGATGAGGTGGATAAACGCTCCGCTCTCTGTAGCGGGGCGTTTTTTGATAAAAAAGGAGACGTTTAACTATGGCAAAACACTTTTTCACATCCGAATCCGTAACGGAAGGGCATCCCGACAAAGTTTGTGACCAAATTTCCGATGCCGTTTTGGATGCTATTATCGAACAAGATCCCAACGCCCACGTAGCGTGTGAAACGGTTGCCACCACCGGTATGGTACTGGTAATGGGGGAAATTTCCACTTCGTGTACCGTGGATATTCCGCGTATTGCGCGTGACGTGGTGTGCGACATCGGTTACGACAGCGCCGCCGTTGGGTTTAACGGCAACACCTGTGCAGTGTTAACCGTTTTGGACGAACAATCCCCCGATATTGCCATGGGCGTTAACGATGCTTTGGAATCCCGCGGCACCGTCAAAGAAGATGCCTATGACCAAATCGGCGCCGGTGACCAAGGCTTGATGTTTGGTTACGCTTGTGACGAAACGCCCGAAAAAATGCCGTTGCCCATTTCGCTTGCCCACCGTTTGGCAAAAGAATTGGCTGCGTTGCGCAAAAACGGCACCTTGTCGTATTTGCGCCCCGACGGGAAAACGCAAGTCACTGTGGAATACGAAGACGACAAACCGATTCGTGTCGACACGGTGGTGGTTTCCACCCAACACGACGAAGCAGTATCGTTAGAAACTATTCGTCAAGATATGGTGGAAAAACTCATTAAGCCCATCATACCCGCCGAATTATTAGATGATAACACAAAGATTTTTGTTAACCCGACCGGTCGTTTTGTGGTTGGTGGTCCGCAGGGCGACAGCGGTCTTACCGGCAGAAAAATCATTGTCGACACCTACGGCGGCTATGCTTGTCACGGCGGCGGCGCCTTTTCGGGGAAAGACCCGACAAAAGTGGACCGTTCCGCCTCGTACATGGCGCGTTACGCCGCCAAAAACGTGGTTGCCGCCAGCTTGGCAAAACGTTGCGAAGTGCAACTTGCCTACGCTATCGGTGTTGCCAACCCTGTTTCGGTGCGCGTAGATACCAAGGGCACCGGCAAAGTTTCGGACGAGGTGTTGGCAAACGCTGTTGCTAAGGTGTTTGATTTCCGCCCCGCCGCTATCATCGACACGTTGCAACTGCGCCGCCCCATTTATCGCCAATTGGCGGCTTACGGTCACTTGGGTCGAGAAGATTTGGATGTTGTTTGGGAAAAAACCGACCGCGTCAACGCGTTGCTTGATGCTTTGCGGTGATTTTTGGCATTTTTTGAAAAATTATTGACAATATTCTCGGATAATGGGATAATAGGAGAAGTATGAGAGTTATTACCGGATCGGCACGTGGTTGCCGTCTAAAAACCTTGGAAGGACAAAACACCCGTCCCACCGCCGAGCGCGTCAAAGAGGCCATTTTTTCTGCTTTGTGCTTTGAAATTGAGGGCAGACGTGTTTTGGATTTGTTTGCCGGTTCGGGGCAAATGGGGTTGGAAGCACTTAGCCGTGGCGCAAAATCGTGTGTGTTTGTCGACAGCAGCCGTGAAGCAGCCGAAGTGGTGCGGCAAAACGTGCGCGCCACTCGTTTGGAACAAGTTTCCACCGTGTTTTGCCGCGATTCGCTTGGCTTTTTGGCGCAAACGACAGAGTGTTTTGATTTGGTGTTTTTGGACCCGCCCTATGCCTCGGATTTGTTGGTCCCTTGTTTGGAACAATTGGGGGCAAAAACCTCACCCTTTGCCACGGTCGTGTGCGAAACAGATAAAGAAGTTTCGTTGCCCGACATGGTTGGGGATTTTCAGTTATATCGTTTGTACCGCTACGGACGCGTTTTTGTCCGCATTTATCGAAAGAAAGAACAGGAGAGCCTATGAAACTGGCAATTTGTCCCGGCAGCTTTGACCCGGTGACTTGCGGTCACATCAATATTATTTCCCGCGCGGCAAGCATGTTTGACCGTGTCATTGTGGCTACCATGGTGAACCACAGCAAACAACCGCTGTTTTCGCAAGAGGAACGGGTGGATCTGCTCCGCCGCGCCACTGCTTTTTTGCCAAACGTCGAAGTTGATTCTTTCGACGGTCTGCTTGCGGATTACGCCAGGGAAAAGAACGCTTCGATCATTGTTAAAGGTTTGCGCGCCATTTCAGACTTTGAATACGAGTTTCAAATGGCACTTACCAACCGCAAACTGAATCCCGATGTGGAAACTGTCTTTTTGACCACCAATGCCGAATACATGTACCTTTCTTCCAGCTTGGTAAAACAAGTGGCGGGCCTTGGCGGCGACATTTCGGAATTTGTGCCATCGTGCATTGTAAACGATATTCTAAAAAAATACGGAAGGAACGAAACAAAATGAGCATTGAAAACTTATTGGACGAAATTGACGAAATGATTGACAAAGCTTGGGGCTTACCGCTTTCCGGCGGAAAATGTTTGTTGGAGGCTGACCGTCTGCGCGATATTATCGATTCTATCCGCGGCAATATTCCCAGCGAAATTCGCCAAGCCAAATCCATTGTTGCCGACCGTGCCGACATTATCGACACCGCCAAAAAAGAAGCGGAAGACATTGTTCGCGCTGCCGAGGAACGCGCTCGCGGTTTGGTAATGCAAGAAGAAATCGTGAAGTTGGCTCAACAAAAAACCAACGAAATCACTACCCAAACTCAACAAAAATGCCGCGAAATGCGCAAAGGCGCCCAAGATTTTGTGGACGATTTGCTCAAACGCACCGAAGAAGATTTGTCCAAACACATGGCGGATTTGCGTCAAACCCGTCAAATGCTTCGCAAGCCCTCTTCCCGCGAAGACTAATTCCATATAAAAAACAAACCCGCATTCAGCGTTTGCTGAATGCGGGTTTTTGTTTTTGTTACGGTGCGTATTTAACAACGTCAATGCTTGTAATGATAACAGCATCTAACGGCTTGTCATTGCCGTCGGTGTTCACTGCCGCAATGGCATCCACCACATCCATGCCGTCGAACACGTGACCAAACACGGTGTGTCCGCCGCTTGCACGCCATGCGCCATCCAGCGAAAAGTTGCCGCCGTGTTGTTCATACAAATCCCAAACCTCGTTCGGAACCCATTCGTAACGGTACAGCAATTGAGCAGCATAATCGTCAACCGTGGGATAGTATTGTTTGACCATGGCTTCGCCGTATACATTAATCATTTGTTGATATTGAGCTTCCGGCGTGTAATCTTTGCGGGTGCCAAAGGCCTGGGCATCTTTTTGGTTGATAAAGAACTGGCTGCCATTGGTGCCGGGGCCGCCATTTGCCATAGAAAGTGAGCCACGAATGTTAAGCAATTTGCTGTCAAACTCATCTTCAAACGAGCCGCCCCAAATGCTTTCGCCGCCACGACCGGTGCCCTCGGGGTCACCGCCTTGGATCATAAAATCATTGATAACGCGGTGGAACGTCACGCCGTTATAATAGCCGTTTTTGGCATGAGTAATAAAATTCTGAACCGCTTTGGGTGCCGCTTCGGGGAAAAACCGAATCGAGATATCGCCCATACTGGTGTGCATAACCGCTACTTCTTCACCTGCCGACGGTTTTTCGGTTTGGAAACCAACGTTTTTGTCGTCATAAACGGTTGCGTCATCTTCTTGTTTGTCACAACCAAACAAGCATAAGCATAACAAGGCACTTATCGCTATCACGGAAACTGTTTTTGTTAGTCGTTTCATGCTTGATACTCCTTAATTTCGATGCTTTCAATCACCACATCTTCGCACGGTTTATCCGCAGGACCTGTTTTCACGTTCGCAATTTCATCAACTACGTCCATACCGTCGAACACTTGACCAAACACGGTGTGATGAAAATCAAGGTGCGGCGTGCCGCCGTTTTCGCGGTAGGCGTTTTCGATTTCTTCGGGGAAATAGTCACGCAAGGCTGCCATTTGACCAAGCAGTTGCGGATGCACCGTTGATGCTTGAACAATAAAGAACTGGCTGCCGTTGGTGCCGGGGCCTGCATTTGCCATCGACAATGCGCCGCGCACGTTGTGCAACGAAACGTCGAATTCGTCTTTGAAAGGTGTGCCCCAGATGCTTTCGCCACCGCAACCGGTGCCGGTGGGGTCGCCGCCTTGAATCATAAAATCTTTGATAACGCGATGGAAAATCAACCCGTTATAATAGCCGTTTTTGGCGTGGGTCGTAAAATTTTCCACCGTTTTGGGAGCTTGTTCGGGGAACAACCGCAACGAAATATCACCGTGGTTCGTATGCATAACGGCAATCGTTTCGCCCGATTTGGGAAAATCTAATTGGCTCATGAGTTCTCCTCCTTAATAAGCTTTGCCCCAAACCACCATGGTTTTGGCGGGTTTTCCGCAGCAAACACACGTGTCTGCCACGTGTTCTTGCTCAAACGGCATACAACGGCTGGTGACACCTGCTTGTTCTTTCAGTTTTAATTCACAAGCTTCGTCACCGCACCACATAGCTTTGATAAGACCCGGTTTTTCGTTGGCGATTTCGCACAACTCATCCAACGTAGTGGCGTTGTAGGTCATGCTTTCGCGACGGGCCAACGCTTTTTGATACAAACCGTCGTGTACGGCTTTGAGCAATTCGGGGATTTTAGTTTCCAGTTCGTCGAGAGACACCACGGTTTTTTCGCGGTTGTCACGGCGCACGACAACACATTGGTTGTTTTCGATGTCGCGCGGACCAATCTCCAAACGCAGCGGAACGCCTTTCATTTCGTATTCGGCAAATTTCCAACCGGCAGAGTTGTCGGAATCGTCCAACTTCACGCGCACAAAGTTTGCCAAACGGTCTTTGAGTTCACGTGCTTTTTCGAGCACCCCTTCTTTGTGTTGTGCAATCGGCAAAATGACCAACTGTACCGGTGCTACCGCGGGCGGCAACACCAAACCGTTATCGTCGCCGTGTGTCATAATAATGGCACCGATAATGCGGGTGGACATACCCCACGAAGTTTGGTGCGGATATTGCAATTGGTTTTGACGGTCGGTAAATTTGATGTCAAAAGCACGGCAAAAACCATCGCCGAAATAGTGGCTGGTGCCGCTTTGCAAAGCTTTGCCGTCGTGCATCATAGCCTCGATGGTGTAGGTTGCTTCGGCACCGGCAAATTTTTCTTTGTCGGTTTTACGGCCTTTAACCACCGGGATTGCCAACGATTCTTCACAGAAATCGGCATACACGTTGAGCATACGTTCGGTTTCTGCCATAGCATCTTCGGCAGTTTCGTGCATGGTGTGTCCCTCTTGCCAGTAAAACTCCATGGTGCGCAAGAACGGGCGAGTGGTTTTTTCCCACCGTACCACCGAACACCATTGGTTATACAATTTCGGCAAATCACGGTATGAGTGAATCACATCGGCATAATGTTCACAGAACAACGTTTCCGACGTGGGACGAACGCACAAGCGCTCAGTTAATTTTTCTTCGCCGCCGTGGGTTACCCACGCGACTTCGGGGGCAAAACCCTCGACGTGGTCTTTTTCGCGTTGCAACAAACTTTCCGGAATAAACATCGGAAGCATTACGTTTTCATGACCCAGTGCTTTGAAGCGAGAATCCAAGTCGTTGCGAATGTTTTCCCACAACGCTGTGCCGTAAGGACGCACAATCATGCAACCGCGCACACCGGCATAGCTGGCAAGTTCCGCTTTTTTGACCACGTCGGTGTACCATTGTGCAAAATCTTTTTCCATGGAAGTAATTTCTTCCACCATTTTTTTATTGTCAGCCATTATTTACCTTCCTTATCTTTGGCAAATTTGTTCAGCAAATTGACCGAAACCATAATGAGCAACATTACCACAAAAATACCGACCATACCCAATAACATCAGCAATAATGCGTTTGTTGTAGCAATAGACATTGTTATATCCTCCTTAATTATGCACCAAGCAGTTTGGGAACCACTGTCAAGATAATACCGCCGGCAACCACCGAACCGATTTGTCCGGCAACGTTAGCACCCACAGCATGCATCAGCAAGTGGTTTTGATTGTCTTCTTTGAGTGCCATTTTTTGAATAACGCGAGCCGACATCGGGAACGCCGAAATACCGGCGCCGCCAACCATGGGGTTGAATTTTTTGCCTTCCGGTAAGAAAATGTTGAGGAATTTGGCAAACAACACACCGGCAATGGTATCGAACACAAATGCGACCAAGCCAAGCGCCATAACCACAATGGTGTCCAAACGGACAAACGCTTCGGCTTTCATGCTTGCCGAAATGGAAAGGCCCAACAAAATGGTGACCAAGTTGGCAAGAGAGGTTTGTGCCGTCTGCGACAAGTTATCCAGTTTCAAGCACTCACGCAGCAAGTTACCAAACATTAAGAACCCAACCAACGAAACGGATTTTGGGGCTATCAAACCGGCAATAACCGTTACCACAATCGGGAACAAAATACGCGTTAATCGCGACACCGATTTTGGGTTATAAGACATGCGAATCATACGCTCTTTTTTGGTGGTAACCAATTTAATAGCAAATGGTTGAATAATCGGCACCAATGCCATGTAAGAATAGGCGGCCACCATAATTGCCGGCAACAACGGAGTTTGCAACACGTTGGCCACCAAAATAGCGGTAGGACCATCTGCGGCACCGATAACACCAATGGCAGCGGCATCTTTGAAATCATAACCGAGCAACGTGGCAACTGCTACGGTTAAGAAAATTCCGAACTGTGCGGCGCCGCCAAACAAAAACATTTTGGGGTTCGAAAGCAGCGGGCCAAAGTCAATCATGGCGCCGATGCCGATAAACAGAATCAGCGGCATAGCTTCGGAGGCTTCAATGCCAACCTCAAACAACCAATCAACAATGCCATGCGAACCGTCGGCCGCTTGTCCGATAGCACCGGAAAACGGCAAGTTGACCAAAATGGCACCAAGGCCCATTGGCATTAACAACGATGGCTCAAAATCTTTGGCCAATGCCAAATAAATGAGCAAACCGCCCACGGCAATCATCACCAGGTTTTTCCAGCCATCACCGGTGACAAAAAACGCCAAACTGTCCCACAAAAAACTAAAATGTTGCAAAAATTCCACGCCTAAACATCCTTTCATTATGTAATGCCCTTCACACAAGGACATATTTCACATAGTACCATTATATAAAAGTTTTTTAACTTTTTCAACACCGAAAACGGTTTTTTATCAAGTTTTTCCGGTTGCCGGAAAATTTTGTTTTTTTATTTACACGAAATAGGGGTTGACGAAACGCGCTAGCAGCCGTATAATTTAATTTAGTATAATAAAAATTGGAGAAGTCTCGCTAAATATTCTTTAACCAAGAAAGGATTACTCTTATGCAAGAACTAAACCTCAATTTAATTTTTGCGTTGTTATTGGCTAAAATTAAATGGATTATTGCCTGTGCAGCTGTTGGCATTCTGCTTTTTGCATCGTATGCTTATTTTTTAATTCCGGAAGCCTACACATCGTCGGTGCTGGTTTACGTTCGTAACGTTGCTACGGGCACCGAAACCAACAGCGCTACTGTGAATAACCTTTCCGCTTCGGAATATTTGGTAAACACCTATGCCGTGGCATTGAAAACCACTCCGGTTTTAGAGGAAGCTTCCGCACAATTACGCGGTGCGTTGTCGACCGGGGAAATTGCTTCTTGCGTTTCGGTTAGCTCTGTAAAAGAAACTTCGTTTTTGAGAATTTCTGCCACACACAACTCACCCGAAACAGCACAACTCGTTTGCAACACCATTGCCAAGGTATCCGCCAATGCGTTTGATGAAATTGGTGAAGTTGGCTCTGCGAACGTTGTCGGCACAGCTTCTCCCGCTGCAAAAACAGCGCCAAACATCACTCGCAATGCCCTTCTGGGGGCTTTAATAGGCATTGTTGCTTCTGCCGCATTCTTTGTTTTGCGTGAACTGCTTAACAACACTATTCGCGACAAAGAAAGCTTGCAAGCACAAATTCAAGTTCCTGTTTTGGGCGAAATCCCCAGCTTTACTACCGCAGCGAAACGAGGTGGCTCTCATGACTAAGAAAAGCAAAAAGAGTTCCGGCGCCAGACCGATTGCAACAACTTTCCAAATTGTTGAAGCCTACAAAACCGTTCGAACCAACTTGTTGTTCGCTTTGGCTCCGCACAATCGGAAAATCGTTTTGGTTTCCAGTTCAGAGCCCAACGCCGGTAAATCCACTGTTTCTTCTAATTTGGCAATTACTTTGGCGCAAAACGGTGTGCGTATTTTGCTGATTGATGCCGATTTGCGCAAACCCTCTCAACACCGCACTTTCCGTGTCAAAAAACACAATGGTTTGTCTCGTATTCTGTCCGGAGAACTGACTTTTGAAGATTGTGTCTGCCGTGAAGTAGCCAAAAACACCGATTTGCTTCCCAGCGGTTCTCTGCCACCCAACCCTTCTGAGTTGTTGGGTTCGGAAGCTATGAATTCTTTGTTGGACAAACTTACGGAAGAATACGATTATATTTTAATCGATACTCCCCCGCTCGCTGTGGTTTCCGACGCCTTGGTTTTGTGTGAAAAGGCCGCCGGCATGGTTTTGGTGACTCGTCAAGGACAAACCACATATGACGAATTACGTGATTCTATCGATTCTATCAAAAATGTGAACGGCAATTTGCTGGGCGTAGTTATTTCGGACGTCAACGACATTTCTCGCCCTTATCGCAGCTATGTGCGCGGCAAATATTATAAAGCCTACGATTATTCATATTCTCAATCCCCTGATCTATAATCCAAACTCGATATCTTGGCGGTTTGCCGCTGTTTTGTGAGGTGATATGGTTTGCCCTGTTCTCGTGACAAAAAATCTTTTCTCCGCACATCCCCATTCCCCGAGTTACTGTTAGTGTTGTGTGACATTATCCTTTTGTTCGTGAGTTTTTTCTTTTTATCAGTTTTATCCGAACACAACACCAGTTCCTATTTGTCCCAACTTGCTTCTTCCAACACACCTATTCCGTTACATTTTGTGCTGCTTGGTTGTTGCATCTTTGTGGCAATGCTCCTTTTTCGCACATACGCCAGTCTTTGGCGCTATGCCGCCAGCCGAGAATATTTGCACCTGCTGCTCGCCGGTGGCACCGGATATTGTTTTTACATCACACTTGCCTGGACTGTTTTTAGGACTTCCCCGCCGGCGTTTTTTATGCTTTTTTCCACGCTTGTTGCCATTGTGCTTATGCTAACAACACGATTGTGCTACCGTCGATACCGCGAATCCTTTGTCAATCGCTCCTCGTCGCATCGTTCACCCGCCGTTATTATTGGTGCCGGTAAAGCCGGCGTTTTGATTCTTGAAGAACTCAAAAACAATAGCGCCAGTCCGTATCGCCCGGTGTGCTTATTGGATGATGACCCGGCCAAAATCGGCAAACAAATTCACGGCATCCCGATAGAAGGACCGATCGAACGGTTAAGTGATACCCTTTCCCGTTACCGCTCTCGTGACGTGTTTGTTGCTCTCCCTTCGGCAGTGGAAGAACGCACCCGTGAAGTTCTTCGCATTTGCACATCGCTCAAATGCAGAGTTCGCGTTTTACCTAATATTTTACAATTGATTGATAGAGATACCAGCAAACCGTTGCTCCAACACGCTCGTGAAGTTCGTTTGGAAGATTTGCTGGGTCGCGACTCTGTTTCTTTTGAAGGCGATAGCGCCTACGATTTTTTGGCAAACAAAGTAGTTTTGGTTACCGGTGGCGGTGGTTCTATCGGTTCGGAATTGTGCCGCCAAATTGCTCGACACAACCCCAAAAAATTAGTTATCGTTGACATTTACGAAAACAACGCCTATGACATTCAGCAAGAACTACGTTATGAATACGGCAAAAATTTAGATTTAAACGTTGAAATCGCATCGGTTCGAGATAAGCATAAAATTGAGCTCTTGTTCGAAAAATATCATCCGCAAATTGTTTTCCATGCAGCAGCACATAAACACGTGCCGCTTATGGAAAATTGTCCGGAAGAAGCTATTCGCAACAACGTTTTTGGAACCTATATCGTTGCTAAAACTGCAGACACCTACAAAGCTGAACGCTTTATTCTGATTTCCACCGACAAAGCCGTAAATCCCACAAATGTTATGGGTGCTTCCAAGCGGTTGTGCGAAATGGTCGTGCAAGGACTTGGTTCTTCCAGCCAAACTAAATACGCCGCCGTTCGCTTTGGCAACGTATTAGGCTCTAACGGTTCCGTCGTTCCGCTGTTCCGCCGTCAGATAGCACAAGGTGGTCCGGTGACCATTACCGACAAGCGTGTTATCCGCTATTTTATGACCATTCCGGAAGCCGCGCAACTGGTTTTACAAGCCGGTTCCATGGCAAACGATTCCGAAATTTTTGTGTTGGATATGGGCGTCCCTGTCAGCATTTTGGAATTGGCAGAAAATTTAATTCGTCTTTCCGGCTTTACCCCTTATGTCGATATTCAAATTCAAGAAGTGGGCTTGCGTCCCGGAGAAAAGTTGTATGAAGAACTCCTTATGCGCAGCGAAGAACTAACTTCTACCGAAAACCACAAAATCTTTATTGAACAACGGCATAATCCCATTACTCTTCCTCAGCTTGAAGCCGTGCTCAAGACGCTGCAAGAAGCACTGCAAACCGACTCGGTTGAGCAAATTGTTGCCACGATGAAACAAGTTGTTCCCACTTACAAAAGCCCCGAAGATGTTAATAACAAGGCCATTGCTGACCTTGATTATTCTTCGGCTATTCATTAACATTACTGCCACGACAGCAAAAACTTTGCTGTCGTGGTTTCTTTTTCTTGTACTATTGAAAAATATATGTTACAATACCTATATATTGTTTTTCAATATGGAGGCTGTGCGCATTATGTCAAAAAATAAAGAACTGGCAAAAACCTATGAACCGCAGGAAGTAGAATCGCGTATTTATGATTTTTGGACCGAAGGTGGTTGGTTCCACGCCGAACCCAATCCCGAAAAAGAACCCTATACCATTGTTATCCCGCCACCAAACGTGACGGGGCAATTGCACATGGGCCACGCTTTGGATGAAACACTGCAAGATATCTTAATTCGTTTTAAACGCATGCAAGGTTACGAAGCTTTGTGGCTTCCCGGAACCGACCACGCATCTATCGCCACCGAAGCCAAAGTGGTAGAAGCTATGCGCAAAGAAGGCGTCACCAAAGATATGATCGGTCGCGACGGATTTTTGGAGCGGGCATGGGCTTGGAAAAATCAATATGGCAACCGCATTGTCGGCCAACTCAAAAAACTTGGTTCCAGTTGTGACTGGGAACGTGAACGTTTTACTATGGACGAGGGCTGTTCCGAAGCGGTCAAAGAAGTGTTTGTCCGTCTTTATAACGAAGGGCTAATTTATCGCGGTAATCGCATGGTAAACTGGTGTCCCCATTGTAACACTTCTATTTCGGATGCTGAAGTGGAATACGAAGATCAAGACAGCCATTTTTGGCATTTGCTCTATCCTGTCAAGGAAACCGGGGAATTTTTGGAATTGGCTACCAGCCGTCCCGAAACCATGTTGGGCGATACAGCAGTGGCTATCAACGCCGAAGACCCACGCTATGCCCACTTGCACGGCTGCCATGTGATCCTTCCGCTTCTTAACAAAGAGATTCCGATCGTTTGTGACGAACACGCCGATATGACAAAAGGTACCGGCGTGGTGAAAATCACCCCCGCCCACGACCCGAACGACTTTGAAGTGGGCAAACGTCACGATCTCCCTATGATTCGTATGCTGACTTACGACGGTCATTTGACCGGCGCCAAAGATGCTGCCGAAGCCGCAGAATACATTGCCTCCGGCAGAGCCTCTGTAGATGAACCCGAAGTGCTCGATTGCGGCAAATATGCCGGCTTGACTTGTGCCGAAGCGCGCAAGGCAATCTTGGCAGATTTGGAAGCCGGCGGTTTCCTCAAAGAAATCGAACCTCTCAAACACGATGTCGGTACTTGCTACCGTTGTCATTCCACCATTGAACCGATGGTTTCCAAACAATGGTTTGTGCGCATGGAACCGCTTGCAAAACCTGCTATTGAAGCCGTGGCAAACGGAAACATTCGCTTTGTGCCCGAACGTTTTACCAAAAACTATATGAACTGGATGAGCAACACCCGTGACTGGTGCATTTCTCGTCAGTTGTGGTGGGGTCACCAAATCCCCGCTTGGTACTGTGCCGATTGCGGTGAAACCGTGGTTGCCAAAGAGGCTCCCCACACTTGCCCAAAATGCGGCAGCTCTGCATTAACGCAAGATCCTGACACATTAGATACATGGTTCTCCTCGGCTTTGTGGCCGTTCAGCACACTTGGTTGGCCGGATGAAAACCACAAAGATTTTAAATATTTCTATCCCACCAACACGTTGGTTACCGGCTACGATATTATCGGCTTTTGGGTTAGTCGAATGATTTTCTCAGCTCTGAAATATACCGATAAAGCGCCGTTTGAAACGGTGTTGATTCACGGGTTGGTGCGCGATTCCCAAGGTCGCAAAATGTCCAAATCGCTTGGCAATGGTATTGACCCGTTGGAAATTATTGCCGAATACGGCGCGGACGCTTTACGCTTCATGTTGGCAACCGGTAACAGCCCCGGAAACGATATGCGCTTTATGACCGACAAAGTCGAAGCTTCGCGCAACTTTGCCAACAAACTGTGGAACGCCGCCCGCTTTATCTTGATGAACGTTGGTGACAAAACCGTTCCGCTGACACTTCCCAAAGAACTCACGTTGGAAGACAAATGGATTGTTTCTCGCTTTAACACGTTGGTTCAAGCCGTTACGGAAAACTTGGATAAGTTTGAATTGGGTATTGCCGTACAAAAATTGTACGACTTTATTTGGGATAATTTCTGCGACTGGTACATTGAGTTGTGCAAAAACCGTTTACAAGGTGAAAACGCAGTACAAACTTGCCAAGTGTTGGTGTACATTATGACGGGTATGCTCAAATTGCTGCATCCGTTCATGCCGTTTATCACCGAAGAAATTTGGCAATCTCTCCCGCACGAAGGCGAGGCACTCATGGTTGCTGAGTGGCCGATATACCAAGAGTCTCTTGCGTTCCCCAAAGAAGAAAAAGAAATGGAACGCATCATGGAAGTGATCGGCGCCATTCGTAATCGCCGCGGTGAAATGAATGTGCCACCCTCTCGCAAAGCCCACGTGTATGTGGAAACCGCTTTTGAACAAACCTTCACCGACGGCACACCGTTCTTTGTGCGGTTGGCTTCGGCTTCGGGTGTTTCGGTAGGCGAACATTTTGAAGTGGAAGGTGCTGTCAGCATTGTTACCGCCGATGCCACCGTCAAAATCCCATTGGCGGAATTGGTCGACAAAGAAGCGGAAAAAGCGCGTTTGCAAAAAGAAAAAGAAAACACACAAAAACAATTAGACGGCGTTTTGGCACGTCTTAACAACCCTGCATTCACGGGGAAAGCCCCCGAAAACGTTGTGCAAACCGCACGCGACCAAGCCGCACGCTTGCAAGAAAAATTGGCTTTGCTCGAACAAAGCATGCAACTTTTGTGATTTCCCGCCGTTTTAAGTTCTTTTTACAAAGTAAATGATAAAATTTACAATGTAATTGTAAAAAGATATTGCTATAATGAAAGTATCTTTTAAACGGAGGTTTTACAATGTTGAAAGTTGGTATAGCCGATTACGGCATGAACCAATGGTACGGTGGTTTTTACGACTACGAACAACGAATGGACAATATCAAAGCCATCGGGTTCGACGGCCTGGAACGCCTTTGCCCCACCGATGCGGCAGACGCTTTGCAAAAAGCATCGGTTTTGGCTAAAAAAGGGATGGATTTTGCCACCTGCTTAGCTCCTACCATTGAGCAAAAAATCCAATGGACGGCCGCTTTTGGCAAATCCTATATCTGGACAGACATTATCCGCGCCGAAAACTTGGACGTTCTCTGCCGTCGGGTAAATTACTTAACCGAAGCTTGCAAAAAATACGGTATTCGTGCTGCTATGCACAACCATTTAGGCACCTTGGTGGAAACCCAAGAACAGTTGGAAACCTTTTTGGAAGCTTGTCCCGATGCCGGGATGGTCTTCGACGTGGGACACTTGGCAGTTGCCGGTGGCAATGTGCGCGAAATTATGGATAAATACTATGACCGCATCGAAGCCATTCACCTGAAAGGTTGGGTTATGAAAGATCCCGACCAATCCAATTGGCAACAACGTGGCTACTTCTGTGGTTTGGGTCAAGGTAACTTCCCCGTCGACAACGAATATGTCGTTAAAACCGCATTGGAAAAGGGCTTTGATAAATGGATTTTCATTGAGCACGACACACATCTGCGCGAACCTTTGGAAGATTTGGCTGAAAGCCGTGAAATTTTAAGAAAGTGGGGCATTTAAACTATGAAACCTATTAAACTCGCTATTGTTGGTCTTGGCCGTGCCGGTAAAGGCATGCACTTGGCGGAACTCGCCGGTAAAAGCAGTATGTTTGAAATTTATGCGGTGTGCGATATCATCGAAGAACGCCGTAAAGAAGTTTCGGAAAAATACAACTGCAAAGCCTATGCTTCTATTGAAGAAGTAATTGCCGACCCCGAAGTGGAAATTGTCGACATTGCCACTCGTTCGTGCGATCACTTCACCCACGCTATGATGGCATTGAAAGCCGGCAAAAACGTGTTTTTGGAAAAACCCATTTGCTGCAATTATACCGACGCCAAAGCATTGATGGATTATGCAGCTGCGCATCCGGAAGTAAAACTTTACATCCGTCACAACCGTCGTTGGGAAAAAATGTTCGAAAAAGGCATGGAACTTGCCGATTCCGGCTTGCTCGGCAACGTGGTAGAGGTTCGCTTGGCACGCAACGGCTTTACCGGCCGCAGCGACTGGCAAACGATCGACAAATTCGGCGGCGGACAATTGCTCAACTGGGGTCCTCACATCATCGACCATGCACTTAACTTCTGCGGCGGTGACTACACCGACATTTATGCCGAAACCCGCCAAACCTTGGCAAGCGGCAACTGCGAAGACCACATCAAATTGGTGATGACCGGTATCAACGGTCGTATTGTGGATATGGAAATCAGCTCCTGCGTGGCTACTTTTATCCCGCAATTGGTTATTTATGGTGACCGCGGTTCTGCTTGGCATGATCCCGTTACCAAAGTGTTTACGTGGAAATATATCAAACCCGGTATGGAATTTGTTAAACCCCCCGCAAACGAAGGAACTCCGGAAGGTTGGGGTACGGCTCAAAAACTCGAATGGGTAGAAGGCGAAATGACTCCCGAAGAACGCCGCGAACCCTTGGATGAAACTTGGGTTGGTATGTACGAAAACTTCCGCGAAGGCAAACCGTATCGCATCACCCATAAGGAAGCTTTGAAAGTTGTTGAAGTTATCAGCAAAATCAAAGAAATCATGGCAGAAAAAACCAAATAATTACTAAAAAAGCAGGGCGTTTGCCCTGCTTTTTTCTTGTCCCCCTTGACAGCGGTTTTCTCAAAGTTTATAATTAACTGTATTAAAGAATTGAGTTGAAACCCTATTTTTAAGGAGGATTTTTCATGCAAAATATTCGTCCCGAAACTATGCAACGCATCACCACTCCCGAACTCGCCAAAGCTTTTATTGAGGAACAAGTGGCTGCTGTTCGCGCGCAAGTTGGTGACAAAAAGGTGTTGTTGGCATTGTCCGGCGGCGTGGATTCGTCGGTTGTTGCTGCTTTGCTTATCAAAGCCATTGGTAAACAACTTGTTTGTGTTCACGTTAACCACGGTTTAATGCGCAAAGGCGAAAGCGAACAAGTTATCGAGGTTTTCGGCAAAGAATTGGATGCCAACCTCGTTTATATTGACGCCACAGACCGCTTTTTGGATTTGCTTGCCGGCGTGGCAGAACCCGAGAAAAAACGCAAAATTATCGGTGGCGAATTTATCAAGGTGTTTGACGAGGAAGCCGGCAAACTCAAAGGCATTTCCTTTTTGGCGCAAGGCACCATTTACCCCGATATTTTAGAATCGGATGGTGTCAAAGCGCATCATAACGTTGGTGGCTTGCCCGAAGATATGGAAATGGAATTGGTCGAACCTGTCAAACTGCTTTACAAAGACGAAGTCCGCGTGGTTGGCGAAGCATTGGGCTTGCCGCACGCTATGGTTTATCGTCAACCATTCCCCGGCCCCGGCTTGGGCGTACGTTGCCTTGGCGCTATCACCCGCGACCGTTTACACGCTTTGCGCGAAGCCGATGCTATCCTTCGCGAAGAATTTGACAAAAGCGGTCTTGCCGAATCGGTCTGGCAATATTTCATTGCCGTTCCGGATGTTAAAAGCGTTGGCGTGCGCGACGGCAAACGTTACGAAGGTTGGCCCGCTATCATCCGTGCGGTAAACACCACCGACGCGATGAGCGCCACCATCGAAGAAATTCCGTATGCTTTGTTGCATCACATTACCGACCGCATCACTCACGAAGTCGAAGGCATCAACCGCGTGTTGTATGATTTAACTCCGAAGCCGATCGGCACCATTGAGTGGGAGTAAGAAAACTAACCAAACGGCTTGGAAGCGTTGCTTCCAAGCCGTTTTTGTTTGCAAAAATCATCCTACTAAACAGACAGGTTTGCATATTGACTTTTATCTTTCGTTGACAGATAATGAGATAAAAGGAGATGATTAAACTATGGTCGAACAAAAGGCTCTTGTTGTTGGTGAAGAAACCGTTAAACGTTTTCTTTCCCCCGAAGATGTTATCGATTGCGTTGAAAAAACGTGGAAATGGTACGGTGAAGGCACGGTCGTAATGCCGAACAAAATCACCACTGATATGAGCTCGCTCGGTGTGGAAGGTTGGTTTAACTCCATGCCCGCCTACATTGGCCCCATGGACGTTGCCGGCATCAAAGTGGTTGGCGGCTACGAGGGCAACCGCGCTTTGGGTTTGCCGTATATCAAAGCCAATTTGCTGGTTACCGATTCGCACACCGGTATTCTCCGCGCTCTTGTAAGCGGTGACTACATCAGCGATATGCGCACCGGCGCACAACCCGCCATCATGACCAAAATGTTGGCAGCCAAAACCGACGTTGTCACCATTATCGGTACCGGTTTGCAAGGCTACACCTCTCTTTTGTGCATGAGCAAAGTGTTAGATATGAAAGAAGTTCGCGTGTGCGATATTTCCGAAGAAGCAAAACAACGTTTTATGGCACGCTTCCCCGATGCACCGTGGAAGTTTGTTAACTGTGCAACCAACGAAGAGGGCTGCCGCGGCGCTGACGTCATCATTACCGTTACCAACGCGAACGCTGATTTGGTGGAAGAACCGTGGGTCAAAGAAGGCGCTTTGGTTATGACCATGGGTTCGTTCCGCGAAGTATCGTTTGACGTTGTGCGCAAAGCCGACAAAATTGCGGTGGACCAAGTGGGACAATCCTTACACCGCGGCAACTTAAAAGAACTTGCCGAAATGGGCGAAATTACAGCAGATTCTTTTGATATTATCATCCCCGACGTGTTGGCGGGCAAAATGCCGGCACGTACCAACCCCAAAGATCGCATTTATGCTCAAATCATCGGCACAGGTATGTTGGACGTGGCAATTGCCGGTTTGTTGCTGGAAAAAATTGAAGCATCGGGCGAACAATTGCCCACCGTTGATATGACAGTATGAGTGAATTTGTTTATAAAACCAAATTGTTTGAAGACGTTGCGGGGTTAATCATCGAGCACATTCGCAATAACATTTGGCAAGCAGGCGAACGTCTGCCCGCCGAAACAGACCTTGCCAAACTGTTTGATGTCAGCCGTTCTACCGTGCGGCTTGCTATCAAAAGTTTGCAAGTTTCCGGTTTGCTGTATTCCCGCGCGGGAGCAGGCACCTATGTTGCCGATAACGCTCTGCTCATTCTTGCCACTCGCGAGTTGGCAACCGTTATGGCCGATCCCGAAAATGTGGGCGATTTGGTGCAAGCCCGCTTTTTGCTGGAACCTCAAATGGCGGCTTTGGCGGCACAAAAAGCCACCGCCGCAGAAATTGATGAGTTGCTAGATGTTGTTCGGCACATGGAACAAACGCGCGATAAAATTTTGCTGATGTCGTTTGGTTATCGTTTTCATCAAATCTTGGCAAAAGCATCGCACAACCCTGTGCTGTATGGGTTTTACCAATCTGCCGCCAAGCAACTGCAAGGGTTACGGTTGCTGGAAAGTTTGTCGATAGAGGTGTTTTTGGAAGGCACTGACGAGCATCGCTGCATTGTGCAAGCCATTGCCAAACGTGATCCCTCGCTGGCAAAACAACAAATGGAATTACACTTGAAAAAAGATTACGCGGCATATTTATAACAAAAAGGTCACAGTTTTTCTGTGACCTTTTTGTTTTTTATTCTTTCTTATTCGTTCATTTATGCTACACTGTTATCGAAAACTACGGCGGTGATTTCTTGGCTTTTCATGAAAAACTGCAAAACCTGCGCAAACAACATCACCTGGCACAAAAAGAACTTGCCAAACCGTTACCTTTGCGGAACTTGGGAAGGATAATATTCAACTCATAGTCCAACTGGCGGAGCTTCCACAACAGACCTTCTTCGTCGGTGGTATACTCCATACTGGGCTCCCAGCCCAGGCGGGAATCTGCCTGCACCAGGGAGATGGTCGCTTCCACGTTCTTCTTTTCTTC
>JAZROQ010000005.1:0-15987 GCA_045648765.1 Acutalibacteraceae bacterium
GTCTGTCACACGCCCTTCGTCCAATATTTGCAACAAAATATTCAAAACGTCGGGGTGCGCTTTTTCGATTTCGTCCAACAAGATAACCGAATACGGTTTACGGCGTACTTTTTCGGTTAGTTGCCCCGCTTCATCGTAGCCGACATAACCCGGAGGTGATCCGATGATGCGCGATACCGCGTGTTTTTCCATAAACTCCGACATATCCAAACGAATTAGGGTTTCGGGGGTGTCGAACAACTGAGAGGCTAACACTTTTACCAGTTCGGTTTTCCCCACACCGGTGGGACCAACAAAAATAAACGATGCCGGCCGACGACGCGGGCTGATTTGCACACGACTGCGACGAACAGCCGCCGCAACCAATGAAACCGCTTCCTCTTGCCCAACGATGTGTTTGTGCAGTTCGTTTTCCAGATCAGCTAATTTAGCCAGTTCGTTTTCTTGCACCTTTGCGGCAGGGATCCCCGTCCACAATTCGATTACTTTTGCCAAATGTTCTTCTTTGAGCGGTGCCGAAACAGCAGCAGGACGAATAGATTCTATTTCTTGTTCCGCTTTCATTAAATCGGCACGAACGTTTGCGAGTTTTTCGTAGTCTACGGTTTCGGCAGCCATAAGTTCGGTTTCTTCGGCACGTAATGCTTGTGCCTTGACCAAAAGTTTTGCATACTCATCGGCTTTTTTGTTTTGCAATGCCGTAACGGCACAAGCTTCATCCAAAAGATCAATGGCTTTGTCGGGTAAGAAACGGTCGGTAATATAGCGTTCGGACAGTACCACCGCACGGCGCAATATGGCATCACCAATAGCCACGCCGTGATATTCTTCGTAATAGGTTTTGATGCCGCACAACATAGTGATAGTATCTTCAATAGAAGGTTCTTCCACTTTCACCGGTTGGAAACGGCGTTCCAAAGCCGCATCCTTTTCGATGTTTTTGCGATACTCATTAAAGGTTGTTGCACCAATCACTTGAATTTCGCCACGGGATAATGCCGGTTTTAAAATATTTGCCGCCGACATGCTGCCTTCGGAGTCACCGGTGCCAACCAAGGTGTGCACTTCGTCAATGAACAAAATGATGTTACCTTGCGCCTTCACTTCTTCGATAAGCCCTTTAATGCGACTTTCAAATTGACCGCGGAATTGTGTGCCCGCTACTAATGCCGTCATATCCAACAAATGCAGTTCTTTATTTTGCAATTTATACGGAACGTTGCCGGAGGCAATGCGTTGTGCCAACCCTTCGGCAATAGCGGTTTTACCAACACCGGGTTCGCCAATTAAGCACGGGTTGTTTTTGCTACGGCGGCACAAAATTTGTGTAACACGGTAAATTTCACGGTCACGACCGATAATAGCATCCAGTTGTCCGTCGCGCGCTTTTTGCGTAAGGTTGGTACAATAGTTTTCTAAAAATTTAAGCTTTTTTTCTTTGGCTTTTTTCTTTTTTTCGGAGTTTTCTTCGGCTTTTTCTTCATTTTGCGATTCATTTACATTCATTTGACCGCCAAACAAATTTTGCAAAAAGGGAAAGGTTGCTGCGCCCCCGGGCATAAACCCTTCTTCGCCGTCTTCGCCTTCCATATTCATCAGCTCGCCGAACTGTTCGTCCATTTGTTCGAGTTCTTCTTCGCCAATACCGAATTTTTCCAACAAGTCATCAACCGGTTTGATACCCAACTCTTTGGCACAGGTGATACACAAACCGTCGTTCGTACTTTTTTCGCCCTCCATACGGGAAATAAAAATAACAGCAGGGCGTTTTTTGCAACGGGAACATAACATCATGCGAGGTTCTCCTTATTTACAATTTGCTTTTCTTTGGCAGATGTGCCGTTTTTCAATTTAAAGAAAACAGCCATATAACTAAAAAACGAAAACAACATGGCTACTGCAACCAAAAGGACAAGTATTACCAAAACGGTAGACGGCATATTTTTCCAAAAAATGATAGCCAGCATTACGGCATAAAACAAAGCGGTAGATATTTTTCCAAACCACTGTGAACCGCGGATAATATCTTTTTTGGAAAGTAAAATCCACCCACCGATGACCTGTAACGTTTCTTTGATAAGGCAAATCACCGCAAGCGGTAACAGTTCTTTATGTTGTACCGTAACACAAATTAACACCGTGATTTGTGTTAGTTTGTCTGCAATGGGATCGAGCAACTTTCCGATTTCGCTAATTTGATTAAAGCGACGAGCTATCGCACCATCAAACAAATCTGTCAATCCTGAAAGAAACAATGCTGCCAATGCCCAATATACCAAAACCGGCATTGTGTCGCTTTTTAAATACAAAACGGCAAACAATGGTATCAACAACAAGCGTATCAAGGATAGTACGTTTGGAATTGTCCATTCGAATTTTATTTTGCCCATAAACAATTCATCACCTTAGAATTTTATAATTAAAGCAAGAGGATTGATATCGGCTATCCAACCCGCTATCACGCTGTTTTGCAAGTTTTCGGCCGTAAACGGACCGTTTGTGCTCCCTGCCGTTATAAACAACTGCATAATTGTTACGGCTACCACAGACAAAATACAGCCGTTTATCGCACCAAGAACAATTCCCAGCGTACCATCGACCTGACGAATTAAGGGAAGTTTGGTAAGCGGTTTTACCAATTTGCTGAGTAATTTTACAACCAGTAACAGCAATAAAAAGAGAATTAAAAATATAACAAATCGCAACAACGCCACCACAACCGGACGCAAAATTTGCTCAACGATTGTTTCGGTAACAGCTGTGATTGTGTTTTCGGTTTTGTTTTCAATATTCGCGAGTGCATCTTGCACTTCTTGATTTTCGGAAAGCGCTGTTTGTAAAAACGCAGGCAAGGTTTCCAACATGCCATCGACCTTTTCGGAAACGGTAGATCCTGCATTTTCGGAAAAGGCAGTGTTGACGGATTCGGTTATTTTTTCACCAATAAAACGGTCATACGTAAATTCGGCAACGGTTGTGCTGAGTGACAAAGCAATCAAAAATGCGAAAATATATCCTGCCAATTGCACAGCAGTACTGATAAAACCGCGTTTGTAACCTAAGATAACGGCTATTACTACCAAAAGAACAATAATACCGTCTAAAATCCAACTCATCGTTTCTTTTCTCCTTATCCTTCTGTTCGTTGCAAGTGACTTAATGTGAGAATTAACGGGGCATTACGATATTCGGTTACCAGCAAAGAGTCCGATGGGATTTCTTGCTTTTGTTGATGATTCTTTTTGCCGAAAGTATGAAGATGTGAATCGGTCAAAACCAACAATTCATTTCCTTCACAAGAAGCGGAACGGAATCTCCCTTCTACCCCTTCGCTTTTCCAAATCTCACCACCGTTGTCCACGGTCCAGATATAACTTTCACCTGTCCCGCCCGAACGGCGCAATACTAACCCCGCCAAAGACGACGTGGCCGTATACCCCGCCGGTTCATAACCATTGTATGGTACTTTTTCCGGTCCTTTTTTCCCGGGGCGATAAATCCACAGTTGAGAGTCGCCCACAGCACTTATGACACCGGAAGAAAAACAATTGACATCCAACAACAGCACATCGGTTCCGCTGTATTCTTGCGGTTCTTCTTTGTCGAAATCAAAAAGCAACAAAACCGATTTTAAAGCGCCGCCTTCTGAACAAGTCCCTACAGCCGCCAAGCCATTCCCTGATGGGTACAGACAAATGTTGTTGATTAAATACCGACGACATTGATATTCATAAACCTGTTTACCGCGGGCATTGAAAACTTGTATGCCACACAGGTAACTTTGCGATACACTATCTGTTACCACTGCTACCATTCCCGATGGAAGTAAACACGAGGTATAGATGCTGCGATTTTCAAAATCTTTTGTTAAAACCGTTTCGCGACGTGTATCCAAACGAAAACGTGTTCCGCCGATTTCGGTAGTCAGCGCATATCTTCCCGCCGTTTTTAAGGTGGGATTGGAAAAAGAGTGTTGCCGTTTTTCCACACGTGAAGCCGTATTATTGAAAAACTCTAACGTTGTGTCGGTAAGCACTGTTAAATGGTGATTCACTTCGCCCATTGCCACTACCGAGTTGCCGGTCATTGATGCTGGAAAACCGTTACCGACTTGCGCATCGCCAAATCGAACAGCAGCCCAGTCCAGCACCGATTCCGGTGCGATTTTTTCCCAGTTTTGCCAAACAGAAAAGAACGTTAACAAGACCACCGCCACAACGGATATACGTATCAGCAAACGCAGCCACGGGTTACGTTTTCTTTTTATTGCTTTTTGACTTTTCGTAGTTTGCTTTTTGCCCATGACAGTGCCTCCTTTGCTTTTAATACATAACCTCATCTAAAAACAATCCGCAAGCGGGCGCCGTAGGACCAACCAAATTACGGTTGCCGTTTTCCAGCGCTTGGTCAATAGTTTCTTCTGAAAGTTTTCCGTTTTCGACATCCAAAAGCGTACCAACCATAATGCGAACCATATTATACAAAAAACCGTTTCCCTCAACGGTAAAGCGAAGCAATTCCCCTTCGCGAGTCACTTCTGCTCGGTAAATGGTGCGGACTTTATCCTCCACTTCGCTGCCTGCTGAACAAAATGCCGAGAAATCGTGCGTACCAATAAAATGCTTTGCTGCTATGTTCATGACGGTTTCGTCCAATGGTTTGCGGATATGCAAGGAATATCGTTGCCAAAAAGGATTTTGCGTTGGTCCATTCCAAATACAATACACATATCGTTTTTTAGCGGCAGAATACCGCGGATGAAAATCCGACGATACGGTTTTACAATCCAACACTGCCATATCTTTCGGCAAATTGGCATTGAGCGCTTTGACAAATTTTTCGGATGTTAAACGTGCAGGAGTCGGAGTGGTGCAATAAAAACGATGCGCATGAACACCTGCATCAGTGCGACTGCAACCGGTAAGCGGAGCGCGAACACCGGTGACGGTTTCGATAGCGTCTTGCAATACTTGTTGAACCGTTCTGCCATTCGGTTGCACCTGCCAACCGTGGTACTCGGTGCCATCGTATTGTACTGTTAAACACACTTGTTCCACGGTTATCCCCCTTTTTATATCACAATACTTTTGGTAAAAAGACATTGGTAGCGATCATAAGTGCAACAAGCAAACCCATAACAACCACAGCCACATAATCGGTGATTTGCATACGAAATTGTTTTAAACGCGTTCTCCCCTCACCGCCGTGGTAGCAACGACATTCCATAGCTGTTGCTAAATCGTACGCACGACGAAAAGACGAAACAAACAAGGGTACCAAAACCGGTATCAGGGCTTTGACACGTTGCAGCAAATTGCCACTTTCCATATCGGCGCCGCGGGATTTTTGAGCCGACATAATTTTATCGGTTTCTTCGATCAGTGTGGGAATGAAACGCAATGCGATTGTCATCATCATAGCAATTTCGTGCACGGGGACACGCAGCACCTTGAGCGGACTCATAACACGTTCCAACCCATCGGTAAGAGAGGTTGGCGAAGTGGTATAGGTGAGCAATGAACCCGCCGCTATCAAGCAAAAAATACGAATGGCGATAAAAATGGCGGTATAAATGCCTTCGGCTGTGATTTTGAAAAGCCAAAACTCAATCAATATTCTGCCTTGGACATAAAAAATGTTGATAAGTGAAGTAAACAAAAGCAAAGGTACAACCGGTTTTAGACCTTTGAGCAATATTTTGGGCGGGATGCGGGATAAACCCACCGATACTACCAGCAAAGCCACTGCTAACGCTAACCCTAGCCAGTTATCCGGTATAAAAACGGCAAGAATATACGAAAATACCAAAACCAATTTTACCCGCGGATCTAAACGGTGTAACACCGAATTGCCCGGGAAAAATTGACCGATCGTAATATCAGACAGCACAACCATCACCGCCTTTGAGCAATTTTGAAAGAATGGTATGTGCTTGTTCTATTGTATACACGGCATCGGGAACATGGATTCCTCGTGCGCGTAGTTCTTTGAAAATTTTAGTAACTGCCGGAACGGATAACCCCATGGATTCCAATTCTTCCATACGCGAGAAAATTGTGCTGGTCGGTTCCAACATCGCCACTTTGCCGTGATTGAGAACCAAAACTTTATCGGCTACGCGGGCAACGTCTTCCATACTATGGGACACGAGCAATACCGTAGCATTATTTTCGCGACGGTAAGCACTGATGAGATCCAAAATCATATCTCTGCCTTTGGGGTCCAAACCTGCTGTGGGTTCATCCAAAATCAGTACTTTAGGTTCCATTGCCAATACACCCGCGATGGCGGCGCGCCGTTTTTCGCCACCCGACAAATCAAACGGCGTTTTATCGAGCAAATCAGACGACAAGCCAACTCGCGTTGCAGCATGAAGTACACGCTTTTTAATTTCTTCTTCGCTTAACCCCATGTTGGTAGGACCAAAAGCAATATCTTTATAAACGGTTTCTTCGAACAATTGGTGTTCGGGATATTGAAAAACCAACCCCACTTGAAAGCGAACAGAACGAATTTCTTTTGGGTTTTCCCAAATGTTCTTACCGTTAATCAAAACCACACCCTCGTCGGGCTTTAGCAAACCATTAAGCAACTGAACAAAACTTGATTTGCCGGAACCGGTATGACCGATGACACCAAGAAATTCACCCTCCTGAACGGTAACGGATACCGCAGTGAGTGCTTCTTTTTCAAACGGTGTTCCGGTGGAATACCGTACGGTGCAGTTTTGTGTTTCGATAAGAGCCATGAGCTGTTCTTCCTTATTTTTTGAGTAACATTGACAATGTTTCTACACATTCTTCGACAGTTAAAATATCTGTTGATATACAAACGCCATCTTTGTTTAAAAGATGTGCCAACTCGGTGGGTTGTGGAACATCGAGTTGCATACTTTTGAGTTTGTCTGCTTGTGAAAAAATCTCACGCGGGGTACCATCCATAACCATTTTGCCTTGTTCCATCACCACAACACGGTCGGCAAGAACTGCCTCTTCCATGTAATGCGTAATGAGCACCACCGTCATACCTTGCTCGCGGTGCAAGCGGCAAATAGTTTCCATAACCTCGCGTCTGCCGACAGGGTCTAGCATAGCTGTTGGTTCATCCAACACAATACATTCGGGATTCATTGCCAACACACCGGCAATGGCTACACGTTGTTTTTGACCACCCGAAAGTTTGTGAGAAGCATGTAAACGATAGTCATACATGTTTACCGCTTGCAAAGCAGCATCAACACGTTCACGAATTTCCGTTGGAGGAACACCTAAATTTTCGGGACCGAATGCCACATCTTCTTCCACAATCGTAGACACCAATTGGTTATCGGGATTTTGCAAAACCATACCGACAGTGCTGCGAATGGCATAGACGTTTTTTTCGTCAACAGTATCCATATCTTTGACCAAGACAGAGCCGCCAAGAGGTAATAACATGGCATTTAAATGCTTGGCAAGAGTGGATTTGCCACAACCGTTATGCCCAAGCAAAGCCACAAAAGAACCTTTTTTGACGGTAAGGGAAATGTTATCAAGCACTACAGCTTGTTCATCATTGGCACTTTCTTCGTATTGAAAACAAAGATTATTGACAGAAAACAGGGTCACTGACAATCCCTCGCCTTCCAAAATGCCGAAGCACCACAAGGCAACACCATGCCGCTTTGCGTGACCGGTAAGCCGATTTCATCTGCCGAAGTGGAGCCACCAAACCGCGGAACGATAATATCGCCGAGCATATATTGCATAACCGACGGTGATAAACCGGTGGTGTACGAATTTACCAACACAAACAACGGTTTTTCGGAAAGCAAGACGGAACATTCTTTGATGAAGCCGTAAATTTGTTCTTCCAGTTTCCAAACTTCGCCGCCCGGACCGCGACCATACGATGGAGGGTCCATAATGATGGCGTCGTAGGTGTTTTCGCGGCGTTGTTCACGTTGAATGAATTTTCCGCAGTCGTCTACAAGCCAACGCATAGGACGATCGGAAAGACCTGAAAGTACAGCATTTTCACGACCCCAGGCAACCATGCCTTTGGAGGCGTCCACGTGTGTGACATGTGCCCCTGCCGCTACACAAGCAAGTGTTGCAGCACCGGTATAGCCAAACAAATTGAGAACGCGGATAGGACGATTGGCGTTTGCTATCATTTTTGCCATAGCATCCCAGTTGACGGCTTGTTCCGGAAAAAGACCGGTGTGCTTAAAGCCCATCGGTTTTAAGTGGAATTTAAGTTCCGCCAACGTTTTTTCAGGACTTTTATAGGAAATATCCCACACATCCGGCAAAGGACGATAAATCTCCCATTTTCCGCCGCCGGTGTTGGAACGGTGATACCGTGCATGTGCCTTTTTCCAAAGCGGATGGCGTCTGCCGGTATGCCACAAAATTTGCGGGTCGGGACGAATTAACAGACAATCGCCCCAACGTTCTAACCGTTCACCGTCGGTGGTATCCAACAATTCGTAGTCTTCCCAATTTACTGCTGCTCTCATGTAACAATTATCCTTTACAAAGTCATCTGGTAACTGAGACCTAAGTGCTCATAAGCGGCGGGTAATACCACCCGACCGCGCGGTGTGCGATTGATAAATCCAAGTTGCAACAAATACGGTTCATACACGTCTTCTATCGTGACAGATTCTTCACCAATAACTGCTGCCAACGTATCCAAGCCAACAGGACCGCCATTGTAGTTTTGAATCATGGTCATGAGCATACGGCGGTCAACCATATCCAGGCCAAGTTCGTCTACTTCCAATTTATCCAATGCGGTTTGCGCGGCAGATACCGTGATATTACCGTTGTTAAGCACTTGCGCAAAATCGCGCACACGTTTTAACAAGCGGTTAGCAATACGCGGTGTGCCGCGGGAACGCGAGGCAATTTCCAAAGCACCATCGGCATCGCACGGAATCCCCAAAATATCGGCGCTGCGCGAAACAATTTGCGCCAATTCTTCGGGCGTATACATTTCGAGCCGACACGTAACACCAAAACGGTCACGCAGTGGCGCCGATAATTGACCAGCCCGTGTGGTGGCACCAATAAGTGTGAATTTGGGCAACGGCAAATGAATAGACA
Source organism: Acutalibacteraceae bacterium (assembly GCA_045648765.1). Classification (GTDB taxonomy): domain Bacteria; phylum Bacillota; class Clostridia; order Oscillospirales; family Acutalibacteraceae; genus RGIG3009. The sequence continues at coordinate 9,090 of JAZROQ010000005.1, forward strand.
TGGCACCTTGACCTTTGCCGTTGATAATATCGATTGAAAAATCTTCCATAGCGGGATACAAAATTTCTTCAACCGTGCGGGGTAACCTATGAATTTCGTCGATAAACAGCACGTCACCTTGTTCCAAGTTTGTGAGCAACGCCGCCAAATCACCGGGGCGTTCCAAAGCGGGACCCGAAGTGATACGGAAATTCACGCCCATTTCATGGGCAATGATTGCCGACAGTGTCGTTTTGCCGAGTCCCGGAGGGCCATACAACAAAACGTGGTCCAATGTATCGTTTCGCAATTTAGCGGCATTGATAAACACCGCTAAATTTTCTTTTACTTTTTGTTGACCGATATATTCATTGAGGGTGCGCGGGCGAAGCGGGTTGTCCCCTTCGTCCTCCGGCAAATATTCTGTGGATACAATGCGGTTTTCAAAATCCATTTCTTCCACTGTTATCACCTACCACCAAATGATTTTAATGCTTGACGGACCATTTCTTCCACCGAAAGGCTACTATCTAGCTTAGCAACCACCGCCGATGCTTCACCGGCACTGAATCCCAAAACAGACAATGCGTTTACCGCTTCGGCAGCATTGCTAGAAGCATTAAACACCGTTGAAGAAGAACCGGAAACAGACACCACACCGCTTGTCGCGGAAGGTAAACCCATTTTGTCTTTGAGTTCCAGCACAATACGTTGCGCCAGTTTGGGACCAACACCCTGCGCACGGGTAAGCGATTTATAGTCCCCGCCGGCAACGGCAAGAGCCACTTGTTCCGGTGAAAGTTCGGACAAAATGGAAATGCCTGCTTTGGGACCAACGCCGCTGACACCGGTGAGTAACTTAAAACAAGTTAGTTCACTGCGGTCGGCAAAACCGAATAGTTCCACGGCATCTTCCCGCACGGCTAAAAAGGTATACAGCATGGCTTCGCTCCCAATGTTGGGGAGTTGACGCGCTGTGTTAACGGTGATAGAGCACTGATAGCCAACACCGCCGCATTCAATGACAGCTAAGTTTGCTTCTCGCACAAGCAGAGTTCCACGTACACTATACAGCATAAATTACCGTCCTTTCATGATGCGTAGTTTGAGCGCTGTCCCCCCCATTTGGGCATGACAGATAGCAATAGCCAACGCATCTGCCGTGTCATCCGGTTTGGGGACTTGCGGCAAACGCAACAAGCGTTTTGTCATTTCCATGACTTGTGGTTTTTGTGCTTGTCCAAAACCCGTTACCGCACTTTTCACTTGCAAAGGCGTGTATTCAAAAATCGGTACTCCGCTGTTTTGGGCGGCCAACAAAATCACACCTCTTGCTTGGGCAACTTCGATTGCGGTTTTTTGATTGTTTTTAAAGTAGAGTTTTTCGATGGCCAAAACGTCCGGTTGCAGGCGATGGATAATTGCCAAAACGTCGTTGTAAATTTGTTGAAGACGTTGTGAAAACGGCGTTTGTGCCAACGTTGTTACGGCACCAAAATCTTGCGGTGTAAAGCGACCGCCCTCATACTGAACCACACCCCAACCGACAATGGCATAACCGGGGTCTATACCTAATATTCGCAATCGCTCACCACCTATCAAAATATTCTGTTAATTATACCACAAAATTACTCATTAATCAAGATTTTCAGCGCATTTATTGCGGTTTGAATGGCATTTTGCGTGTTTTCGGATTGCGTGTCAGGCAAACCTTGTTTGCGGCGTTCTTGGTTCCACACGGCATGTAATACACAGCCCGCTTTCAAGCCAAGCGATGCGGCAACAATATACAAAGTTGCCGATTCCATTTCCGAGGCCAAACAGCCACCTGCAATCCAAGATTCCCAGCGGTTTTGTAAATAGTAAGAAACCGGGGATTTTTCCGGTGAATGTTGACCGTAAAAAGAATCTTTACATTGCACCACACCCGCGTGCACGGGGAAACCCTCTTTTTTCGCGGCTTCCACCAATGCATTGGTAACATTGAAGTCGGCTACTGCAGGAAATTCAATCGGTAAATATTCACGCGAAGTTCCTTCTGCGCGAATAGCTCCTGTTGCTACCACCACATCACCGCCGCATACCGGAAGTGCCATGCCACCGCACGTTCCCACGCGAATAAGAGTTTTGACGCCGCAACGAGACAGTTCTTCCACACAAATGGCGGTAGAGGGACCGCCAATTCCGTGGGAAGTTACCAGCACTCGTTGACCGTTTAGGTTACCCGCCCATGTGGTGTATTCCCGATTGCTTACCACAAACTCAGGAGAATCCAACAACTGCGCAATACTTTCGACACGGCCGGGGTCTCCGGTAATGATGGCATATTCTGCCCCTTGCGATGGACATAGATGGAGATGATACATTTTTTCTTCGTTGAAATTTATCATGACAAATTCCCCTTTATTATTATAAAACAAGTATACCAAGAAATGGCTTGTCATACAAGGAAAAAGTTGTTATAATTATGTAACAAAATTGTTAAAGGATTTTTGGGATATGACAGCACTATCGGTAAATCGTATCAATAAATATTTTGGCAACCGTTGTTTATTTGAAGCCGGTTCTTTTGACGTAGGAGAACACGACCGCGTAGGTTTGATTGGGGATAACGGAAGCGGGAAAACCACGCTGTTTCGCATACTCATTGGCGAAGAAACCGCAGACAGCGGTGATGTTTTGTTTTCCAAAAACACGCGAGTGGGATATTTGGCGCAACACACGTTGCAAGACGAAAATATCACCGTATGGGAAGCGGTAGAACGTGTTTTCGCACCCATCATTGCGCTTTCCAAGCAGCTACAGGAAATCAACGAGAAGTTGGAATCTGTCACCCACGCTCCCGCGGAATGGTTGGAAGAACAGCAACATCTGCGCGAAACATTTGAGGCGAGCGGCGGATTATATTACAAAAGCCGCATTGCCTCTACTTTGACCGGTTTGGGGTTTGAAAAAGAGGCCTTTTCCCAACCGGTTTCAACGTTAAGCGGCGGTCAACGTGCCAAAGTTTCTATTGGTTGTTTATTGCTGTCCGATGCCAATCTTTTGTTATTGGACGAACCAACCAACCATTTGGATATTGCCGCTGTGGAGTGGTTAGAAGGATTTTTACGTTCATACACGGGTGCGGTAATTGTTATCTCGCACGACCGTTATTTTTTGGACCGTGTAACAACGCGCACCGTAGAAATCAGCAACCAAACGTTTTATGCGACTAACGGCAATTATTCCGCCCACAAAGAAAAGCGAGAAACAGACAAAGAAATAGCAGCTAAGCACCAAAAGATTGCTGAACGGAAAATTAAAAAGTTGGAAGAAAATATTGCTTTGCTCAAACAGTGGAACCGTGAAAAATCGGTTCGTGCCGCCGAAAGCCGTGAAAAGCGATTGGAACGAATGAAATCAGAGCAAATCGTTTTGGAAAAAGAGTCACAAACCTTGCGGTTTGGCTTTTCCGCTGCCACTACCGGCGGAACCGATGTGATAGACGCCGGGCAACTGAGCATGAGTTTTGCCCAACCGCTATTCAGAGACGTTTCGTTTAAGTTACGGCGCGGTGAACGAGTTTTCCTTTTAGGCCCAAATGGTTGCGGGAAAACAACGCTTTTACGTATTTTAAAAGGAGAAATCGAACCACAAAGCGGGTATGTGAATTTTGGCAGTAAAATTTCCCTTGGGTATTACGACCAGCTGCAATCCGAATTATCGTATAACAAGGCCGCCATTGACCAATTATGGGATGAATACCCCACACTGACACAAACTGAACTGCGAAGTGCCTTGGCAACCTTTTTGTTTTACGGTGACGAAGTGTTTAAACCGATCCATCAATTGAGCGGCGGTGAAAAAGCGCGGCTACTGCTACTGAAGCTTATGTTGGCGCACGATAATCTGTTGTTGTTGGACGAACCGACAAACCATTTGGACATTGCCTCGCGCGAAGCACTGGAAGCGGCTTTGGAAAACTACGACGGTACTTTGTTTGTGGTTTCGCATGACCGCTATTTTATCAACCGTTTATCTACGCGCATTTTGCAATTGAATATCGACGGCTGTACTTCGTTTGACGGGAATTACGATGATTACCAAGCAAAAATTTTGCCGCAACAAATAAAAACGGTTGCAGAAAAACCGGCTAAAGAAAACGAATACAAATTACGAAAAGAACAAGAATCGCAAAAGCGGAAATTAACCACACGTATACGGCGCTTGGAAGAAAAAATCAGCCGCATTGAGGGAGATATTGCCGAGTTGAGTGCTTTGTTGGAACAACCGGAAATCGCCGCCAATTATGAAAAAGTGGTGGAACTTTCAAGCACCTTGGAAGAACAAAACAAACAACTGGAAAATTTGTTTGCTGAATGGGAAGAAGCGCAAGCCGAACTGGAAACAATGTAACAAAAAAAGCACGGGAATTCCCGTGCTTTTTTCATCATAAACCAAATTCACCTTCGTAGCTGACCAGACTGGCATCTTCCACACCGTCAATAGCCATCATTTGCTCCACAATAGAGGCTTCGTCATCTTTAAGTGAAACTTCAACCGTGATTTCACCGCCATGGCGAGTAACAACGCGAGATTTGATGCGGTATTTCGGGAGCGTATGCAACGCTTTTTTTACATCCGTTATCTTAGCGGGGTCATACCGCACAATCAGCAAATAGGGAGATTTGTTTTTGCGATAGATCGCACACACCAAATAATACAAAACGCCCAACAGCAAACTGGCAACAGCACCGGGAATAAACAAACCTGCACCATTCATAATGCCGGCGGCAATGGCCCAAAACATAAAAATGGTATCAACCGGATCTTTGATGGCAGTACGAAACCGAACGATAGACAAAGCACCGACCATACCAAGTGATAACGCCAAATCTGAACTGATGGTACGTATTACCGCTGCGGTTACCATACACAACAAGACCAACGAAAAAGCAAACCCTTTGGAAAACAAAACGCCACGGAAAGTTTGACGATATATCAGCAAAATAAAAAGCCCTGTCACAAATGCCAGTAACAAGGATACCAGCATTTCCTCTGCCGAGACGCCAACATTAAACTGTTCTACCACACTGTTTTTAAGCATATCTAAAAAACTCATAACGTCCTCCTATTGTATGTTTCTGCACAATTCGTATTTAGAAATAGCACTGCGTGCCATGGGAACACCGCTGAGCAACCGTTTTATCGCGTATGGTAAGGCGTCATCATACTTAACTTCCAGCACCATACGGTCGGATGGGAAAATTGGTGCGGTTGGTACATCTTTTTTGAACAAATCCACAGAATATCTGCCGCTGCTGATATGTTTGTCAAAAGTGATACGAACATCTTTAAAAATAAAAGCTTCGCGGTAGTAGTCAACCAGTACAACGGGGCGCAAAAGACGTGTGCGATGCTTTAAGTAAAAATTGCGAATAAGCGGATATTCGCTTTGATACATCCACCACGTGTCCCCCCGACAAATGGAATCGACTTGCTCTCGGGTAAGAGGTGCGGACAACTTTTTGGTCATTTGACCGATTTTTTGTTTGGATTCCAAACGGATAAACGAATCGTCTAAGTCGTAAAAGCGAATACGAAATTTTTCACGTTTTTCGATACCGTCGACTTTATCTGTAAGGCCGCTTTGCAAATAATCGTCAAAATACAGACTGCGAATAAAATAGTTGCCGTCTTCGTGCATAACATGAGCATCTTTTTTCATGCCTGCTTGCAACCGTGATTTTAGCTGAAGATAAGCGGCAGTACTGATAAAATATTTATTTTCATACCGAAAACCATTCAAAAGTACTGCCCCCTCTTTTCACATAAAATAACAATTTTTACTATAACATATTTTAGTAAAAAGTAAAAGGCTTTTTTGCAATTTTATTGACAAACAAAACACTTTCTTATAAAATGAACAGCAAGGAAAGGGGATTTACGCTATGAAACGCATTGTGACAATACAAGATATCTCTTGCGTTGGAAAATGTTCGCTGACGGTAGCTTTGCCTATCATTTCGGCTATGGGTGTAGAAACCTCTGTTATTCCGACGGCAGTGTTATCCACGCATACCGCGTTTCGCGAGTTTACTTTTCGGGATCTCACAGCAGATATCGAACCAATCTCCAAAGTTTTGCAACAAGAGAACATTACGTTTGACGCCATTTACACAGGGTATTTGGGGTCGTTTGAGCAATTAGAGTTGATGTCCCGCTTTTTTGACACGTTTAAAAAAGAAAACACGTTAGTTTTTGTGGACCCTGTTATGGGTGATTTTGGGAAATTGTATGCCGGGTTTTCATCGGATTTTGCCTTGGCAATGGCAAATTTATGCAGCAAAGCTGATATTATCGTTCCCAACTTGACAGAAGCTTCGTATATGCTGGGTATCCCCTATTGCCACAATAATTATGACAAAGCGTATATTCAAGACGTTCTGCGCCAATTGACGGCTTTGGGCGCCAAAAAGGCTGTGCTTACCGGTGTAAGTCTGCAACCCAATATGGTGGGGGTTATGGCCTACGATTCCGAAGAAGACCGCTTTTTTGAATATTACCGTGAAAAAATTGACGTGACATACCACGGTACGGGTGATGTGTTTGCCAGCACTTGCTTGGGCGCTTTGGTAAACGGTAAAACGTTGGAAGAAGCTTTGCGCATTGCCACCGATTATACCGTGGAAAGTATTTTCCAAACCGAAAAGGATCCTGATCATCGGTGGTATGGGGTGAATTTTGAAAGCAGTATTCCCTATTTGATCGAACGACTGTACGGTAAAGAATAAAAAAGATTATTTTTTCTCTTGACAATCCCCTTGTTATCCGTTATAATAACTTTCGTTCGATAGCAATGGACGTTTAGCTCAGCTGGTAGAGCATTCGCTTGACGTGCGAAGGGTCAGCGGTTCGAGTCCGTTAACGTCCACCA
>JAZROQ010000006.1:0-18116 GCA_045648765.1 Acutalibacteraceae bacterium
ATGAACGTTCAAGGTGTTTGCGGCGAACTGAGCCGCTAAGATTTGGGAGTTGTCACCACTCACGAACATGTGTTGTTGGACTTGACCGCGTTTTATCAAGAACTCCCTGTTCCGGGCATTGAAGACCCTGCTACGCAAAAAGTGGAAATGTGGAATCTTGGTATTCTCAGCCGTGACTGCTACGCCTTAAAAGACAACTTATTGTTGGACGATGAAGACGTAGCTGTTGATGAACTGAACCGTTTTAAAGAAGCGGGCGGTAACACGGTGGTCGACGCTTCCCTCCCCGGCATCGGTCGTGATCCCAAAGCATTGGCGCGTATTGCCAACGCAACAGGGCTTAACATCATTATGGGGACCGGCTTCTATGTAGGTGAAACCCATCCCGCAGAATTGGCTTCGATGACCGATGAAGAAGTCGGTGATTTGATGGTCAAAGAATTGGTGGAAGGTGTTGACGGCGTACGTGCCGGTTACATTGGGGAAATCGGCATCAGTGAAATCTTTGACGACAAAGAACGCAAAGTGCTGCGCGCTGCTGCCATTGCCCAAAAGAAAACCGGTGTTGCCATTAACGTGCACATCAATCCGTGGACGGTCAATGGCTTGGAAGCAGCCGACATTTTACTTGATGCCGGTGTGGATCCCAGCCGTATTTGCATTAGCCACATTGACGTGGAAAATCGCGAAGAATACATCTTTGCCTTGCTTGAAAAAGGCGTGTATGTAGAGTTTGACAACTTTGGCAAAGAATACTATATCCGCCGCGAAGTGCGTAACTCCGGTTACGGTTTGTTTGTGCACGATACCGACCGTGTGAAATTGCTTAAAAAGATGATTGACAAAGGATATTTGCGCCAAGTGTTGTTATCTTGCGATTTGTGTCTTAAAAACCTGATGCACAAATACGGCGGTTGGGGTTACGACCACGTATTGACCAACATTGTCCCCATGATGCAAGACGAAGGCATTACCGATGAACAAATCAGCATTTTGTTAAAAGACAACGCCGCCGATTGGTTGTGCGGAAAAGAAAAGGAGTAATGAACTATGATTAATCTGCCGAGCATTCCGCTTGAAGAGTACAAAGAACGTGTGGTAAAAGTACAAGCCACCATGCAAAAAGAAGGATACGACGTTTTGTTGGCTTACGGCAACGAAGCCGAGCCTCAATTTGTTCGTTATTTTTCCAACTACTGGCCGTCGTTTGAAACCGCCGGCGTGCTGATCCCCGCACAAGGCGAACCGATTTTGTTGATCGGGCCGGAAAGCTACACCTATGCCAGTGACCGTTCCAAAATTGATACCATTTGCCGCGTGAAAGCGTTCCGCGAATCATCCGAGCCGGAATATCCCGGCGAAAAACTGGATACCTTTAACACTGTTTTTGAAAAAGTGTTGGGTGACAAACCCATTAAACGCATTGGCGTTGCCGGTTTGCCGCTGATGACCATTGGTGTCTATGAAGCGTTGGCAGATTCACTGAAAGTGTACGGCGACATCAAAATCGAGAAAGCCGACTATGTGGTAAACGACATTCGTATGCACAAAACCGAAAACGAATTGGCTTGCATGCGTGCCGCCGCCAAAATCACCGCCCAAACGTTTGATTATGTGCTCGAAAACATTCGCGTTGGTATGACCGAACAACAAGTTGTCGGCTTGGCTCTCGGCAAAATGCACGAGCTTGGTGCAGAACGTGAATCGTATCCGTTGTGGGTGTTGACCGGCAAAGGTTCTAACCAAGCTATCAGCCGTCCACGCAACAAGGTGATTGAAAAGGGTGACATGACCTTTTTGCAAATCGGCGCCCGCGTTGACGGTTATGCTTCCAGCATCGGTCGTCCTGTCGTTTTCGGTGAAGCCACCGAAGAACAACGCAACTTGATCGAAACCGGTTACAAAGCACAAGAAGCTGTCATTGCTATGCTTAAAGCCGGTGTTCCCGCTTGCGAAGTGGCAAAAGCACACATCAAAAACGTGACCGACATGGGCTACGGTGACTGGTTGTTGTATGGTCCGTGTCACGGCAACGGTACTATGGAAGGCGAAGCACCGTGGATTGAAACTTCTGCCGACTATTTGTTGGAAGAAAACATGACCTTCTGTGTGGATATTTTCCTTGGTTCCAAAGAAAAAGAAATTGGTCTTCGTATGGAAGATGTCGTCTGTGTGAAAAAAGACGGCGCCGAAAACCTTACCAATTATCCCAGAAAATTGTTTGAAATTCCTTGCTGATTTTTCAAAAAGTAAAAACCGCGGTGTGGCAATTTTGCCACACCGCGGTTTGCTTTATTTTTAGAAAAATGTTTTTGTGCGGAAAAGGTCGATAAATACTTTTTAGCACTTGAAAAATGCATATACATATGATAAGATAGTTACAAAGCTGTAACTAATTATAAAATCCCCTTATGTCACTTTGTTTTTTAAAACAAATTTGCCATAGGGTTGTTCTCGTTTATCCTGTTCTTTAAAGCGCTTTTCACGGAATTATAAAGAAAGTCTGGGTACGGATTATGATGAAAAAAAAGGAATCTTTAACCGGTATTAAAAGTATCATCCGCAGCGTTGAAGGCTTACTTGAACTTTTTTTGTTAGCCGCTTTATATTATATTGTTTGCCGTCACGGTTATGCCGATGCTCTTTCCCCTACGTATATCGGCATAAGCAAATATATCCTTACCGGGGTATACGGTCTTTTGACCGCTGTTTTGTTTGCTTGCTTTGACGGCTTTAAGTTTGGCCATTTGCGCGTTACCGAAGTGCTTTTATCACAATGGATTGCTTTGTTTATTGTTAATTTTATTACGTATTGGCAGCTTTGTTTGGTGGCTAATGCCGTTATCAGCCCCACGCCGCTTATCATTGCTTTGGTAATTGGCGCATTGGTATCTCTTATTTGTGTTGCAACGTATAATTTTTTCTATCACCGATTATATGCGCCACGAAATATGGTTATGATATTTGGGAGAGATAAAGCGGTTACCTTGAAATTCAAAATGGAAACACGCCCGGACAAATATCGCATTGTAAAGTTACTTTCCATTGACGAAGGATTTGAAAAAATTTGTGAACAAATCGTCAAATACGATGCCGTGGTTATTAACGATATCCCCGCCGATCTGCGCAACGATATTCTCAAATTCTGCTACAAAAATGAAATCCGCACTTATTTAACGCCGAAAATCAGCGATATTATTGTGCGCGGCGCATTAAACATCAATTTGTTTGACACACCGCTTTTGTTGGTGCGCGGGAAAGGACTTTCTGCTTCGCAGCGTATTATTAAGCGATTGATGGATCTGATCATTTCCCTGTTGTTAGTCGTTTTTGCTTCTCCTGTTATGTTGTTGGTAGCACTTGCTATCAAATTGGAAGATGGCGGCCCTGTTTTTTACAAACAAGCACGAATGTCTTTTGATAACAAAGTTTTCCAAATTCTCAAATTTCGCAGCATGATTGTGGATGCGGAAAAAGACGGCCGTTCTATCCCCGCCACCGGCCGCGACCCTCGCATTACCAAAGTCGGCAGATTTACACGTGCCACACGTATTGATGAACTGCCCCAATTGTTAAACATTTTAAAAGGTGATATGAGCATTGTTGGTCCGCGCCCTGAACGCGTAGAACATATGCAAGAATACGGTGATAGAATTCCGGAATTTGTGTTTAGAACAAAAGTTAAAGGCGGTCTTACCGGTTACGCACAAATTTACGGGAAATACAACACCTCCCCTTATGACAAGTTACGTTTGGACATGATGTATATCGAAAACTATTCTTTGCTTTTGGATATTAAGCTCATTTTTATGACGCTGCGCATCATGCTTACCAAAGAAAGTGTTGAGGGATTCGAAACAATTGAACAACTGGAGCATCTGGCATTAGATGCTGTTGAGCATCGTGAGAAAGAGCCGGAGCTGGTTGATACCGTAAAATAAGCCAAGCAAGAAATGGGAAAAAATATGAAAATACTTGTCATTTGTCAACATTATTGGCCGGAACCCTTCGTTTTGGATGACGTTTGTGAGGAACTGGTCAAACGCGGCCACACCGTTCATGTGGTGACCGGTGTTCCTAATTATCCGATGGGTCGCATTTACGAAGATTATAGAAACGGGAAAAACCGCGCGCAAGAGCGTGGCGGGGTTCGTATTACCAGAACATTTACCGTCGGTCGTCGACAAAACGTGTTTTTCCGTTTTCTCAATTATTTTAGCTATGCCATTTCTTCCACTCGGTATATCCACCGTTTGAAAGAGGAATACGACGTAGTATATACCAATCAGCTTTCCCCCATTATAATGGTAAATGCTGCTATGGCATACGCTAAAAAATGGAACAAAAAAGTAGTGCTGTACTGTATGGATTTATGGCCGGCAAGTTTAGCCGCCGGCGGCATCAGTCAACGCTCTCTTATCTACAAAATTTTTAGTAAAGTTTCCGGATGGTTATACCGTAAGGCCGATAGGATTTTGGTTACATCCCGCATGTTCCAAGAATATTTTGAAAAAAAGTTCAACATCGGTGCTGATATTGTGGGATACTTACCACAATATGCCGACAACCGATTTGACACTTTGCCCGAACATGAAAAAGATGAAACCGTCGATTTGATGTTTGCCGGTAACATTGGTACCGCACAAAGCATTCCTACTATTTTGCGTGCTGCAAAATTACTTGAAGATAACAAACAATTGCGTTGGCATATTATCGGTGATGGTTCAGAATTGGAAAATTCCAAAAAACTTGCCGAAGAGTTGCAGTTACAAAATGTTATCTTTTACGGGCGGAAGCCGATGACCGATATGCCAATGTATTACGCCAAAGCCGACGCTATGTTGCTCACTTTAACGGAAGATCCGTTTATTTCCATGACCTTGCCCGGCAAGGCTCAAACGTATATGGCAGCAGGAAAACCGATCATCGCCGCCGGAAACGGCGAAATACGCCACGTACTGTCCGATGCCGATTGCGGATTTTGCGGACCCGCCGAAAGTGCCGAAGGATTGGCAAATGCTGTTCGTCAATTTTTGGAACACCCAAACCGTGAGGAATTAGGCAAAAACGCTCGTTTATATTACGAACAACATTTTACGCGCAATATGTTTATGGATTCTTTGGAACAAGAACTTAAAAGTGCTTGTCAGCTTTAAATATTTTTAAGATTAACGGAGGAAATTACAATGTCTCAATTTACCGGAAAAACCTTAATGATTACCGGTGGTACCGGTTCCTTTGGCAACGCTGTTCTCAATCGCTTTTTAAAAACCGATATTGGTGAAATTCGCGTTTTTTCTCGTGATGAGAAAAAACAAGACGACATGCGCCATGAATTTCAATCCAAGATGCCGGAAGTGGCTGAAAAAATCAAGTTTTTTATTGGTGATGTTCGCGATTTAGCCTCGGTGAAAAACGCTATGCACGGTGTGGATTATATTTTCCACGCTGCCGCTTTAAAGCAAGTTCCTTCGTGCGAATTTTTCCCGATGGAAGCTGTTCGCACCAACGTTATCGGCACCGACAACGTGTTGACAGCTGCCATTGAAGCCGGCGTTAAAAACGTTGTTTGCTTGTCCACCGATAAAGCTGCCTATCCGATCAATGCTATGGGTATTTCCAAAGCGTTGGAAGAACGCGTTTCGGTGGCAAAATCGCGCACTATTTCTCCTGATAAAACGAAAATTTGTTGCACACGTTACGGTAACGTGATGTGCAGCCGCGGTTCGGTTATTCCGCTGTGGATAGATCAAATTCGTCGCGGTGAAGATATCACCATTACCGATCCCAACATGACTCGTTTTATCATGAGTTTGGAAGAAGCCGTCGACTTGGTATTGTTTGCTTTTGAACATGGTGTTTCGGGTGATATTTTGGTGCAAAAAGCACCCGCTTGCACCATTGAAGTACAAGCAAAAGCCGTGCTCGAATTGTTTGACAAAGAACACAAATGCGGCATTAAAATTATTGGTATTCGCCACGGTGAAAAAAGCTATGAAACATTGCTTACTAACGAAGAATGTGCCAATGCCGAGGATTTGGGCGATTTCTACCGTGTTCCCTGCGATAATCGGAACTTGAACTATGATAAATATTTTAGTCAAGGCGACAAAACACGTAACCCGTTGTCGGAATTCAACTCCAACAACACTCAACGTTTAACTGTGGAAGAAGTAAAAGAAAAATTGTTGACCTTGGAATACATTCGCAACGAATTAGCGAAGGAGTTATAATATGAATATTCTTGTCACGGGAGCTGCCGGTTTTGTCGGAAAAAACTTAGCAGAAGCTCTGCGTTGTATCAAAGACGGCAAAGATCGGACTTATCCGGCGCTTACCATAGAGAATTTGTATTTATACGATATTGATTCCCCTGCTGAGATTTTGGAAGAAGGCTGCCAAAAAGCTGATTTTGTCTTTAATCTTGCCGGCGTTAATCGCCCGCAGACTCAAGAAGAGTTCATGCAAGGTAATTTTGGCTTTGCTTCCACTTTGTTAGATACACTAAAAAAATATAACAACACCTGCCCTGTTATGCTTTCTTCTTCGATTCAAGCCACTTTGGTTGGTCGCTATGCTGACGGGGAATATGGAAAAAGCAAAAAAGCAGGTGAAGAATTGTTCTTTGCCTATGCCAAAGAAACAGGCGCTAAGGTTTTGGTTTATCGTTTCCCGAACTTGTTTGGCAAGTGGTGCCGCCCAAATTACAACTCCGCAGTAGCCACCTTTTGCCACAACATAGCAAACGATTTGCCCATTACGGTTAATGACCCCACTGTACAGTTGGAACTGTTGTACATTGATGATTTGATTGACGAAATGCTTTGCGCTTTGGAAGGCGCTGAGCATCGTTGCGAATTTGACGGTGTTGATACGGTGTTGACCGAACAAGGTACCTACTGTGCTGCGCCTGTCACTCACCATGTCACTTTGGGCGAGATTGTGGATTTGTTACACGGTTTTTCTGAGCAACCAAAAACTTTGGTAATGCCGCCTATCCCCGCGGGAAGTTTTGCTAAAAAGCTGTATTCGACCTATCTTTCTTACTTGCCCAAAGAAAAGGTATCGTTCCCTTTAAAAATGAACGTCGATGCGCGCGGTAGTTTTACCGAATTGCTCAAAACGGAAAATTGCGGTCAGTTTAGCGTGAACATTTCCAAGCCCGGTATCACCAAGGGACAACACTGGCATCACACAAAATGGGAGTTTTTTATTGTTGTTTCCGGCCATGGTTTAATTCAATTGCGCAAAATCGGTTCGGATGAGGTGCTGAATTACGAGGTGTCCGGCGAAAAAATCGAAGCGATTCACATGCTTCCCGGTTACACACACAATATTATCAACCTCAGCGATACCGAGGATTTGGTGACGCTGATGTGGGCAAATGAGCTTTTTTCGCCCAATAAACCCGATACATTTTTTGAAGAAGTATAAGACAGTTTCTGCCACTTGATTTTTTGTGGCGGATTTTTGTCTATTACATAGCAAATTTTTAACTTCTGTTGAGGTGGTAAACATGGATATTAAATTAGATTATTCTGACGTTTCTTTCCAAAACAACGGCAAATTAAAATTGTTGATCATTGTCGGTACGCGGCCGGAAATTATCCGTTTGGCAGCTGTTATCAACAAATGCCGTCAATATTTTGATTGTGTTTTGGCGCATACCGGTCAAAACTACGATTATAATTTGAACGGCATTTTCTTCCGTGATTTAGGTCTTGCCGACCCGGAAGTGTACATGGATGCCGTTGGCGATGATTTGGGCGCTACGGTTGGTAATATTATCAACTGTTCCTACAAACTGATGGCGCAAATCAAGCCCGATGCACTGCTGATTTTGGGCGATACCAACTCTTGCCTTTCGGCAATTCCTGCCAAACGATTGCATATCCCGATTTTCCATATGGAAGCCGGCAACCGTTGCAAAGACGAATGTTTGCCCGAAGAAACCAATCGCCGCATTGTGGACATTATTTCCGACGTTAACTTAGCTTATTCCGAACACGCTCGCAAATATTTGCACGAATGCGGTTTGCCTAAAGAACGGGTTTATGTTACCGGTTCACCCATGGCAGAAGTGTTACACAACAATTTAGCAGCCATTGAGGCTTCGGACGTACACAAACGGTTAGGGTTAGAAAAAGGAAAATACATTTTGCTTTCCGCTCACCGTGAGGAAAACATTGATACCGAAAAGAACTTTCTCTCGCTGTTTACTGCCATTAACAAAATGGCCGAAAAATACGATATGCCCATTTTGTATTCGTGCCATCCTCGGTCCCGCAATCGTTTGGAAAAAAGCGGCTTTGTGCTTGACAAACGTGTGATTCAAAACGAACCGCTCGGATTCCACGATTACAACTGCTTGCAAATGAATGCATTTTGCTGTGTTTCCGACTCGGGCACGTTGCCGGAGGAAAGCAGTTTCTTTACTTCGGTCGGTCACCCCTTCCCCGCTGTTTGTATTCGCACTTCGACCGAACGTCCCGAAGCACTTGACAAAGCCGATTTCATTTTGGCGGGTATTGATGAAAAGAGTTTGTTGCAAGCAGTGGACACTGCCGTGCAAATGAATTTGGACGGTAACCACGGCATTCCTGTCCCCGATTATGTAGAGGAAAACGTTTCTACCAAAGTGGTAAAACTGATTCAATCGTACACCGGTGTCGTCAACAAAATGGTTTGGAGGAAATATTGACGTGAAAATTTTACTCATGGGTTTTGCAAAGCTTAAATATATGCCCTATGCACAGTTTTATTTGCAACATATTGACGCTTCGCACCATGAGGTACATATTTTGTATTGGAATCGCGACGGCAAACCGGAAGCCACAGATGCTTACCAAAACATACACCTTCACGAATTTGTTTTGAATCAAAGCGACGAAGCTTCTAAATTAAGCAAAATTGGTGCTTTCCTTCATTATAAAAAATTTGCCGAGACGTTGTTGGCAGAAGAAAATTTTGATTTTGTGATTGCTCTGCACACGATGCCTGCTGTTTTAACCGCCAAAACCCTTTCACGCCAATACACAAACCGTTATATTTTTGATTATCGTGATGTCACTTATGAAAAATTTGCACCTTTTCGTCATCGAATTCACAAAATTGTGTTGGCCGCCAAAGCCACTTTTGTTAGTTCGGATGCTTTTCGCAAATATCTTCCCAAATGTGACAAAATATACACCTCGCACAACCTGGCGTTAGAAGCATTAAACCACAAAACACGCTTTGAAAAACAACAAAGCAACACGCCCTTGCGCATTGCTTTTTGGGGGTATATCCGTCACTTTTCCATCAACAAAGAACTAATCGAAAAGGTTGCTGTTGATTCGAGATTTGAGTTGCATTATTACGGGAAAGAAGAAGAAACGGCACTTAAATTAAAGAAAACAGCAACAGATATCGGCGCCGATAATATCTTTTTTCACGGGGAATATTCTCCTGAACAACGCTACTCTTTTGCTGAAAACACAGATATTATCCACAACATCTACCACGACGAAAACATGATGTTAGCCATGCCAAACAAGTATTACGATGCGTTGGTGTTTCAGCTCCCACAAGTGTGTATGCCCGATTCGTTTATGGGTAGCACCGCAGAAAAAGCGGGTGTCGGCACGGTTTTAGATCCGCGTTGCCCCGATTTTTTAGATAACTTGTGGGAATATTATCAAAACATTGACAGCAACTCTTTTTCTGAAAACTGTGACAAAGAGCTTTCCAGAGTTTTTGAAGAATATCAAAAGGGAGCAACATTCATTACCGAAACCTGTCAAGGGTAGTACCATTAAGGAGTAAAAACATGCTTTTGAAAAAAGAAGCCACAAAAACAGGACTGATTTATGCGCTTTTAATCGCATTTATTTATATGTCCGGTTCTGCTTTTATGACCATGCATTACTATAAAATAAGTCTGTTTTGTTTGCTTTTTTTGACTTTGATCATCGCTTTTTTGGTAAAGCTGAGAAAAACAGACTCTCTGATCCCCAAGACCTTTGTTTTGGGCATACTGGGTATGTGCATGGCTATTTCCATAATAAATGCCGGCATCATTTCAGATACGTATGCTGCGGTGTTTCTCCAGCTGGCTTTTGCACTCCTTTTTACGGAACTTTGCTCCTTTACCAATTTTAAAAAATATTATTTTGATGTCATTTCTTGCTTAGCTATCATCTCGTTGGTGTTTTATGCCGTTCTTTCTATATATCCCCAAGTTATGCTTTTGTTCCCGAAATTCCATGGGCTTGGCAATATAGATTATTACAATGCCGGAATTTATGTATTTGGCGCTTTTAACACGTATGAAACCTTTGTCCCCTTTTTGCGCAACAACGGGATTTTTTGGGAACCTGGTTGTTATCAGGCTTTTTTGAACATCGGCATTATTTTCGCTTTGGATAAATATCAGAAAGCCAATGCTTTTTCAAAATGGGATTGGGTTAAATCAATTGCTCTTGTTCTTACTGTTTTAACTACTTATTCAACCATGGGATATGCTGTCCTTTTTTTGGTCTTTGCAGCAAACTATCGTTTGTTTCTTCCCGTTATCAAAAAATACAAAAAATGGCTTGCCATTGGTGCCGGGGTTCTTGTTTTGGTACTGCTTCTGTATTTCTTGTTCAGCAGCCCTGCTTCAAAAATTGGTGGAATTAAGTTCTTTTTTAAAAAAATCATTAAAGAGATTACCAATGGCGTTTTTATCACACGGATTAACCTGCCTGAATTCCGTATTTTGTTTGAAAACCCAAAAGCTTTTTGGGGAATGTCCGCTGTCGCTTTTGACAACCTCTATGCAAACGTTGCCAACTCGGTATTGCATACCGCTGTCACCATCGGTGTTCCGTTTGTAACCATTCTCTTGACGTTATATTTTGGATTTGCCAAAAGAATCCGTACGGCAAACAAATGGGTTTTATTTGCTTGTCTTGTTTTATGTTTCTTCAACGAAATGATTCTTTGGCGTCCGTTCTTTGTTTGCCTGGCATGGTATGGGTTTGAAGAATTGTTAAACCGCGGCAAACATCCCGACGAAAATCAAGAGCAACCCGTTAAAGAATATCGTTACATTGCGCGCATGTTTGATGCCGCTACCTATCAAAAGGTGTTTGTAAACGATCAAAAGCCCATGCAAGCTGCCAACAAGTATCACACCTTGCTTTGCAACGGTTTGGCTGCCAACGGCATTAACGTACATTGTTTTTCGGTTTTGCCGGTGAACAAAGAAAATTGTTCGAAACATTTTGTTAAAATGAAACGGATAAAAACAAAAGGAATCACGCTGTGTTTCCCTTTGATTTGTAATCTCCCCGTTATTAAACAATTGTATTTGATGGTCAGCGCCTTCTTTTCCACCTTATTTGCACCGGAACACAGCGTTTTGCTGTACGATGTGTTGGTGGTAGCCCCTTCTTACGGCGCTTGTGTTGCCGCAAAGTTAAGAAAAATGAAAAAAATAGCTATCGTAACCGATCTTCCGGAATTTATGGAAATATCGGAAAGCGGTTGGATGCTTCGTTTAAACGACAAGTTGGTTTCGTTGGCTGATGGCTACGTTTTACTTACCAAGCAAATGAACGATAAAATCAACAAGACCGACAAGCCGAACATTGTGTTGGAAGGTCATGTCGATTGCGAAATGGTTCACAAAAACCATTTGCCGTTCTCACAAATAGGCAAAAAAGAAGTTATTTATGCCGGCTCTTTGCAGATCAAATACGGCATTCAAATGTTGTGTGAAGCCTTTCTTTCCTGTGCCAAAAAAGACGAAGTGTTGCATGTTTACGGCGACGGAGAATATGCTCCTGCTTTGAAAGAATTGGCAACACAAAACAGCAATATTGTTTATCATGGTAACGTTCCCAACGAAGAAGTAGTGGAAGCCGAATTAAACGCCACACTACTTGTAAATCCCCGCCCCTCTACCGAAGAATTTACGCGTTATTCTTTCCCCTCTAAAACTATGGAATACATGGTTTCGGGGACGCCGGTATTAATGACACGTTTGCCCGGAATGCCCTGTGAATATGCAAAATATGTATATTTGTTTGGCGAGGAAAACACACAAGCTTTCGCTCAAAAACTGCGCGAGATATTGGACAAACCGTTAAGCGAACTGGAAGTTTTTGGACAAAAAGCACGTGCCTTTGTTTTGGAAAAGAAAAACAACGTTTATCAAACCAATAAAATTGTTGAATTTATTGATGCTTTAAGGTGAGTGGATAATGACGATTGTTCAGCTGAATATGACCTCCACCGGCAGTACCGGTCGAATTATGTTGCATTTGACCAAGATTGCCGAAAATAAAGGTGATACTTGCTACACGTTTTCCCCCTATTCCGATGAGGAAGCAAACCTTTTCGTTGCCGCTCCTCATCACGAATTTTGGGGAGGCAAAATAACAAACCTCTTGCATTGGGGTTTTGGCGTTACTTTGGGTCTAAACGGCTTATTCTCGTATTTTTCCACACGAAAACTTTTGAAAAAAATTCACGCACTTTCACCGGATATTCTTCATTTGCATAATCTTCATAAATTTTGTATTAACTTTCCTTTGTTGTTTCGATATATCAAAAAACACAACGTGAAAGTGGTTTGGACATTGCACGATTGTTGGGCTTTTACGGGACATTGTCCGCATTTTGATTATATCAATTGTCAAAAATGGAAAGACGGTTGCCACCATTGTCCCATATATAAAGACTATCCTAAATCCATGATTGACAACTCCAAGATTATGTGGCGGTTAAAGAAAAAATGGTTCTGCGGCGTGAAAGATTTGACCATTGTTACGCCATCGCATTGGTTGGCTTCGCTGGTTAAAAACTCTTTCTTGAAAGATTATCCCGTTAAAGTGATTCATAACGGAACCGATCTTTCAGTTTTTAAGCCCCGCAAACAAACTTTTCGTGAAACACACGGTATTCCCGAAGATTCTTTTGTGCTTTTGGGTGTTGCTTTTGATTGGGGACATCGCAAAGGTCTTGATGTTTTTTTGGAATTAGCCGAGCAATTAGACGACCATTTTCGCATTGTCTTGGTGGGAACAAACGAGCAGATTGACAAACAACTTCCGCCAAAAATCATTTCGATTCATCGGACACAAAATCAGCAAGAGTTGTGCGACATTTATTCTGCCGCAGATGTTTTGGTAAATCCCACCCGAGAAGACACGTTCCCCACTGTTAATCTGGAAGCGCTTGCTTGCGGCACACCTGTGTTGACTTTTAGAACCGGTGGCAGTCCGGAAACTATTGATGAAACATGCGGTGCGGTTGTCGAAAAAGAGGATGTTAACGGTATGTTACAAGAAATCAATCGGATTTATCGGGAAAAACCCTTTTCCCCTACCGATTGTATCAAGCGTTCGCAAGAGTTTGATATGACTCAACGATTTGAAGAATATGTGAGGTTATACCACGGTGAATAACAAAGTCATTAAAAACGCCAGTTGGATTATTGCGTGTAGAATTGTTCAATCTTTGCTTGGCTTTTTTATTTCTATGTTGGTGGCTCGTTATCTTGGTCCTTCCAACTATGGATTAATTAACTATGCCGCTTCGATTGTTGCTTTTCTGCTTCCGGTTGCTAAATTAGGACTTTCCTCTATTTTGGTACGCGAAGTTATCAACCATCCCGATCAAGA
Organism: Acutalibacteraceae bacterium; assembly: GCA_045648765.1. Taxonomy (GTDB): domain Bacteria; phylum Bacillota; class Clostridia; order Oscillospirales; family Acutalibacteraceae; genus RGIG3009. Next base: position 13,650 of record JAZROQ010000006.1, read on the forward strand.
AGGCGAAACACTGGGAACCGCTTTGACTCTTAGTATCGGTTCGAGCTTATTGAGTATCTTTGGTGTGCTTGCCTTTACATTGATTGCCAACCGCGATGAACCGACAACTATTTTGGTTTGTGCACTTTACAGTATTCAGCTCATTTTTCAAGCGTTGGAAATGATTCAATACTGGTATCAAGCCAAGCTGTTATCAAAGTATACTTCCTTAACAGCTTTAGCGGCGTATATCATTTTTTCCGCGTATAAAATATACCTTTTGATTACGGGAAAAAATATTTTTTGGTTTGCCGTTTCCCAATCTATTGATTACTTTGTCATTGCAGCCGTGCTGCTTTTTATCTATCACAAAATTGGTGGACAACGGTTGTCTTTTTCTAAACAAGCTGCCAAACGTATGTTAGCCGACAGCAAATATTACATTATTGCCGACTTAATGATTGCTGTGTTTGGACAAACCGATCGTATACTGCTAAAACTTATGATAAGCAATGCTGAAACCGGTGTGTACTCCGCGGCAGTGACATGTACAACCTTTACCAGTTTTGTTTTTGTTGCTATTTTGGATTCTGCCCGTCCTAGCATTTTTGAAAGCCGAAAATACAGCATGGAAGCCTTTGAAAAAAATGTTATTCGACTTTATAGCGTTATCATCTATCTGGCTTTACTGCAAAGTGTTGCTATGACGCTCTTTTCCCCTATCATTATCTCGATTCTGTACGGTGCGGAATATGCGGGTGCTGTTAATGTTTTGCGTGTGATCGTTTGGTATACGATTTTCTCCTATATCGGTTCGGTGCGCAACATTTGGCTTTTGGCAGAAGGAAAACAAAAGATTATTTGGAAGCTCAATCTTTTTGGTGCTATTTTTAACGTTGTTTCCATTGTCACGTTGATTCCGCTGTTTGGTGCTATTGGTGCCGCCTTTGCATCACTATGCACCCAAATCTTCACCAATGTCATTCTTGGGTTTATTTTCAAACCACTTCGCCGCAACAATACTCTGATGCTGAAAAGTTTAAACCCAAAATATATTGGTGAAATGTTGTCACTTATCAAAAACCGAAAAGCTTGATTTCACGTAAGAATGGGGAAAGTTTATGAGTGTACTTAATAACGAAACTTTGAAAAAAATTCAGCAAATAGAAACCGATATGCTCAAAGATTTTATTTCTGTTTGCAAAGAACTTAAACTCAACTATTTTTTGTTAGGTGGTACGATGCTCGGTGCTGTCCGTCACCAAGGCTTCATTCCTTGGGATGATGACATTGACATTGGAATGTTAAGAAAAGATTATGAAACTTTTCTTTCGGCGGCTCCGTCACTACTTCCTTCCCATTTGTTTTTACAAACCAACGTTTCTGACCCTGCTTGGTATGCCAATTTTTCGAAAATACGTCATAACAACACGACGTTTATCGAGACCAGCTCGGCCCATCTTCCGATTCATCACGGCGTCTATATTGATATTTTTCCTTTAGACGACTATCCCGAAAGCAAAATCAAGCAAAAAATATTCAGTTTTAAAAATCGGTGGTATACCAAAAAAATCTACTCGGCTTTTGCTTTAAATGAAGAAGACAGCGCAAAAACCGCAAAAGGCTCTATTCTTAATGTTTTTTATAAACTAACCGGATTGACGGTAGAAAAAGCTGTTCAAAAACGAGAAAAACTTTTTAAAAAAGAAAAAAATTCTTCTTTGATTGCTAACCACTGCGGCGCATGGGGCAAAAAGGAAATTATGCCTAAAGAATGGTACGGCGAAGGTTGCCAATTGTCTTTTGAAGGAATATCTGCCACCGTTGCGAAAGACTATGACAAATGGTTAACGCAAGTGTATGGTAATTATATGCAACTACCCCCGGAAGAGAAAAGAGTAACACACCATTTTACTGAGATGATTGACTTGGATTCCCCCTACACTGCTTATACGAAAGGATAAGATTGGCTATGAAACGTGTCATTACTTACGGAACCTTTGACTTGTTGCACTATGGGCACATTAATTTGCTCAAACGTGCCAAGGAGTTGGGCGATTATTTGGTGGTTGTTGTTTCTACCGATGAGTTTAACTGGAACGAAAAACAAAAAAAGTGTTTTTTCTCCTATGAAAAGCGAAAATTATTGGTCGAAGCTATACGGTATGTTGATTTGGTAATTCCCGAAACCAGTTGGGAACAAAAAAGAAGCGATGTTCACGAATACCACATCGACACTTTTGTTATGGGTGACGATTGGCAAGGTAAATTCGACTATTTAAAAGAAGAAGGCGTGGAAGTGGTTTATCTTCCCCGCACACCCGAAATCAGCACAACACAAATTAAAGCAGAGTTACATTCGAAAAAATAAATTTACTAAAAAAAGCCTCCTTGCTAAAAAAGCAAGGAGGCTTTTTGGTGTTTATTTTTTTAAGCTCAGTACAATGTCACAAATCGTATCTACATCCGAAAGCGGTAAATCCGCATACAGCGGCAGCGTTAATACTTGATGGCTGATACGCAGTGCGACAGGTGTTTCATTGGGGTCGTACTGACCGCTGAAACAATCAAACGCATTGGTTAGCGGATAAAAATATTTGCGAGCGCCAATACCGTTTTGTGCCAGTGCCGCCATTACTTCGTCGCGGTCGGCACCAAACACCGCCGCATCAAACACGACAGGGAAATACGAATAGTTAGGCTCTACCCCTTTTTGGACAGGGTTTAGTTGCAAACCGTCAACCCCACCAAGGCGTTCGTTATAACGGTTGACAACCGCTTTGCGTTTGGCAATTTCTTCGTCAATGTGACGCAAGTTACACAGCCCCATCGCCGCGCAAAACTCGTTCATTTTGGCGTTGGCACCCACACCGTCCACCACTTCGGGACCACGAATACCAAAGTTTTTAAGACCATACAGTTCGCGACCAAAAGACTCGTCGTGGTAGCATACCGCGCCGCCTTCGATAGAGTTAAACACTTTGGTGGCATGAAAACTAAAACACGAAACGTCGCCGAAATCACCGATTCCTCTGCCGTTGTATTTTACACCAAAGGTGTGCGCCGCATCGTAAATAACTTTCAAGTTATATTTTTTAGCAATGCGCTCGATTTCTTCGACGTTACAAATGTTGCCATATACGTGAACAGGCACGATGGCCGATGTTTTTTCGGTAATCAGCGATTCGAGTTTGCTGACGTCTATGGTGAAATCCACAGGATTAATATCGCAAAACACCGGTTGCAACCCGTTGCGCACGATGGCGTGTGTGGTAGATGCAAACGTAAAAGGCGTGGTAATCACTTCCCCGCTCAGGTGCAATGCTTGCATGGAAAGTTCCAAAGCCATGTGTCCGTTTGTAAGCAAATCCAGCGCATCCACCGCCAAATATTCGGTCAGTTGTGCTTGCAAAGCTTTGTGTTTGGGACCCATATTGGTCAACCAATGGGTATCCCAAATTTCTTTGATTTCTTCACAATATTCCTCAAACGAAGGCATGGAAGAACGGGTTACCAAAATGCGATTCATACCGCTTTCACCTCAATTCGATTGACGATTTTCGTCGTTAACTGTCAGGCTTTTTTGCTTTTTCAAATACATGGTAAGTAATCCTAAACAAACGACAATGTTACTGCCATAAATTAAAAAGCCAAACACTTTCTTTTGAATAAACACACAAATAGCCGTTGCAGTATCGCCGCCAATGATAAAAGCAGCAATAAAACCAAAAACCGTAAGCCCACCCGCAAACAAGCAAACAAGAATGCCATAGCTATAAATTTTTGTGAGAATGGCGATAAGTTTCTTTAAAAAAGCAGTCATCTTCATTTCTCCTTTCTCACAATCCAAGGATGGGCAGTACTTCCAATAACATGAGTACTTCCAAAGCGTATTGTGCCGCCACCCACCACAAATCATTGATTACCGTTTTTTTGAAATCCGATTCGGCAATGCTCATACCCGCATACATACCAAGTGCAAGCGGTGGCGTGATACCACACATAACACCGCAAATGCACGGAAGCATGGCGGCAATAAACAACGGGTTTGCGCCCACCGCAGCGAACGCTGCAATGAACACCGGACCAAAAATAACCACCTGCGACGAACCGGGGACTATCATCCCTAAAAAGCAAGTAATCAGCGGAATTACAAAAGCCAACCCCACGTGCGAAAGGTTCATTTGGCTTAAAAACACCGCAAGACCCGTGGTGACATCGATATCGGCAAACAATTCACCAATCATGTAGCCAAACAAACACGCGGCAATGGGTCCGACCAACGATTTCATCTTGTTGCCAAATACGTCTGCCAATTTGGCAAATGTAAACTCTTTGCGGTTTTGGGCGATCAGCAAGGCATAAATTGCCGCAATGCCGGCGATGAAAAACAGTAAGCATTTGGAAAAAGCGGAAGCACCCGCCGCCCCCAAACGTTCAGTAATCAAATCCGCTGCCACGCTGTCAAACACAAAGGGAAGCAAGATG
>JAZROQ010000007.1:0-25801 GCA_045648765.1 Acutalibacteraceae bacterium
AAAACCCGCGGGGGGAAAGTTTTTTTCCTTCAGTTACTTTTTGTTTAACTTATTCTGTAACCGTAGTTGTTGTTATAGCCGCAGTCGAAGCAGTAGTGCTGGTTGTGTTGTTAAGTGATACGTAATTGCTGCTTTTAAGCAAGGAAATTGCTTTTTGCAATTGCGTATCCTCCTCGGCTTTCAGCAAATCAAATCGGCTTTGCAGTTCATACGGCAAGTCTACGGTTTGGTTGGGATACACACCGGTGTTATGCCACGTTTCACCGCTTTGTATGCAGTGTAACAAGCCTGTAGATAACCGCACCGCACCTTTGTCAGAAGCAATGGTAAAATACTCTTGCATCACTGCTTTTCCTTGCGTAGACGTGCCGACAACGGTTGTCTTTTTCAAGTCTTGCAGCACGGCAGCCAACAATTCTGCCTCACCTACAGTGTTACCGTTTACCAAAGTCACCGTTGGCACAGACAGCTCATAGTTATCTGTAGCGGAGAGAACTGTTTTCTCCCCCTTCTTTTCGTACGAAACATAGGGACCTCTGGGCAACAAATAATCCAAAATTTCGGTTGCCGCTTCCCACTGTCCTCCGGCGTTGTTGCGCACATCAAAGATAAAATACAAAGCACCTTGCTGCGCTAACTGATTGTAAACATCTTTAAACTGTAAAGCGGTAAGTGCGTTAAACTCACTAATACGAATGTGCCCTACCGTATCTTGCAACAACTCGCCGCGAACGCTTACCACAGAATACGTATTCGCCGTCAGTTCTTCGGTTATGGTTTGATCGGGTTGCTCAACCGTGAACAAAACCTTCTCTTGACTGTTAAGCGCTGCTTCTACCGTGGCAAAAGAAGAACCGGTTACGGCTTCCTTACCTATTTTGGTGATAATTGCGCCTTTTTTAATACCCGCCAAAGCAGCCGGTGAGTTTTCATCAACATCTGTTACCGTTACACGGTTATCATCCACCGTGACTTCCAAACCAAATCCGGTACGGTTACCGGTTAACTTGTTTTGCATTTCTTGGTAGGTGGCAGGAGAAAGATATTCGGCATACGCGTCGTCCAAACCGTTGATATATCCTTTGGCTAACGCCGCGCGTAATTTTTCTTCGTCTATGGTATAGTGTTTTCGGGCAGCGGAATCAATTTCGTCAATATAATCGTACATTGCTTGACGTTGACCAACGTCACTGACAAGCGAACTAAAATGCCGCATAGCCAACATCATGGTTCCGGAAATCGTTATGGCAACTGCCAAAAAAACCAAAGACAGTGCTACACCAAGGGAAACTTTTTTGTTCACGTTATTTCACCCACTCGTCTTTATTTTGGGCAGACAATATAACCGTTTTTCACAGCGTCCACACGAACACCGTCAACACGGACTTCAAAATGCAAGTGGGCGCCATAAGAGTTACCGGTGTTGCCGATTACACCTACCTGTGTCTGCCCGCCCACAACTTTTTGCCCCACCGTTACACTGGGAACATAGCGCATGTGGGCATACAGTGTCACAATACGACGTCCTTTGGCATCTAAGCCATGGTCGATCATACAGAAATTGCCGTAACTGTAATGCAACTTTTGAACCTTAATAACTGTACCACTTGCAGCAGCAATAATCGGTTCGCCCAACGAACGACCGTTGGAAATATCCGTGCCGCCGTGTGTGCCATTGCCACGTTTTCCAAAGCCGGAGGAAATCCGTTTTACCGTCGGTGCCGGCCAATACATGGAACCACCGTACGTATCACTGGGCGGTGTTCCATTGAGCAAAGCCGCAATTTCACGGTCCAACTCATCTTCGGATTTTTTAACTGCCGCCAAACGTTTTTCATATGTGTTTTGCTGTCTTTCCAGAGAATCGCGCTTACTTTGCGCTTGCTTATAAAGCTTGTCCAACGAAGAAAACTGACTGTCCAAGCCGCCTTTGAGTGACAGCAACTCGTCCTTGGCAGCCTGCGAAGCAACTTTTTCTTCTTCTACTTGTGTTTTCTTTGCAGTGATAGTTGCCTTTTCCTGCTCGGCTTTGTCGCACAATGCTTTATCGTGTGCCGAAACCGACTCGATCACTTGTGATTTCAACAAGTAATCCGTATAGTTTTCCATACTCATCAACAATTGAAATCCGGAGTAGTTTCCGGTTTTGGTAATTGCTTTCAATCGCTTTTTGAGTTTGGTCATAATCGCTGCCAGCTCTTGCTCTTTTGCCGTGATTTCAATATTTAGTTGCGCAATTTTTGCATCTTGCTCGGCAATCTGCTTATCAACAGCGGTTATTTGACTTTTATACGTATCAATTTGAGTTTCTAAATTGACAATCTTTTTATTCAGTTGGTTAACTTCTGCTTGTTGGTCTTCGATACTATCGCCCAACTTATCAAGCGAAGCCTCAATTTCCTTTTGCTCTTGCTGCAACTTTTCCAATTCGTTACGCTTATCTTCAATAGTATCAGCAGAAACCGAAAAAGAGAGAAAACAAGTCAGGAACAGTGTCACCACTGCGCAAACAGCGGTAAGCCGTTGTAATGTTTTACGCATCGTATGTAGTCCTCCTGTTCTGCGGCAAACGAACACACTTTGTTTTAGGTGGTGTGTTCTTTCAAATAACGACCGATCGAAATAGTACTGCCCAGCATACCGATAAGCATACCGCCTACCACAAAGCCAAGCAACAATTGCCACCATACAGCGGCAAACGGCAACAAACTGAAATTGGCGCCAAACGTAAAGTTGTTGCCCAACACGACATAAAGCAGCCATACCAACCCATAGGAAAGAACAGCGGCTATACATCCAAGCATAACGCCTTCCACCATAAACGGGAAACGAATAAACGAGTGCGTAGCACCCACCGAACGCATAATGGAAATTTCCAAACGACGGCTATATACTGTCAATTTGATCGTGTTTGCAATAATAAACAACGAAACAATCAACAACAGAGCAATTACCCAGCTTCCTACCGTTAACACGGTGTCGCGAATACTAACCAACGATTTCGAAAGCGCTTGGTCATAGTCTACCGTTTCAATGCCGGCAACTTTCTCAATTGCAGAAACCGTACCGTCAAACAAAGAAAGATCGGTAAAACTGATCACAAAAGCATCCTGCAAGGGGTTATCATTCTCTAAATCTTCCAGCAAATCACCAAATTCTTCTTGATAACGCTGCAACAAATCTTCTTTGGAAATAAACGAAACATCTGCCACGTTATCCATTGCTTTGAGCGTTTGTTGTATGGTATTTGTTTGTTCATCCGTGGCAGAGGATTCTGCATACGCTACCACCACGTTTTGCTGATAAGCCCATTCAAAACCATGCTCAACGTTTTCGTACACCAAATACGCACTGCCTGTCAGCAAAAGGCAAGAAACAAGCACCAATACAGAGGCGATTGTCATAAAAGCGTTTTGCGATAAGTTGCGAAAACCATCCTTGAACAAATAACGAAACGTATCAATCCTCATGAGGGGCCTCCTTACTGTCCGAAACCACCAGACCGTCTTTGATCTCAATTACACGGCGGCCAAACGATTTTACCAAATCGTGTTCGTGGGTAACCACCAAAATGGTCGTACCGCGACGGTTGATTTCGGTCAACAACTCCATGATCTCATAAGACATTTCCGGATCAATGTTGCCGGTCGGTTCATCCGCAATAATCAGCGAAGGATTGTTCACAAGAGCTCTTGCCAAACCAACGCGTTGTTGTTCGCCACCCGAAAGCTCCGTAGGATAACTTTTGCTTTTGTCTTGCAACCCAACCAAGCCCAAAATATAAGGAACGCGATGACGAATTTCGCGGTGAGAAGCACCAACCACGCGCATGGCAAATGCCACATTATCATACACCGTCATGGTATCGATCAAGCGGAAATCTTGAAACACAATACCCATAGCGCGGCGCAAATAAGGAATTTGACGACTTTTGAGTTTGGACAACTTAAAGTTTCCCACAACTACTTCACCGGAAGTTGCCACTTCTTCCCGCATAATCAATTTCAAAAACGTACTTTTACCGGCACCCGAAGCACCAACGATAAAAACAAACTCCCCATCGTCGATCGTAACGTTTATTCCGCGCAACGCTTCACTGCCCAGATCGTATGTTTTATGTACATCTCTGAACTCTATCAATTGAGTCAACCTCCTTGCCGTTAATCAACAACATACTGTTATCATATCGTGAATTGCCGATTTGGGCAACGCACAGATATTGGAAATTTACAAAAAATGCCTCAATCACACGATTGAGGCATTCCCCAAACATTAATATTTTACCGGATGTGCCATCAGGTATTTTTTAACCATCAACGCCACTTTAAAGACAATGGCATCATCAAATTCACGCAAATCCAAACCGGTAAGACGTTTGATTTTTTCCAAACGATATACCAACGTATTGCGATGCACAAACAATTTACGCGAGGTTTCCGAAACGTTCAAGTTGTTTTCAAAGAAGCGTTGAATGGTAAACAACGTTTCTTGGTCAAGTGAATCAATCGAGCCACGCTTGAACACTTCGCGCAAGAACATATCACACAGTGTGGTGGGCAATTGATAAATCAAACGTGCAATGCCCAAATTGTCGTAGCTGACAATGGTTTTTTCGGTATCGAACACTTTGCCGACTTCCAATGCCACTTGCGCTTCTTTAAACGAACGCGCCAATTCTTTGATTCCTTCTACCGCGGTGCCGATACCCACGTTGATTTGCGTATAGAATTCGCTGCCCAACGTGTCAGCAATAGATTGTGCCAATTTTTCCAAATCTTTGGATTCCACGTGTGAGCGCAATTCTTTAACAACCGCAATGTCGGTTTCGTTAATATTGATAACAAAATCTTTGTTTTTTTCGGGGAACAGGTTTTGAATAACATCAAACGCCGAAATTTCGGACGGGGTTTGAATGTGAACCAACAACACCACACGACTGACGTCGCTGTTAAAATGCAACTCTCGGGCTTTCAAATAAATGTCACCGGGCAAAATATTATCTAAAATGATATTTTTGACAAAGTTACCGCGGTCGTATTTTTCGTCATAATATTGTTTGACATTGCTAAGCGAAATTGCCAATAATTCTGCGTATGTTACCGCTTGTTCATCAATCCCTTCTACAAACACGGTGTACGTGCTGCTGGACAGATTGCCAATGGTTTTGTAGGTGTAACCGTTATGAGAAAAAACTTCTTGCGAAGAAAAGAATTCATGCGAAAGCGGTTCGCAAACTTCACCCATACGTCCCAAATCACTGCACGCCACCACGGCGTAGGTTTCATCCAACACACCAATGGTGCGGTGAATAACATCCTTCATTTGATTGATGATTCCTAAAAACAAACGATTTGGCATACTCAATACCCCTCATTCGTATTTTTTACGGCAATTGCCGAAAATAAATAAACTTATACAGGTATTATTTTACACGGCTTTTGTATATTTTTCAAGTAAATTTGAAAAAAATATCCACATTTTCTACAAATCTATGGGCTTTTTGCCGAAAACCAACAAAAAAACGCCGTACAGAAAATCTGTACGGCGTTGGCTGCTATAAAATTAGTTAGCGATGGTTTTTTCGGTTTCTTTGTCGAACAAATGAATCTTGGTGTTGTCGATAACCATGTCGATTTCATCGCTCGGACGAGCAGCGGAGGTGGGTTCGACGCGAGCAGTCAAGCTGCTACCTTCCACGTTGACATACAAGAAGATTTCGGAACCCATCATTTCGGTCACTTCTACCTTGGCGCGCATTTTGCAATCGGCAAATGCTTCCAAGTGACGAGCTTCGTCGTGAACATCTTCCGGACGAATACCTAAGATGACTTCTTTGTCAATGTATTCTTCCAAAACACCGTTGGGGTTTTTGGATTCCGGCAACGGAATGTTGTATTTGATACCTTTTTTGGTTTTGGTGTCTTCCGAACCGAAACGAGCAAAGAATTTGCCGTCTTCCTTCACGATGATGGCATCGATGAAGTTCATTTGCGGGCTGCCGATAAAGCCGGCAACGAACATGTTGTTCGGAGTGGTGTACAAGTTGTGCGGAGAATCCACTTGTTGGATCAAACCGTCTTTCATAACCACGATACGGTCACCCATGGTCATAGCTTCGGTTTGGTCGTGGGTAACATAAATAAACGTGGTGCCGAGTTTTTGGTGCAATTTGGAAATTTCCGTTCTCATTTGAGCACGTAATTTAGCGTCCAAGTTGGAGAGCGGTTCGTCGAGCAAGAAGACTTTAGGTTCACGCACGATAGCACGACCGAGCGCCACACGTTGACGTTGACCACCGGACAAAGCCTTCGGTTTTCTGTCGAGCAAGTGAGCAATATCCAAAATGCGGGCAGCTTCCTCCACGCGACGTTTGATTTCATCTTTGGGGGTTTTGCGAAGCTTCAAACCGAATGCCATGTTTTCAAACACGGTCATGTGCGGATACAAAGCGTAGTTTTGGAACACCATGGCGATATCGCGGTCTTTGGGAGCCACGTCGTTTACTAAACGGTCGCCGATGTACAATTCACCGCTGGAGATTTCTTCCAAGCCGGCAATCATACGCAAAGTGGTAGATTTACCGCAACCGGAAGGACCAACCAAGATGATGAATTCTTTATCCTTGATTTCCAAGTTGAAATCGGAAACAGCGGTAACACCGCCCGGATATTTTTTGTAAATGTTTTTCAAAGATAAACTTGCCATTTCATGACCTCCACATTTTTCTGCCCTGGGGGCAACCTTTGGTTAAACCTATCTTTTTACTATGCTTTCCCAATTCTAACAAATTTTATCGAAAAATACCATTCCCAATATTCACAAAGTTTTATTGCCTTCTTTGTTGCAGTTGAACAGATTTTGTTCACACGGTAAACAAACTAATCTCTTCGGCAGTCAGCGGGCGGCTTTCTCCTTCGCTTAACCGTTCATCCAACACCAGCTCACCGATAGATTCACGTTTAAGCCACACCACCCCGCGATCCAGCACACCAAACATTCTTTTGATTTGATGATACCTTCCTTCGGTAATGCACACCTCGGCCAACGGTTGTTCGCCTTGCTGCAAAATTTTGAGCTTGGCAGGGCGGCAAAGTGTGCCGTCTGCCAAGGTGATTCCCTGCTCAAATTGGCGGCAATGTTCTTCGGTAAGCGGTGCATCCAACCGAACCAGATACCGTTTGTATATTTGGTTTTTGGGTGACAACAAACGATGCGCCAAGTCACCGTCATCGGTAAGCAACACCAGTCCCACCGTATCTTTATCCAAACGCCCTGCCGGGAACAACCCTTTTCGTTTGAATTCTTGTGGCAGCAGATCCACCACTGTTTTTACTTTCGGGTCGCGAGAAACGCACAAAACACCCGACGGTTTGTTCATCATCAAATAAACAAAACGTTGGTAGGTAAGCGGCTTCCCTTCTACCACAATACTTTGCGTTTCGGCATCGACCTTTTGTGAAGGGTCACGACAAACCACAGCATCCACTGTCACGCGACCGCTGTGAATCAGTTTGACCGTATCTCGGCGACTGCGCGTTCCTTGTGAAGCAATCAATTTGTCAAGACGCTGTAACATAAGTAAACTTTCCTTTTCTTTATTTTGGTTCCTTTGGCATAAGCGGCAGACAAAACGCACCGCCACGTTCGGATGAAATATCCCCTGCAACGATACGGTCGCGATATACATACACATGCGCTGTAGCCGCTTCGGCGGCGTTGAGAACAGAATACGTATACAGCCGCACACGCTTGCCGTAATATGGTTCTAATGACATGTTGGCTTTTTGTTGTACGGTTTCGTATTGCAGCAACGTTTTGTCTGCTTCGTCGGGCAAACAAATTTCTTGGACCTCTTCCGTTTCCCCTACTTCGTATCCCAAGCTTTTTAAAAACGCCACTCGTTGTTCGGTTGTTTGGGCTTTTTTAACCGAAGCGGAAACCGAAACCTGCTCCATGGAAGGAGCGGCAATCACTGCCACTGCTGCAAACACTGCCACCAACAAAAAAACTGCCACCGATAACACTTGACGACGTCCGGCTTTTACCGATAATACAAACATAGCACACACTCCTTTATGTGCTATGTTTATTCGGTGATTCCCAAAAATATTATAGGCAAATCAATTCTTTTGGACAAGAGGTTAAGTTGCGGCACCCATCTGCCGTAATCCACACCATATCCTCAATTCTGACGCCAAATTGTTGTTCGATATAAATGCCGGGTTCCACGGTAACAACGTTGCCTGTGACCAGCGTTTTTTGGGATGCGCACGGCGACAAAGTGGGTTGTTCGTGAATTTGAACCCCAACACCGTGACCGGTAGCATGACCAAAGTATTGCCCGTAACCGGCGGCGGTAATCACGTCGCGTGCGGCAGCATCGGCATCGCGGCAAGAAAGGCCCTGACGCAGTTGTGCGAGTGCAGCTTTTTGTGCTTCAAGCACGGTGTCATAAACAATTTTTTGTTTTTCACTAACGCTACCCAATGCGATGGTGCGCGTCATATCGGAACAATAACCATCTACCACCGCGCCAAAGTCCATGGTGATAAAATCCCCTTTTTCTACTGCTTTATCCGTGGGGATACCGTGCGGTAACGAAGTGTTTTTCCCCGACACGACAATGAAATCAAACGCTGTCCGCTCGGCGCCGAGTTTTCGCACATAAAATTCCAGCTCCAAAGCGATTTCACGTTCGGTCATTCCCGCTCGGATGTAAGAAAGAATGTGTGAAAAGCCTTGCTCGCACAAAGCTTGTGCTTGTAAAATGCTTTTTACCTCTTGTTCACTTTTGACGGCGCGCTGTTCGCAAAGCCACGTATCCAACGTGTCACTTGCCTCCCATTCCACCGTCGGCAACTGTTGCTGAAAGCGTGTTAACTGAAAAGCGGTAGTGTAGTCCGCTTCCAAAAAAACACGGTTGATGGCATGCCTGGTTGCCAACTCTTTGATCGAATCCGAAAGAGTGGTGATTTGCAAGCAAGTAACGCCTTTTAAGGTGGTTTTTGCTGTTTCGATATAGCGGAAGTCTGTTAAAAAATAAACTTCTTTTTGGGTTAAAAACAACCAACTATCCCCCGAAGGGAAACCCACCAAATACCGCAAATGATGTGGTGCGGCTATTAACGCTGCTTCGTCATCGGACAAACGCGCACATAACAGACTGCTTTTTTCGTTCATACTCTTCATCCTTTGTATAGCACGGATAAGGTGCGCGCATCTTCGGCTTGTGTGCCATCCGATTCGCAAATAAATGTGGGTGACAACTTTCTTTCTCGTATAAGTTTCATCAAAGGTGTCGGGTCGGGACCAAACACCGTATCTTCAAACGTCAAATGACGTTTTTCACCGCCTTTGGTGTACTCAATCTTTGAAAAATGAGCATGGAAATTTGAACCGCGTTCTTCGCCTAATTCGTTGTGCAAACGATCAAGCAATTTAGCAAAAGCTTCGGCGGAATTTAGCCCACCCAGCGTGCGACTGTTAAGATGCCCAAAATCAACACACGGTAAAAAACGCTCGTCAATGTGACAAAACGTAAGCACCTCGTCCAAATCGCCAAGCTGGTTGATTTTTCCCATGGTTTCGGGGCAAATGCGCACGTTCGACAAGCCTTCTGCATCCAGTGCTTCTTGCGCACGACGAAGTGTGTGCGAAGCAAGGACAGTAGCCTCCGGACGCGACAAACCACCCAATCCGCCGGGGTGCACCACAATGCGTGTACCACCCATTTGTGTAACGGCACGGGCGCTTTCCAAAATGTAGCGAATGGAATTGTCCCTTTTTTCTTCTTCGGCAGCGGCAAGTGAAATAAAGTACGGAGCGTGTAAAGAAATGGAAATATCACACAGCGCTGCGGCTTCACCTAAAGCTATTGCCGATTCGGCCGACACTCTCACACCGCGACCGCATTGGTATTCGTAGGCAGTCAGACCTTGCTCTTTCAACCATTGGGGAGCTTGCAAGGTGCTTTTGTAGCCTGCATCATAAAACGAGTTACTGTTACCCGCAGGTCCAAAACGTGCATCCATGTTCATTGCTCCTTTCTTTTTTTATAAAGTTTGCGTTCCCATTTGCGACGCAATGCCAAAAACGGCTTGCCTGTTTCCGGAGCAATCGGTTGCAACTGAACACACGTGATGCCACACAAATTGGCACCCAAAATATCGGTAAACACTTGGTCGCCAATGGCGGCGCATTCTTTTTTGGGCAAATGCAATCGACGAATCCCTCGCAAAAAGCCAAATGGCAACGGTTTGCACGACAAAGACGTGTGTTTTAACCCAATTTTATTGGCAAACGGTGCCACACGCCATTCCCACGAGTTGGAAACCACTGTCAACGCGATACCCGCTTGTTTCATATTTTCTAACCACTGCTTTACATCTTCCGACAGTTCTTGACTGCCGTGAGTTGTAAGCGTGTTATCAACATCCAGCAAAAGACCGCGAACACCCCATTGTTGCAGATCTTCCAACGTGATATCGGTGATACGGTTTTTGTAAACGGTAGGATAAAATAACGACATAACGTATTCCTTCCTCAGTAAAGAAAAAACGGGCAAAAATTGCCCGTTTTCTTTTGAATCATTTGAACTTTCTTTTACGAGCAGCCTCGGACTTTTTCTTGCGTCTTACGGACGGCTTTTCGTAATGCTCTCTTTTCCGTACCTCGGCAAGGACACCGGAACGTGCGCAGGATTTCTTCCAACGACGCAGGGCACTGTCCAAGGATTCATTCTCTTTTACTTTGACCTCTGACATTCTTATTCCCTCCCTCCGCTGATTAGCAGGGGTTATTATCCATATCTAAACGATACCAATTAAGTATACAACATAAAAATATCTTCGTCAAGAGTTTTTATAAAAATATTTCTTGCGTTACTTAACCACAATGTTAACCAGTTTTTGCGGAATATACAATTCCTTAACAATTTGTTTGCCGACAAGTTCAGGGGCAACACGGTCGTTTTCTTTAGCTGCTGCCAACACATCGGCTGCCGCATCTTCCACGCCTACCGTGATGCGAGCGCGAATCTTGCCATTGACTTGCACCGCAATTTCCACGCTGCTTTCCACGCATTTTGCGGGATCAAAAGTCGGCCACGGATGATACGCAAGTTCTTCACTGTTGCCGATGTATTCCCACAATTCCTCCGTAAGATGCGGGGCAAACGGATTGAGCAATTGCAGCAGCACGGCATATTCCCCACGAGTAACGCCATTGTTTGCAAAATCGTTCATGAGCGCCATCATAGCGGCAATAGCGGTATTGAATTTTAGGTTTTCAATGTCTTCGCTCACCTTACGAATGGTTTTGTGGATGGAGAGTTCCATCGAGGGGCGAATTTCGTCGCTGTCTTGGACGCTATCTGCCATCATCCATACACGCTCCAAGAAACGACCTGCACCACGGATGCTGGCGCTTGACCACGGTGCCGCTTTTTCGAAGTCGCCAATGAACATTTCGTACACACGCAAGGTGTCGGCGCCAAATTCGTTAACGATATCATCGGGATTGACGACATTGCCGCGGGATTTGGACATTTTTTCGCCGTTTTCACCCAAAATCATGCCGTGGCTGGTACGTTTGGCATACGGTTCGGCAGTGGGAACCACGCCGATATCGTACAAGAATTTGTGCCAGAAACGGCTGTACAACAAGTGCAACGTGGTATGTTCCATGCCGCCGTTATACCAGTTAACAGGGGTCCAATACGAAAGTGCTTCTTTGGAAGCCAAAGCTTTGTCGTTGTGCGGGTCGCAATAGCGCAAGAAATACCACGAAGAACCCGCCCATTGCGGCATGGTATCGGTTTCGCGCTTGGCAGGAGCGCCGCATTTGGGACACGTGGTGTTTACCCATTCGTCAATGGCCGCCAAGGGGGATTCCCCGTTGTCGGTCGGTTCGTAGCTATCCACTTTGGGTAAACGAATCGGCAACTGCTCTTCCGGCACGGCAACTTGACCGCAGTGCGGGCAATGAACGATCGGAATCGGTTCGCCCCAATAGCGTTGACGCGAAAACACCCAGTCACGCAATTTGTAGTTAACTTTGGTTTGACCGATACCGTTTTTCTCTAAATGCTCGATAACAGCTACTTTGGCTTCTTCTACGGTTTTGCCGTTTAAGAAACCGGAATTTACCAAAATGCCGGTAGCGCAATCGGTGAAAGCTTCTTTTTCGACGTCGCCGCCTTTGACAACTTCCACGATGGGCAAGTTGAATTTTTTAGCAAATTCCCAGTCGCGCGTGTCGTGTGCGGGAACCGCCATAATCGCGCCGGTACCATAGGAAACCAACACATAGTCGGAAATGAAAATCGGAATATTTTCGCCGGTCAAGGGATTAATAGCAGTGACACCGTCCAAGCATACGCCGCTTTTATCTTTGGCAACTTCGGTACGTTCGAAATCGGATTTTCGAGAAGCGGCTTCTTGGTAAGCACGCACGTCTTCTACGTTTTTGAGAAGCCCGTTTTGCGCCCATTTTTCAATCAATTCGTGTTCGGGCGAAACGACCATGTATGTAGCACCAAACAACGTATCGGGACGAGTGGTGTAAACCACAATCGGTTCACCGGCGGTGGTTTGGAACGTCACTTCCGCACCGGTGGAACGACCAATCCAGTTGATTTGTTGGGCACGAACACGTTCGGGATAATCCACCAAAGACAAATCGTCAATAAGACGTTGTGCATACGCGGTGATTTTGAGCATCCATTGGCTTTTTACTTTGCGCACCACTTCGCCGCCGCAACGTTCACACACGCCACCGACAACTTCTTCGTTGGCAAGAACGCATTTGCACGAAGTGCACCAGTTAACAGCCATTTCTTTTTTGTATGCCAAGCCGTTTTTGAACAGTTGCAAGAAAATCCATTGTGTCCACTTGTAGTAGGCGGGATCGGTGGTGTTAATTTCACGCGTCCAGTCGAACGACAAACCCAAACCTTGCAACTGCGATTTAAAACGTGCTACGTTATTTTCGGTCACGATTTCGGGATGAATGTGGTTTTTGATAGCGTAGTTTTCGGTCGGTAGACCAAAGGCGTCCCAACCCATCGGGTACAACACGTTATAGCCTTGCATACGGCGTTTACGCGAAACAACGTCCAAGGCGGTATACGAGCGGGGGTGACCCACGTGCAAACCTTGGCCCGAAGGATACGGGAATTCTACCAGCGCAAAATACGCCGGTTTTTCGGTGCTGTCAGATGCGGCAAACGTGTTTTCGGTTTCCCATTTGGTTTGCCATTTCTTTTCGATTTCTGCGTGGTTATACTGTTTCATGCTTATTCATCCTCCAAAAAACTTGCCGTAGATACCGTTTCGGCATCTTGCCACAAGCGTTCCAAATCATAAAAACGGCGGGTATCTTCTGAAAATACGTGAATAACAACAGAGTCGTAATCCAAAACGGTCCAGACAGAAGTTTGATACCCTTCGGTACGTGACGGCTTAAAATCGCGTTTGGACAAATCGGTATCCAAATAATCTACCAGTGCGCGAACGTGCGTGGTGCTGTTACCGGTAGCCAAAATAAAATAATCGGCAAGTGAGGTGATGTCACTGACTTTCAGCACGTGAACATCCTCTGCTTTGTGTTCATCCAACGACTGCACTGCCGCTTTGACCAAGTTGAGTATTTGTTCGTTGTTTGATTGTGTCATGGGGTAGATTATTCCTCCGCTCCCTTTGTGATAACATTTTGTTCAACAGCCATTTCGGACAGTTTTTGCAAATATACATTGGATTGACCGCCGGTTGCCAGTTCCGTGATTTGCACATCGGCATCGGTAATGGCTTCGTCGTACGGATTAAAATACGTGTTCAGCGTAGTAAGCAGTTGCGCACGGTGTACACTGTAATACGAATCGGAATTAAACGACGTTACTTCACCCGGCAACAATTGCGTTGTCATGTTGTCGAGCGTCACTTTGCGCCAACTTTGCACAATAGACAACATGTCATCCTTGGAAGTACGCGTACGAATCGGCGTAGATCCGCCCATCAGCGGTAACAACGAATCTTCGGTAAGTTGTTCATCGGTTTGTGCACACAAGCGTTGGAACAACGCCAAGAACACACGGCGTTGTTTGACAATGCGGGAAACATCGCCCTGCACGCCCTTTCCTTTTTGGGTGATATATGCCAAAGCGGCGGTACCATCCAAAGTGCGAACACCTTTGCCGTAAGTCGTTTCACCAAGCGTTAAAGAGGCATCCAGCTGAACGTCCACACCGCCAAGCAAATCGACAAGTTTGATAAACGTGTTTTGCGGGAACATGAAATAGCCGTCCACCGGCAAAGAATATTGTTCGTTAAAAATTGCAATCACGTTATACGATGCCGAACCCGCTTTTTGCGTTATGGTGTGGCCGGCAGCTTTGTGTTCTTCGATTTCAGCTTTATAAATACGTTTGCCTTCAAAATCACACCAATCGAGCGGTGCGGGTTTCCCCCAAACATAACCTGCTTTTTTGGTTGCCCACAACTCGTTATCGCCCAAATAAGTATCTTGCGGAACTTCCAACACGTTAATGGTCTTCTTTTTCTTATCGTGACACAAAAGCATTAAACTTTCGGTGGGCGATGTTTCTTCTTCGCCAAGCAACCCTACCACATAATACGCCACTTTGTTTTGCAAAGCAGTGGGCGTGGTATCGTATGCATTTACCGTGGATTCGGCATTATCTTTTTTACCGGAGGTTTGGGTAAGCGCTCGAGCCGTGACAAAAATAAACACCAATAATAACACGCAAAAAACAACCAACGAAATCATCAACACACGACGTCCTTGGTCACTTTTTTTGCGAGTAGGTTGTTTTTTCTTGTTACGAGTATCCTTTGCCATGTTAATCCTCCTTAAAATCTTGATAACAGGCGATGGTGTCGGGATGCACAGGACGATTTTGCTCGTTCAAATCCTGAATGGTATATTCCAGCGCATAAATCATGGCGGCGCGCCAATCTTGCTCGGTAAGGGTGCGCATGGTATCCACATCGGGGTAATCGCGGTCGGCCGAGGTGAAATCCGCCAAATACAACACGATATCCGGCATGGTCATACCGGCACGACCGGTGGTGTGGTAACGCACCGGATCTAAAATTTCTTTATCTTTAATCCCCAAAACGTGTTCCAAAAACACCGCTCCGGAACGAGCGTGCCACAATTTTTTGGCGCCTTGCTCTACAGCGTCTAACAGTATACCAAATTCTTTTAAAATTTGCAACTGCGAATCTGCATCCGTATCTTTTAAAATATCGTGCAACAGCCCCGCTGTATATGCTTTTTTAGGGTCGGTGCCGTATTTTTCTGCCAAATGCTTGGCTTGCTTTGCCACTTCCAAGGAATGGTGGAACCGCTTTGGTGTCAACCGACCGCGCAAAATATCCACGTACTGTTCTTCTTGATTACAATTGGTTTTGTGGGTAGTATACAACTGTTTTTCGGTAATATACTCTTCCACTGCGGGAGGTACCAAATCGGTTAGTTTTTCCCCCAATGCCGCTTTTTGACGAATTTCCGTAGACGAAAGTTCACAAAGCGGAATGGCTTCTACCACACAACGGGCACCTTGTTGTTCCAAGATTTTGGCATGGTTGCGCAACACCTCGGCAGTAGCCTCATCGCGCGGTGCGGCACACAACGTTGCCAAACGGGCAATATCGGGAAACCGATGCCACGTGCTTAACGTTAAAAACATGTCGGCACCGGTGAGCAAAAACAGCTGAGCCTCGGGATATTGCTTTTGCATCTCTTCCAAAGTAAATATGGTAAAACTGGCACCTCGGCGGTTGATTTCAAAATCCGAAACAACAAGTTCCTTATACGGTTCACACGCCAAACGGCACATTGCCAGACGGTCGACTGCGGGTGCCAAATCCGTTTTTAGTTTATGCGGCGGGACAAACGTGGGCATAAGCACAACGCGATCCAAAGAAAGCCGCGCGGCAAATTCGCGTGCTAACTGAATGTGCCCATTATGAATCGGATCAAACGTTCCGCCAAATAAAGCAATGCGCTTTGCCATTAAGCTCACCTTTCTCGCGGTAAAATGATTTTGGGTTCTTCGGGATGACGGCGGTAAAGTACAAATACCCTGCCGATAACTTGCACCACTTCGGCATTAACCGTAGCGGCAATAGTTTCTGCCACTTCGCGCACCGTTTGAGGTGCCGTGGGCAACACACGACCTTGAATCAGTTCGCGTGCGGTCAATGCATCGTCGGCTTGCTTGCAAACGGTGTCGGAAACACCGCCTTTACCTATGTGTAAAATATCTTCCAAATGATTGGCTAAACCGCGCAGATATGCGCGTTGTTTACTGGTCATATTATTTTCCTCCCAATCGCTTTTCTAACAATACGCGAAAACGTCGCAACGCTTCCCCCCGATGACTGATAGCATCTTTTTCGGCGGGGGTGAGTTCGGCAGTGGTCTTTTCCCCTACCAAAAACAAAGGATCATACCCAAAACCGTTGGTTCCGCGTTCTTCGTAACCGATGCGACCGTGAACCGTACCTTCGGCGGTAATAGGTTCGCTCCCATCCGGAAAAACACAACATACCGCGCACACAAATTGCGCGTTGCGTTGTTCAAACGGAACATCTTTCAGAGCTTCTAACAACTTATCGTTGCATTCTTTGTCGGTTCCGTTGGGACCCGCATAGCGTGCCGAATAAATGCCGGGGGCACCGTCCAAAGCATCTACTGTCAAGCCTGAATCATCCGCAATAGCGGGTAAACCCGTTGCCTCACAAGCAGAAGCGGCTTTTAAATACGCGTTTTCGGCAAACGTGGTGCCTGTTTCTTCCACTTCCGGCAAAGAAATTCCCAAATCTTTATCGGTTACCGCTTCAATGCCAAGCGGCTCTAAAATGCGGGAAAGTTCGGCTAATTTATGGGCATTATGTGTGGCAATAATGTATTGCATTTTTGTTTTCACTCTCCAAACAAAGCTTCGGCAAACGTGGCCGCATCAAAGGGTTGCAAATCGTCAATCCCCTCGCCCACGCCAATATATTTAACCGGTACGTTGAGTTCTTCGTGAACTGTCAGTACCACGCCGCCACGTGCGGTGCCATCCAATTTGGTCAGCACAATGCCGGTGATCCCGGCCGCTTGTAAAAATTCACGTGCCTGATTCACGGCATTTTGTCCGGTGGTAGCATCCAACACCAACAACACTTCACACGAAGCATTCGGCAATTCACGGTCGATCACCCGACGAATTTTTGCCAATTCTTCCATTAAATTTTTCTTGTTATGCAACCGTCCCGCTGTATCACAAATGACGACATCCATGTTTCGCGCTTTGGCAGCAGAAACGGCATCAAACACCACCGCAGCAGGGTCGGCGTTTGCTGTGTGTTTTACCAAATCCACATCGGCACGTTCCGCCCACACTTCCAACTGTTCAATGGCGGCGGCACGGAACGTATCAGCCGCACCCAGCAGCACTTTTTTGCCGTCGGCTTTGAGATTGGCCGCCAATTTGCCAATGGTAGTGGTTTTGCCCACACCGTTGACACCAATAACCAACACCACCGAAGGCGTGGTGTCGAGATGCAGTGTAGCATCGCCGCTTAACAGTTCTTCGACAATTTCACGCAACATACCGCGAATAGCTGCGGGGTCGGTTTCGCCGCGTTCTTTGACCAACGTGCGCAGTTGTTCGCACAACGTATCAGCAGTAGCAACACCGACATCGGCTGTTATCAGTATTTCTTGCAGTTCTTCAAACAACTCTTCATCGATTTTGGTAAAGGCGTGCAGCATACCGTTAACAGTACCCAACAAAGAATCACGCGTCTTGCGCAAACCGTTACTGATTTTATTGAAAAAACCCATGGTTTATCCTTTCTTACTGCGCATTACCCGAAATGCCGAGTTTGGCTTCCACTTCGCTGACGCGCAGTTCTAACAGTTTTGAAATGCCTTGTTCTTGCATGGTAACACCATACAAAATATCGGCTTCTTCCATTGTACCGCGACGGTGTGTAATCACAATAAACTGTGTGTTACGGCACATACGACGTAAATATTGCGCATAACGATCGACGTTGACATCGTCGAGGGCGGCTTCCACTTCGTCCAACACACAAAACGGTGACGGCGTTACTTTTAAGATGGCAAACAACAAAGCCGTTGCTACTAACGATTTTTCACCGCCGGACAAAGCGTCCATGTTAAGAATGACTTTTCCGGGCGGTTGTGCGTGCATTTCAATGCCCGAATGCAGAATATCGGTCGGATCGGATAAAACAAGTTCGGCATTACCGCCGCCAAACAAATCGCGAAATACTTCGCCGAAATGTTCGTTGATTTGGCGAAAACGATCCAAAAACATATCTTTCATTTGTGCGGTAAGATCACCGATAAGTTTAAGCAATTCCTCACGCGAGACTTCCACGTCGTGAACTTGTTCACTCAAAAATTCATAGCGTTCGCTAACTTCTTTGTACTCTTCAATAGCATCCACGTTGACGCTGCCAAGCGCACGAATTTTGTTTTTGAGTTCTGCCAAACGGCGGGTGGCCTCTGCCATGTTTTCGATCGGTGTTGCTTCGTTTTCCGCTTCGGTACGTGTCAGTTCATATTCTTCGTACAAACGATTGAGAATCGTTTCGGTTTCTTTTTGAGCTGCGGCACATTTTTCTTCCAGACGAGCTGCTTCGCGACCGGCAAGTTCACGTTCGTCTGCCTTTTCACGGCTGGTTTGGCGCCATACGGTTTGCTGCGCTTCACCTTGCATACGTTGTTGCGCCAAAGCGGTAATTTGCTCGCCCGCTTCCTTGGCTAGGCGGCGCATTTCGGCTGCTTGAAGTGAAAGCAACTCGGCTTGTTCTTCATATTCTTTGTTGCGCACCAACAACTGCTCAATTTGTTGTTCGGTAGCGCTGCGAACACCCGTTTGATCGGCTTGTCGGCTGCGCAATTCTCCAATGGCTTCGCGAATACCTTCGATTTCTTTTTCCAACGCGACAACCGCCAATTTTTGATCGGCAATACGTGCAGAAAGCGCTTCGCGTTCCTCGGTGATTTTTTGACGTCCGCCGCCAAGAGAAGCTACTTCGCTTTCCAAAGCGGTTTTACGTTCACTCACGATTTGCGATTGTGTGGCAGCTTTTTCGATAGTGGTACGGTGTTCTGTTGAACGACGATTCAGTTCTTGGATTTCGCGATTACATTCTTCCACAGCAGCTGTTAAAGTCGTCAACACTTCGGTCAATCGATGACACTCGCCCTCTACGCGGATTTTATCCTCGATAGCGGTGGAAAGTTCGCCTTGTGCGCCCGAAAGTTGCGCACTGACCGCCGACACTTCTTCCTGCAATGCTTTGAGAGCTTCTTTTGCTTTTTCCGCTTTTTCGGCAAGCGTTGCTTTTTCTGCTTGTAAACGCTCAATTTCACTGCGACGAGAAAGTAAACCCGCCCCTTTAACGTGTGAACCACCGGTCAGCGAACCGCCGGCATTAACCACTTGTCCGTCCAAGGTGACAACGCGGAAACGATACCCATATTTGCGGGCAATAACAACAGCGTAGTCCAAATCTTCTGCCACCGCAATGCGACCAAGCAAGTTACGCGCGATTTGCTCGTATTTGCTGTCCACCGTAACCAGTGACGAAGCAAGACCCACAAAACCGTTTTCATCCTCCAAGCCTTTTTCGGAAAGCAAGGTGCCTTTTGTCGTTTGGAGCGGTAAGAAGGTGGCACGACCACCGTTTGTTTTTTTCAAAAATTCAATGCCGCGTTTGGCATCTTCTTCGCGGTCGCACACAATGTTTTGTGCAGTACCGCCCAAAGCGGTTTCGATTGCCAAAGCATAGGTGCCTTCGGCATGAATAAGACGCGAAACAGGCCCGTGAATACCACGCAATTCGCCGCGCTCAGATTGTTTGACAATGCTTTTAACGCTTTGGGAGAAGCCTTCCAAATTGCGTTCCATTTCTTCCAGCAAACGGATACGGTGCTGCTTTTCTTCCACATCCAACGCTAAACGATCCGCTTCGTGACGAGCCGTTTCAAGTTTGGCGGCGCGGGAGGCATGGCGCATTTCAAAACCGCGCAAGGCGTTTTGCAATTCTTCAACTTTTTCACTTAACGCTTTTAAATCTTCCTCGCATGCTTTTTGTTCACGCGCTGTTTCTTCGCGCCCTGCGGTACGTGCCGCCAACGTTTCGGTTACTTGCGAAAGGCGCAATGTGATTTCAGCAAGTGACGATTCGGCAGTAACCGATTGCACCCGCAAATCGGAAAGCTCGGCTACACACTCGGCAATTTGGTTGTTGAGTTCTTCCATTTTTCCGGAAACTTCTTCGTTACTGCGCTGCAAGGCAGTCCATTCTTCTGCCAAATCCAATTGTAACCGTTGAGCTTCCCCAATGGCTTGTTGCTTTTGTTCAATTTCTTCGTTGCGAGTGGCAATGGTTTCTTCCAAACGCAACGTTCCTTGTTCGGCTTCTTGCAATTCGCCACGCAAACGCGCAATATTTTCTTCGTTATGGCTTTTATCGTTGCGCAACAAATCGGCATTGCCAAGCAAACGCACGGCTTCCTCTTCTTTGCTGCCTGCTTCGGTGCGCAGTTGTTCCATTTGAGCCGAAAGTGCTCTGCCCTCTTCGGCGGATTGCTCTAGCTGTTGCTCAATCGCATCAATGGCAGCACCCGCAGCATCGTATTGTGTGCGGGCAAGTTCCAGTTTGCCGTCAAGTTCGCGCAAGGTCTCGCGGGAACGTTCCATCGTATTCAGCCACACGCCGATTTCCAAGCCTTTTTTCTCGGAAGCGTAGGTCAAATATTTTTTGGCTTTTTCGGATTGTTGTTTAAGCGGTCCGACACGCTCTTCCAGCTCTTGCAAAATATCGCGCAACCGCAACAAATTTTCCTCGGCAGAACGCAAACGGCGTTCCGCTTCGTTTTTGCGGTAACGGTATTTGGCAATACCGGCTGCCTCTTCAAAAATTTCGCGGCGCTCATCGGATTTTGACGAAACAATTTCCTCAATACGGCCTTGCCCGATGATGGAGTAACCATCACGACCCAAACCGGTATCCATAAACAGTAATTGAATGTCTTTTAAACGAACCGTAGCATTGTTGAGCAAATATTCGCTTTCGCCCGAACGATAATACCGACGGGTGACTTTGACGTCATCGGCATCAAACATGAGCCAACGTTCGGAGTTGTCAATCACCAACGACACTTCGGCATAACCCACCGATTTGCGCTTGGACGTTCCGTTAAAAATAACATCTTCCATTTTTGAGCCACGCAAAGTTTTGCTGGATTGCTCACCCAGCACCCAACGCACAGCGTCACTGATGTTGGATTTACCGCTTCCGTTCGGTCCGACAACCGCGGTAATACCGCTGCCAAACGAAAGCACGGTTTTATCCGGAAACGATTTAAAGCCTTGTATTTCGAGTGATTTTAGAACCATGTTCTCACTTCCCCCAAATAATCTGCCGCGGCAGAACAGTTTCGTCTGCCGTTATGGTTACCGCATACCCTGCCGCAGCAAAGGCGCGGATGTTTTCTTTTTTATGTCCCACCATTTTGGAAAGGGCGGTGGGATGTACCCGCAGTACCGCAGAATTTTCTTTTTTTTCTTTCAACAAAGCAAGTGCTTTGTTGCGATATATTCTGCCTTCGCACAGTTCGCGAAATGCCGGATGAAAAGGTCCGGCAAGAAGATTGCTCACCATTTCCTCTTCGGTATGCAATCCCATGCGAATGACCGGTATGTTTTGTTCTTCCTCAAAAAACAGAAGTAACTGCGCACACAAATCCACGGCTTGTTCCAATGTTTGCGGCACGTATCGCCCTTGCTGATATTCATTGGCAAGTGGTGTACCTTCAATCACCAAAGTGGGATACACCCGCACTTCGTCGGGCATCAGTGCTGCCAGCTCGATGGCGGTTTGCTTGTCCGTTTCTTTGGTAGAGCCCGGCAAACCTGTCATCATTTGCAACCCAAGCG
This sequence comes from Acutalibacteraceae bacterium, assembly GCA_045648765.1. Taxonomy (GTDB): domain Bacteria; phylum Bacillota; class Clostridia; order Oscillospirales; family Acutalibacteraceae; genus RGIG3009. The sequence continues at coordinate 21,992 of JAZROQ010000007.1, forward strand.
ATAACCCCGCTTTTTTTATCAAGATTGCGGCTTTTCGCACGTGCTCGGCGGTATGCCCCCGCCCACAACGCGCAAGCATGGTATCGTCCATGCTTTGGGCACCCAACTCAACAGTGGTAACACCGTGCTTTTTAAGTTCTTCCAATATTTCTTCGTCCACCGCATCGGGGCGCGTCGAGATGCGAATACCGGAAAAATCACCGCTTTTAACAAACGGTTCTGCCGCTTTAAGCAGTGCTACCATTTGAAAACGCTCGATAGCAGTGAAGCTGCCGCCAAAAAAAGCGATTTGTGCTTTTGAACCTTTCGGCAACGTGTTCCTTGCTGTCTCGCAGGCGGTTTGGATGTCCTTTTCAGACGGCATACTTGCCGCACCTGCAATGTGCCGTTGATTACAAAACGTGCATTGATGCGGACACCCCGCATGCGGCACAAACAAGGCAACGTTATAATGCTTTTTTTCAGTCATCATAGCCCATCAATTTGAGCGCTTCACGCGCGGCTTGTTGTTCGGCTTCTTTTTTGCTCTTGCCTTTGCCCGAACCGATAACATTGGAATTTAAGTGTACTTCCACCAAAAATTGTTTGTTGTGGTCGGGACCGCTTTCGCCTTTGAGTTCATATTCCAGTTGTTCTTCGGGATTTTGTTGAATAATCTCTTGTAACTGCGTTTTGTAATCTCTAAAATGCGGTTTGCGTTGGTTGGACAGTTCTTCTTTGATAAAAGGCAGTATAAATGCCTCGGCTTGTTGCAAGCCGCCATCCAAATACAACGCCGCAATTACCGCCTCAAAGGCATCGGCAAGCAACGATGCGCGTTGTGCACCGCCACCGCGTTGTTCGCCCTTACCTAACAGCAAATACTCACCCAGGTTTATTTTTTTGGCATACGAACTAAGCGCTTTTTCGCACACAAGTGAAGCGCGCAAACGCGTGAGTTCACCCTCTTTTCCGGTTTCGTGCTGAAACAAATACCCGGCGGTGACAAAACCAAGCACCGAGTCACCCAAAAATTCCAAACGTTCGTTGCTGTTAAGTTTACGGTTTCCCTCGTTTGCATAGGAAGAATGGGTCAGTGCCGTTTCCAGCAACGCGGGGTTTTTAAACGTATATCCCAACACTTTCATCATTTCTTTGGTTGTTGTTTGCATTGTTTGCCACCTCACTTTTCTTTAATCTTCAAAAGAAGCTACAATATCTTCCACAAACTCCCACTCGGCAACCGTTTCGGCAGGAAGATCCATACCAAATTGTTCGCCAAGCAAAAACGCAATTTCCTCAAGGTCACGAGGATATAAATTCAGTTCGTCCAACGAGGTTGCCAACGTGATATCCTCTTCGTCGCAGCCAAAGCGGTCAATCAGCAGTTGTTTCAGTTGCGTTAGCACCATCTGCTGCACAAGCTCCCTTCGTACTATCCTTGCTAATTTCGGCGGTGATTTTATCAATCACTCCGGTACGGGCAAATTCTGCCGCTACGCGCACGGCATTTTGAATGGCCAAAGCTTTGGAGTTGCCGTGTGCTTTGATAACCGGACGTGCCACACCAAGCAGCGGTGCGCCACCTGTTTCGGCGGTAGATAATTTCTTTTTAAGAACTGCCAAATGCGGTTTGATAAGCAAAGCGCCGATTTTGGTAAGCAGATTGGTCAAAAAGATGCTTTTGACATAGCCAAGCAGCATATCGACAGTGCCTTCCAACGTTTTGAGTAACACGTTACCCGAAAAACCGTCTGCCACAATGACATCGGCCGCACCCGCAGGTACGTCACGCGCTTCCACGTTACCGACAAAGTTAAGCGAACTGTTTTTGAGCAATTCGTGAGTGGCTTGTTGCAGTTCGCCGCCCTTGTGTTCTTCGGTACCAACATTGAGAAGCCCCACCGTTGCCGATTCGCCGTTTTTCATTACTTCGGACATATACAAACTGCCCATTTGGGCAAATTGCAACAGCATTTCGGGACGACAATCGGCATTGGCACCGGAATCGAGCAACATATACGGTCCTTTATCCGACGGCAATACCGCCGCCAACGCCGCACGCGAAACACCTTTAATACGTTTGACCAAAAATGTAGCGCCCATTAACAACGCACCGGTACTGCCTGCGGAAACAAAAGCATCTCCGCCGCCTTCTGCTAACAAGCGCAAACCTACGGCCATGGTACATTCCTTGTGTTCCCGCAAAATCGTTTTGGGCTGTTCGTTCATGCCAATAACATCGGTAGCGTGAACCAATTCAATATTGGCAAGTGACAACGATTGTTCTGCCGCTATTTTTTTGATTTCTTCCTCATTACCGACCAAAACAATGTCTACACCATAGGCATCGCGTGCTGCCACGGCACCTTTGATGACTTCTAACGGAGCATAGTCGCCACCGTAAGCATCGACAATAATTTTCATATCGTTTCCTCCAACACTTCCAACGCACGCGCCGACAATGCCGCATAACGTTCTTTTTTATCGCGTATATGGGTTTCAAGGGGCGGTAACACGCCAAAATTGGCTCCCATGGGTTGAAAATCTGTTACCGTTTTGTCACACACGTGGTGTGCCAAAGCACCCATCATGGTGGTTTGCGGTAATATCAACGGCGGTTGCGAGCGTAGTGCGCGCACCGCGTTTTTCCCTGCTAAAATACCACTGCTTGCCGATTCCATATATCCTTCCACCCCTGTGATTTGCCCTGCAAAGAACAAATGGGGCGCGGTCTTTACGGCAAAGGTGGGTTCGAGTATGTTTGGTGAGTTCAAAAAGGTGTTTCGGTGCATCACACCGTACCGCATAAACTCGGCGTTGTGCAGTGCCGGAACCATAGAAAACACGCGTTTTTGTTCGTGAAATTTTAGGTTTGTTTGACAACCCACCAAGTTATACAGCGTGCCTGCCGCATTTTCGGCACGTAGTTGCAACACCGCCCACGGTCGGTGACCTGTACGCGGGTCGCGCAATCCCACAGGTTTCATAGGGCCAAAACGTATGGAATCCGCCCCTCGACGCGCCAAAATTTCAATCGGCATACATCCCTCGTACACCGGAGGAGCATCAAAACCATGTAACAAAGCCAATTCTGCGGTAGTTAATGCCGCGTGAAATGCTTCGTATTCTTCTTTGTTCATAGGGCAATTGATATAATCCCCTTGCCCACTTTCTTCGCGCCCATAACGAGAGGCACGAAAAGAAAAAGCGGGATCAACGCTTTCTGCCGTAACAATCGGTGCTGCCGCATCATAAAAACTCAACGCATCACCAAATCGAGCTGCAATATCGTTTGCCAACGCATCGGCAGTGAGCGGTCCGGTAGCCACCACGGTTACACCGTCTTCAGGCAACGTCGTAACTTCTTTTTCCACCACTGTAATCAAGGGGTGATTGCGGATTTTTTCGGTAACTTGTTTGGAAAAATCGTCACGGTCGACTGCCAATGCGCCACCGGCAGGTACCGCACAACCACGCGCTGTTGACACACAAACCGAACCCAAACGCGCCATTTCCTCTTTTAACAAGCCTGCAGCGCTTTCGAGCCGTGCCGCTTTCAAAGAATTAGAACACACAAGTTCTGCCAACAGTGGGCTATGATGAGCCGGTGTAAAACGGTGGGGTTTCATTTCTATTAAGGTGACTTCCACCCCTTCGTTTGCTGCCGCCCATGCCGCTTCACAGCCGGCAAGACCGCCACCGATAATTTTTAAAATCATATTGATTCCTCCGTTAATATGCGAAATAGAAGTTTATCTTGCAATTTCATTACAATACAGGGTGTAAAAAACCAAGTTCTTTACACCCTGCCTATCATTTCTTTTTATT
>JAZROQ010000008.1:0-4145 GCA_045648765.1 Acutalibacteraceae bacterium
GAGCCAAGGAGTTGAAAATGAAAATTGTCTTCCTAAGACCGCTTGGCCTCCGACTTAAAAAACCCCGAAGATTTACCGCCGCTGTTATTATCGCTTTTTGCCAGTGCCGCAGAAAACAGATTGTATCTCCACGCTCTTACCGTTTCACCCATTCACGGCACCAACGGCAATGTGGAATATTTGGCTTATTTTACCGCTGTTCCCACTAACGAAGATTTGTGGGCATCTCTCATTGAAACAGCAAAAAACGAACAACCCGATGATTAAACTTATCGCAGGAGGCTGTACATGAACTTCAAGAAATTACAGTTGCACCGAAATACCGTAGCATCCGCCGCTTCGGCCGTTGTTTTTGCCGCCGTGGTCTTTGTTATTTTGTGGGGATTCGGCAAATGGAACCCCACCGAAATGGATGCTTCAACTGCTTTCGGCGCTGCACAAAAAATAGCATGTTGCGGTGGAATCGCTTTGCTTCTCGGTTCTCTCATTTTTGTGTTAGCAAGAGAATTACTGCGCACCAAAACGGATTTTGTTTGTGAACGTCCCACCTGGTTTTATCCGCTTTTATCAGGGATTCTTTCGCTTGGTGCCATGTGTGTTGCCTATACGTTTATCGGCATGTGGCCGTTTGGTGAAAAAACGGGTATGATGGTGGATATGCACCACCAATACGCCCCTTTGTTAGCTGAATTACGGTACGATCTTTTGCATGGCGTCAATCCGTTTTATACGTTTGAATTAGGCTTGGGCGCTAACTACTTATCCATGTTCGGTTATTACCTAGCAAGTCCTCTTAATTTGTTATTGATTCTTTTCCCAGAGCGGTTGTTAGCAGAAGGCATTTTGTTTATCACCTTACTAAAAAATGCCTTGTGCGGCGCTATGTTTGCCCTTTGTGTGCAACAATTGTTCAAAAAGAAAGATTTGTGCATTCCCATCGTTTCGGTTATGTATTCCTTAATGATGTATCTCCTTGCTTATTCCTGGAACATTATGTGGCTGGACGTGGTCATGTTCTTGCCACTTGTGGTTTATGGTCTGGAACGGTTGTTGCGCACAGGGAAATATCTCACATACACGCTCTCTCTTGCTTATTGCTTATTTGCCAATTATTACATTGGTTTTATGTTATGTATCTTTCTGGTGTTGTATTTTGTTGCTTACTGTTTGTACGAACGCCGCACCGGTCGCGAAATCGGAATAGTTTTTGGTCGTTTTGCCGGTTTTTCGTTGTTGGGCGGTGGATTAGTTGCCGCTTTGCTGATACCCGTATTTTTGGCTCTTAAAGCAACTTCTGCGGCGGGTGCCGATTTACCGGATCTTACCAACACGTTGGATATTTTCCAAATTATTGGCCGTCATTTGGCAGATACCACCCCCACCATTCGGTCAGGAAATCTGCCCAACGTTTACTGCGGCGTTCTCACTGCTTTATGTGTGCCCCTGTTTATGGTTAACAAAGAAATTTCGATGCGCCGCCGTATTACGTTTTCGGCATTGTGGCTTGGTATGCTGTTTAGCATGTTAGTCAACTGGTCGGATTTGGCGTGGCACGGTTTTCACGCCCCCAACGATTTGCCGTATCGTTTCTCGTTTTTATATTCTTTTGTGCTGTTGTTAATGGCATACGAGGTTCTTTGCCATATTCATGCGCTTCTGCCCCGCCAAATTGTGTTGGTTTTTGCAGGCGCTCTTGTCTACTTGATGTTGGAAGAACATTTTGGTGATAAAGCCTATACGTTTGAAGTGGTGTATATCAACTTGGCATTAATTGCCGTTTACACCGTCGTGTTGTTGCTCTGCACAAACCGTTTGTTCCGTCAACGAGTGGCGTATGCTGTTTTATTGCTGGTGGTAACGGCAGAAATGACGTTTGGTGCCGGTAACACGTTGCTTACCATGAACAGCAACGAATATTTTACCCGCCACGAAGATTACGTCGACAATGAAAAAACCGAAGCCATCCGTTTGGCAGTTGCCAAAACGCAGTTCCTTGGTGACAAAGCCGCAAACGGTGATTTTTATCGGTTGGAATTTTTGCCGCGTCGTACGTGTGTGGATACGTCACTGTTCCATTACCGCGGCATTACCGCTTTTTCTTCCAGCAACTATTACACCACCACCAAATTGATGGGCGGTATCGGTTATGCCATTAACGGTGTTAACAGCCATCTGTATCATTCTTTCGTACCGTTTACGGACTCGCTTTTGGGAATTCGATACGTGATTATGCAAGCAAACCTCACCAATCATCCTCAACTTAAAAAGTTGGATACCGTCACGTACGGTGAAACCACCTATCATATTTACGAAAACACCACAGCGCTCGGCGTTGGGTATGTTGTTAATGATGCGGTGAAAGACTACACCTTTACCAAATATAACCCCTTTGCATCGCAAGAAGAATTATTCACCGCACTCACCGGTCAGTATAGTGAACTGTATACGTTAGCCACTTTGGAAGCTTTTGGAGATTCCGTTGGTTCTGCCACGTATCCGTCACCCGGATTTAGTATTCAACCGTCCGACGGTATCGAATCCACCTCTTTTAAAGCAACGGTGGAAAAAGCAGGACAAGTTTTCATTTACGCCGATTGCAGTGCTGCCGATTCCATGACGGTGCGCAGTGGTGAAAACGAATGGTCGGTCACCCCGCACGAACCGTATATCATCGACGGCGGGTATATGAGCGAAGGAACCGAAGTGCAATTATCTGTCACTTCCGATACGCCGTGTGTCGGCAAATTCTACGTTGCCACCATGGACAAACAAACCTTTAACGACGGTATCAAAATATTGTCATCTGACCAATTGGTTATTGATTCTTTTAACAACAATCGTCTGCACGGCACGGTCAACACCGACAAAGACGGTGTGCTAATGACCACCATTCCCTATGACAAAGGGTGGCGCGTTATGGTTGACGGTGTCAAAATTGACACCTTTGGTGTCAACGACGGTTTTTTGGCGTTTGATATGATTCCCGGTAAACACACGGTGGAAATGGTATACACCCCGAGCGGCTTGTGGATCGGGGCAGCAATCAGCGTACTTTCGCTGCTTGTGTTGGTCGCGTTGCTTATCTTCCCACACATTAAGTGGAAAAAGCCACTCCCTCCACCTGTTCCACAACCCGATCCCGAAGAAATTGAGCCTGAAGAAGAATAAGAAAACAAACGACTGTGGAATGAGCACTCATTCCACAGTCGTTTTTGCTTTTGGAAAAGAAACTTTACTTTTGAAGTTTTTTATGTTAAAATAATGGCATACCACACTACATCTGCATACTGACCTATTTTGCAGGAAAAATACCTTGGTAAAAGGTGTTTTCCCTTTATTCCTGCATATGTAGGTCGGTGTAGTGTGGTAGCGAAACCGAGGGAAACGCTTTTTCGGCACATCCTTCGGGATGTGCTTTTTTATTGTGGGGGAATACTGTATGAAGAGAAAATCACTATGACTTTACATTTCCAGAATTTTGTGATAGAATAATTCTGCTACACGAATTTAATCACTCTGTACGGGGAAATTACCTTGGTAAAAGGTGTTTCCTCTTATTCCGTATGGAGTGTTCGTGTAGCAACGACGGAGGAAAACACTTTTTCGGCACATCCTTCGGGATGTGCTTTTTTTATTGTGAGGTGAAACCGTTTTGCGAAAAAAGAAAATAATTGACGGAACAGGCACACCATTAACACCATCAAGGCAAGGCCGAAAGTGTTTTGGGAACGGCGAGCACGAGGAATATGAATGTTGTTGTGATGAGTGTGATTATTATTTGTATTGCTTTCCGCAGTTCGATTGGCGATTAAAGCGTAACAAATTCAAAGAATGGATAAATAAGAATTTTAAAAAAATACCGAAAAGGCGGTGAGGAATTCTCACCGCCTTTTTGATATAACTATTAATCATTGAACATCTTTGCAAAGCAGCGCCACACACTCCACATGCGCGGTGCGGGGGAACATATCCACCGGTGTGACTTCGCGTGCGGTGTAGCCGCCATCGGAAAAGCGCGCAATATCGCGCGCAAGCGTTGCCGGGTCACACGAAACGTAAACAATACGGCTCGGTGCCATGCGGCACACGGTTTGTACCAGATCTTCGTCGCAGCCTTTACGCGGCGGATCCAACACAACCACGTC
>JAZROQ010000009.1:0-37655 GCA_045648765.1 Acutalibacteraceae bacterium
AGAAGGCTGCCTCACCGATTGTTCGCGAGAAGAGGTGTTTGTGCGCAACGCCATGTTCAAAACCGCACAAAAGAAGGTGCTGCTGTGCGACAGTTCCAAGTACGATACACGCGCTACTTTCAAACAATGCGATCTTTCCGACTTGGATTATCTTATCAGCGAAGATAACGCCGCTTCATATTTTTCAAACCACGAAAACAATGTGCAGCTGCTGTGATAAATGGGTTGTTTTTGAATAAAAAGTGTACTATAATAAACACATCAAAATGTCAAGGAGAAGCTATGCGTGAGATTAGTGCTGCACTCATTACCGAAACGGTAAAAAAACTGTGCATCGAAGCCAACTGTCATTTGGGTGATGACATCAAAAAATGCATTGCGCGTTGTGCCGCCACAGAACCGTGGCCGCCTGCCAAAGAAATATTAGAGCGCTTGGTCGAAAATTATCAAATTGCCGACAAGTGCGAGCAACCGGTATGTCAGGATACCGGTGTAGCGTGTATTTTCTTGAAAGTCGGTCAAGATGTCCATATAGTTGGCGATATTACCGAAGCAGTTAACGAAGGTGTTCGTCAAGGTTATGCGCAAGGTTTTCTTCGTAAAAGTGTTGTCAAAGACCCGCTCGACCGCGTGAACACGGGGGATAATACTCCTGCTATGCTGTACGTCGAACTTGTTGGTGGCGAAAACATTGAAATTACCGTTGCCCCCAAAGGTTTTGGTAGTGAGAATATGAGCCAAATTGCTATGCTCAGTCCATCGGACGGATTGCAAGGTGTGAAAAATTTTGTCAAGCAAGTGGTCGAGCAAGCGGGGCCCAATCCGTGTCCACCTATTGTGGTGGGCGTTGGCATTGGCGGCACGTTTGATAAAGCGGCTTACCTTGCTAAAAAGGCGTTGCTACGTCCCATTGACACGCCAAACGAAAACGCTTTTTATGCCAATCTCGAACAAGAGTTGCTTTCGGAAATCAATGCCCTTGGCATTGGTCCGCAAGGCTTTGGCGGCAAAACAACGGCACTTGCCGTGAACATCGAGCAGTACCCCACCCATATTGCAGGGTTGCCGGTGGCAGTAAACATCAATTGCCACGTCACACGACACAAAACGGAGGTGCTGTAATGCCGATTCCCATTCACACACCGTTAAGCAAAGAGCAAGTTCGGCAGTTAAAAGCGGGGGACAGTTGTTTGCTTTCGGGCACCATCTACACAGCGCGCGATGCGGCACACAAACGCCTTTGCGAATTGTTAGTGGCGGGTAAACCGTTACCCATTGATATTACCGACAGCATTTTTTATTTTGTGGGTCCCACACCCGCCAAAGCGGGACAAGCCATCGGATCGGCGGGTCCAACAACATCCTACCGCATGGATGCATATAGCCCTGCGTTGATTGAAAAAGGGCAAATCGGCATGATTGGCAAAGGCAAACGTAATCAAGCGGTCGTTGATGCCATGAAGCAATATGGCGCCGTGTATTTTGGCGCTATCGGCGGTTGTGGCGCATTGCTCAGCCAATGCGTAAAAAAAGCCGAAGTCGTCGCCTACGAAGACCTCGGTGCCGAAGCTATTCATAAGTTGGAAGTGGAAAATTTTCCCGTCATTGTGGTGATAGACAGTAACGGTAACAATCTTTACGAAAGCGGGCGCGCCGAGTATTTGGCGCAAGTAGGAGGGGAAACGGTATGAAAATAGAAAACATAGTCGACCTCAAAAAAACACGCGGTGTATCGGGTTTTTTGTTTGCTCACGGTAGTTTTGGTATTATCGACGGTGCGAACGATTATGTCCGCACACAAAACGAAAACACAACCACCTACCGTTTACAGCAAAACGAAGTCGCTTTGGTGGCCAATTTTACACAGTTCGAAAACGGTGTCGTTATCCGCCGCGACTATTTGGAAAACCTTTCTGACCATGCCATCGAAATCACAGGGCTTTCTTCTCGTTTTTGCTTGGATGGCAGTGACTATGAGGTGTATACCCAATACAGCGGTTGGCAACACGAAAGCAAAGGTGCTTGGCAACAATTGGTTACGCAGATTACCGCTGCCGGTCACGGTATGCGCAGTTGCGATTCTGCCACACCCATGATGGCGCTTCACAATTGCCATACCGGCAAAAACACTGTCTTTCATGTAATGCCCAATGCGCAGTGGAAAATTACGGCGCGCAAATTCCCCATCAGCGAAAAGGAAATTGTTGTGCTGGAAGCGGGCTTTAACAACGAAAATATGCGTCTAACCGCAAAAGCGGGTGAAAGTATTGATTTGCCGACCATTATTTTCTTTGATGCAAAAAGCAAAACAGATCTGGATGCCTATAAACTCCACGAGGTGTATCACAAACTGTATCCGCGCAAAAAAATGCCGGTTATTTATAACTCGTGGTTGTACTGCTTTGATAATTTAGATATCGATGCACTGTTACAACAAGTGGATACCGCCGCCGAACTTGGTTTTGAAGGGTTTATGATTGATGCCGGTTGGTTTGGCAACGGCGATGGTTGGTGGGGTTCTGTGGGCGACTGGGAGGAAAACACCGTCGGTGGTCCCAAAGGAAGACTTATCGAAATCTCCAACCGTGTTCGCGAACATGGCATGGTGTTCGGGCTGTGGTTTGAACCGGAACGTGCCTATTCCAAAAGCAAGGCGGTAACGGCTCATCCCGAATACTACATTAATAACGCGTTTTTGGATTTCGCCAACCCCGAAGCCGTTCAGTACATGGTAGATGTTCTTTCCAAACAAATCGAAAAATACAACATAGGTTGGGTAAAATTTGATTTTAACGATTCTATCACGCTCGACCCATCAGGCAACGCGTTTTATCGGTACTTAAAAGGACAAAGACAATTTGTGGAAACTTTGCAAAAACGTTTTCCCGATTTGTATTTTACCAACTGTGCCGGTGGCGGATTCCGCATGGATTTAAACCAAGGCAGCATGTTTGATAGCTTTTGGCTTTCCGATAACCAAGGTCCGTTTGGCGGTTTGCGCATTATCAAAGATACGTTCAAACGTATGCCGCCTGCTTTGATCGAACGTTGGAACGTGCAAAAATATGCCGATGGTTTCCCGAAATACGGACAAACCGAACCGATTGGCATGATGCTCAACTGCAACGATGCGACGTGGGAAGATATTGTCAAAGTGGATGATTCTTTCACCGAAAACTTTTTAACCACCGGTCCGCTTGGCTTTTCGTGTGATATTGTCGCTTTCCCGCAACACTACAAAGAGTATTGGAAAACCCGCATCGAACAATATAAGCAAGAACGCGATTTTTATATGAACGCCACTGCTCGCATCTTGGTGGATGCAGGTGACATTGTGGCTATTCAATATGCCGATGCAGAACTAAAACACGTGGTTCTTCATCTTTTCACCACCACCACCTATGCCCGCGAGCTGGTGTTGTATCCCGTTTTGGACGAACATGCACAGTATCAAGTGGGTGGGGAAGTACAAAGTGGAAAAGACCTCATGAGTGATGGTATCCGCATAGACGAACTCAAAAAGAACTCTTGCCGAAAAATTGAACTTGTTCAGCAATAACTGAAAAAAGGGGAGCCAACCTGCGTTGCACGTTGGCTCCCCTTTTTTTAGAATGTTTATACAAGCCCCATTGCCACTTCTACAAGCAAGGCAACAATGACGACCAGCGCGGAAATTACAAAACCGTGTAGCATGGGCTTGATACCCGCTTTTTTCATATCGTTAAACGAAGTGTTAAGACCGATAGCGGCAAGTGCACTTACCATCAAAAATTTGCTGATGTTTTTGGAGTGCGAAACCACTTGCTCGGGGATGGTTAAAAAACTTGCTGCCAGAGACAGCGCCAAAAAACCTAAAATAAACCACGGAAAAATCTTCTTTATGCTGAAATTGGCCTTAAGCTCATCGGTGTCGACAGCGTTTTGCAGTGCTTCTTTCTTTTTTAAACGAAGTTGAATAAACGCAAAGGTGATTACCGTTGGAATAATGGAAAGAGTGCGGGTGAGCTTGACCATGGTGGCAAAATCTCCTGCCGCTTCGGAAAAGGCATATCCGGTTGCCACCACGGAGGAGGTGTCATTAACGGCAGTTCCAGCCCAGATACCAAAAGCCGTGTCGCTCATGCCAAGTGCTTTGCCCATAATCGGAAACAAAACGATCATTGCCATATCAAAAAGAAACGTTGCAGACATAGCATACGCAACGTCGTTATCGTCTGCGTCGATTGTCGGCGCAATGGCGGCAATGGCAGAACCGCCGCAAATCCCTGTACCTGCTGAAATCAAGTTGGATAATTTCCAGTTAAGTCCAAACAATTTTCCGATAAAATATCCACCGCCAAAACAGGTGAGAAGCGTAAAAATCATTACCACCAACGACATTTTACCAACGTTCAAAATCGTAGTAATGTTAAGGGATAATCCTAACAAAATAATAGCGAATTTAAGAATTTTTTTAGACGTAAACTTAATTCCTGCAGAAAAAAAGGGAACCTTTTTTATCATACCGTTAAAAAGCATGCCGATAAACATGGCTATGACTGCTCCGCCGATTAGGTGAATGGGTAAGAGGTTTTCCAAAAAAACAGCAAGAACAGCAATGCAAACCGACAAGAGAATGCCGGGAAACAATTTAAGGATTTTCATTTTATCACTCCAAGGTATGCCAAAATTAACGCAGTCATTGTATCATGTAAGTTTTTAAAAGTAAATACATTTTCATACATTGACACGCTTTTCACTTTGTACTATAATAACTTGTCTTTAAAAATATTTTGGGTGAATAGTGGTGATGATTTGAAAACGCTGCGATTTATAAAGAAAAATGCAGTATTTTGCATTGCGGCATTAGCGGCAATCGTTACTTGCTTTTTGGTGCCGCCCGATGCAGAATATTTTGGGTATTTTGATTGGAAAACTCTTTCGTGTTTGTTTTTGACGTTGGCAGTGGTTTGCGCCTTGCGAAACATCAAATTTTTCACGATTTTGGCACGCAAGTTGGTGACTTTGGCGGGGAACATGCGTGCGCTGTTTTTATTGCTCATAACCATTACTTTTATTGGTTCAATGATCATCGCCAACGATATGGCGCTTATCACGTTTTTGCCGCTTGGCTATTTCGCCCTTTCGGTAACAAAGCAAGAAAAATACATGGCATATCTGTTTGTTTTGCAAAACATATCGGCAAACTTGGGCGGTATGCTCACGCCGTTCGGTAACCCGCAAAACTTGTATTTGTACTCGTTTTTTAACATTCCTACCGGTGAGTTTTGCAAAATTATGTTGCCCGCTTTTTTGTTGGCAATTTTCTTGCTGGCGGTAGCATGTCTCCCTATAAAGCCCATTCGTTTCACCATTGATGAAGAATTCGGCGAAAAGCTGGATGTTAAGAAAACGGTGCTGTACCTCGTTTTGTTTGCACTTTCCATTTTGATTGTTTTTAGGGTGATTCCCTTTGTGGCAGGCTTGGTGATTATCCCTGCTATTCTTTTTTGGGTAGACCGCGAATCTCTGTTAATGGTGGATTACGCACTGCTCGGTACGTTTTTCTTTTTCTTTATTTTTGCAGGGAATTTGTCCCGAATGGATGCTGTTAATCATTTGATTTCGTCTCTGCTGCAAAAGGATACGCTGTTGGTTTCGGTGTTGTCTTGCCAATGTATCAGTAATGTACCTTCTGCGATTTTACTGTCGCGATTTACAAACGACTATTCCTCTTTGCTGCTTGGTGTAAACATTGGTGGGACAGGAACATTGATTGCTTCGCTGGCGAGTTTGATAACGTTCAACGAATTCAAACTCTTGCACCCCGAAGAAACCAAAAAATATCTGGTTATTTTTACGGCGGTGAATGTGGTTTTTCTTGTTATTATGACGCTTGTAGCGAAATTATTTTTATAAAATATTGTCAAACAGCGGGGCTTAACGCTCCGCTGTTTCTTTTGATAAATTATGCAAATAATAGAAAATCTTTGACATTTTCCCTTATTTTTTTCACAAGTTGAATAATTTTTTTAAAAAAACTGTTGACTTTTATAAAGGGTTGCGCTATACTGTACACTAGTTGCGAGTTATGCGCTGCTATAATGGTTGGGGTGATAGGCGTTGTATGATGTTTCGGCACAGACTTTTCCCGACACCTTAACCGACGACGAACTTGTTTTCGCATCTCGCGAAAACAATCACGATGCTTTTGCACAATTGGTATCGCGCTTTTCACCGGTATTGCAACAGTTGTCTCAAAAATACCGTCAGTATGGCGCCGAACCGGAAGATTTAGTGCAAGAGGGTCTGCTTGGCTTGTTGTCTGCGGTGCAAACATATCACAGCGGCGGCGGTGCTTCTTTTCGCACCTATGCGAGCGTGTGTATTCGCAATCGTATGCTTTCGGTGGTGCGCCGCTTGTCAGGCGGTGAAATCCGGCAAAATATCTTTCCAACAGAAGAAGGGGAGATGGATTCTTTCCCTGAACTGATGGCAGAAGAACCGGAAACGGTGCTGATTCGCCGCGAAGAGTGGCAGTTGTTGCAAAAGCAGTTGCAAGAACAGTTAACAGAGCGGGAATATCAGGTGCTTATGTTGCATATTGGCGCGTATTCTTACCGCGAAATTGCCGCCAAATTATCCATTGCCGAAAAAGCAGTTGACAACGCCTTGCAACGTGTTCGACGCAAGGTGGTAAAATAAGAATGCAAACGGCTTTGCCGTTTACAGATATGCCCGGGTAGCTTAAGTCAGAGCGTTGTTTTTCAAAGGTGTCGGTCCGAATCCGTCGCAGGGCAAAATAATCATTATATCTTAAAGCGAGGTAAAACAAATGTACGAAGACAAGACTTTGGTCTGCAAGGAATGCGGCGCAGAATTTGTGTTCACTGCCGGTGAACAAGAATTTTATGCGGAAAAAGGCTTTGTGAATGAGCCGCAACGCTGCAAAGCTTGCCGCGACGCTCGTAAGAACGCAGCGAAACCCGAAAGAGAAATGCACGATGCTATTTGCGCTAACTGCGGCAAAGAAGCCAAAGTGCCTTTCAAACCCCGTGAAGACCGCCCTGTGTATTGCAGCGAATGCTTCGCAAGCATGAGAGGCGAGAACTAATTCTTTTTAGAATTTAGTCAGTCAAAGCAAGCAGACCGAGTTTTCGGTCTGCTTTTCTTTTTGCAAAACGCGCCGCAAAGCAACTTTGCTTTGCGGCGCGTTTTTATGCTTTACAACAACCACGCTTGACAAGTTTTGGAAAGATGAAAACTAAAAATTCGGCTAATACGCAAACTGGAAGAGCGGCATATATGTCGATTACCGAGTGCTGTTTGACAAAAACTACCGAAAGGCAGACAAACAAGACAAAAACAACAACAAAGCTTTTTGCTTTTTTCGAAGCGGATTTTTCGCGTAGCCAAGTCGAAGCAATCCCCAACGAATAGGCTACGTGCAATGAGGGACAAACGCCGGTGTTGGTATCGAATGAATAAATCACTTGCAACACGTCGGTAAGAAAGTTGCTTTGTGAGAATTCGGTTGGTCGCAAATCTTGACGTGTGGGGAAAACAATATAGCAAATCATGGCGACCACTTGCGTGACGATGATGTATTTTTGCAGGTTTTTAAAATTTTCGGGGTTATACAGCGCAAAATACAGCAAAGAAAACACAATCAGTAAATACCAACCGACGTAGGGAATCACAAACCATTCGCAAAAAGGAATAAGATCATCAAGCGGACTGTGCATTGGACGGCAGTGCGAAAGCGGGATCAGATTTTCGGTAAGAAAATATAAAACGAAATATCCTACCCAACCAAGCAACCATAGCAAATGACGGTATTCGGGCGAGGTGATGTTTCTTGGACGTAAGCGGCGGTAATCAACGACCGGTTTTTTCATTGTGCACCTCCGTGATGCGGTTGGTTTTGTATCGCTTTTTGGAAAGATTAACATACGGCACCACGGTGTGTAATGGCAAATTTTCAGCCATATCGGTGATGGTGTCCATTAAATAGGTGCAAATGCGTATCCTTTCTTCTTGCATAGGCAAGGAGGGGTCAAAGACAATTGGTTTTCCGATAACCATTTTTTTGAGTGCAGGAGCAATATACAGCGGAACAAACTTGACAGTCTTGCCGCTTCGCTTATGGTAGGTTTTGGCAATATCAATGAATTTATCTTGAAAATCGTTAATAATATGGTTGTGAGGTTGATAGTGTTCGGGGAAAACAAGCACGTTTTTTCCTTCTTTTAGTGCGTTTGCGGTCAACCGAAAAGTGGTCAACAATCGGTTGTCGTGATATACGGGAATCGTGCGCGCATTGTTGAAAATAAAAACCGAGAGCGGCGCAATAAGATAAGATAAAAGTTTATAAAACCAACGTATATACGGTGGCTTGTTTCTCCAAAAGTCAGCATATGCGTAAGCGGGAACTTCCTTGAGGTGCATCATCTGCCAAGCACACCACGTTACACTGTTTGTTGGCAAATACAGTTCGCCGCAAATGGGACCGTTCATTTGGGCGTGATTAGCCACTATGATGCACGGACCATCTGCGATATTTTCCAATCCTTCTACGATTATTTTGGGATAGAAAAATTTAACAAGGCTGCGTGCTATTTTGAAACATGCTTTTGAAAAACGACGAGAGCACATATAATCCTTCCATTGCGTAATAATTTAAGATCATCATAAATTTTAGCACTAAAATATGAACAAATAAAGTATTCCACGGATATTTTTTGCATAAATCCTTGGCTTGAGTGAAAACTATAAGCGACAAGGAGGAATGTATATGAATTATCAAGATTTTGAACCGGATACGGAAGAAAAGAAAAACCCCAAGGCTTTTTATTGGGTATTGGCTGCTTGCATGATAGCAGTTTGCGGTGCGGTTGTTACAACAGTTGTGGGAACGTTGCCCAAAGACGTTCCCGAGCCTTCGCAAAGTACAACCAAAGGGTTGGCGGCAACCACCACTTCTGTGGTGCAACAAGTGGTTATTCCCGCAACGAACATTCCTGACGATCGCACCACGACTACCACGTTATCCACAACAACGACGACAGCGGGAAAAACTCAAGCGTTATTTGTGCTTCCTGCTTCCAACCGTGTGTTACGTCCTTACAGCGAAACACACCAATATTCCGAAACGCTTGGCGAATGGTGTACTCATAACGGCGTGGATTTTGCAGCCGACAAAAATCAATTGGTAAAAGCCGTGGCAGACGGAATTATAAAAGTCATCACCAAAGATACGTTGTGGGGCGATGTTATTGAAATTGACCACGGGAACAAAAGGTTTTCGCGTTATTGCGGAGTAGCACCGCAAGGTGTTAAGGTGGGGGATGCGGTAAAAGCCGGAAACACCATTGGCAAAGTAACCTCTGTTCCGTCGGAAATGAAGGATGCGTCGCACGTCCATTTGGAAATTTTAGTGAACGGAAAGTATTTAGATCCGCTTACACTGTTGCAAGGGGAAACTGTGACGGTGACAACTTCCGCCACTACCAAAAAATAACCTGCCCTCGGAAACCAATTATGGTCGGTCAGAAGGGCAAAAAAGAACGCTGTGAATTTCCACAGCGTTCTTTTTTAGGTTTTGCTGAATTTCATAACAAGGTTGTGCGGCAAAAGTTTTGCCAACACACGATACAGCTTATAGATAAATCGGTTGGTATACCACCCTTTTCCTTGAAGTAAGCGTTTTAACGAACGAGTGGCTACTTGTTGCGGCAAACAATAGGGGAGATTTTCAAAAGCGGGAGAGCCTGCGCCAATGATCTTGGCTGTTTCTAAAAACGGCGTCGCCATAGGACCGGGACAAACGGTAAGGATGCCAATGCCACGCGGACGCAGTTCTTCGCGCAAACCTTTGGAAAAAGCGGCAACATATGCCTTTGTGGCGGAATAAACCGTCATTCGTGGTGTGGGTGCAAAAGAAGCAATGGAAGAAACATTAAGAATGCCGCTGCCTTTTTCCAAGTACGGAATGGTAAGGGCGGTAAATAAAGTCAGGGCACGGCAATTCAGCTCCACCATTCCTGCTTGTTCGGCGGGAGCCGATTCTGCTACATTTCCTAATTTGCCGAAACCGGCATTGTTTATCAGTAAACGAACAGACGGTTTTTCACTTTCCAACAACTGTTTGTAAGCAATAAAACTTTCTTCTTTTTGTAAATCCCAGTTCAGGATGCGACAGTGTTTGTTTGGCAATGAAACAGCTAATTGTTCAAGTTTTTCTGCACTGCGAGCAACCAACCAAAGCTCCTCAATGTCCGACAACAAAGCAATTTGCTTTGCGTATTCCATTCCCAGTCCCGAAGAAGCACCGGTGATAACGGCTACGTTCATGACAAAAACTCCTTTACGGATGAATTGATACCTAACAAAGTGTATCACAAAAACAAGGTTGTGTAAAGTTTTGAAAAAATAATCATCAAGATAAAAACAACCCCTTTCTTTTTTTAAAAAGATGTGTTACAATGACTCTATATTGGGAAATTGTGAGGTTTTGAAACGATGGAGCAACCGCTTTCTGTAGAACGCCGTTCTGCGGAGGATTGTATTATTGGTCGAAACGCAGTGCTGGAAGCTCTTCGTTCCGGTCGCAGTTTAGATAGTGTTTGGATTGCAAAAGGCGAACGCAGCGGCAGTTTGGGCGTGATTTGCGCATTGTGCCGCGAAAATGGCATTCCCATTAAAGAAGCCGATGTTCGCAAACTCAATTCTTTGGGTGGCAACAACCATCAAGGGGTTATGGCTTTTGCGGCGTGTAAGGAATATGCTACGTTGGAAGATGTTTTTAAAAAGGCTGAAGCCTCCGGTCGACCACCGTTTGTGATTGTGTGCGACGAATTGGAAGATGCGCACAATTTGGGCGCTATTATTCGCAGCGCGGAGGCGGCAGGTTGTCACGGTATTATCATTCCCAAACGTCGTGCGGTGGGGCTCACTTCCACGGTGTATAAAACTTCGGCCGGTGCGGTGGAATATATGCCGGTTGTGCGTGTTTCAAACGTTACTGACACTTTAAAACAGCTAAAAAAACGTGGGCTTTGGGTGTATGGATTGGATATGGATGGCACGTCTTGGTGCCAAACGGATTTATCGGGTCCGATTGCTTTGGTAGTCGGCTCGGAAGGCCACGGTATGACTCGTTTGGTAAAAGAACAGTGCGATGGGATTATCTCTTTGCCGATGCAAGGCCAAATCAATTCTTTAAATGCATCGGTGGCATGCGGCATTATGATGTATGAAGTGGTTCGGCAACGTCTGGACCTTAGCAAATAGGAGGGGCGAAAAGATGAAAGAAAAAAAGGAAGCCCAAATCAACGAACAAGAAAATTTGGAAGAGCAAACTTCAACCACCGAATTTCCTTCGGTTTTGGCAGTGGAGCCGGAATTTGAAATTCCGGAGGAAGAACCGGTAAAAAAGAAAAAAGGTGGTTTGTTCCGTCGGCGCAAGGAAGCAAAAGAAGAACTACGCTTTTCGATTGAAAGTCCCGGCTCGTTGCAAACAACAGCCGAAATCGAAATTGTAAAAGTTGCCGGCGAAGAACCGTTGGGTGATACGTGTGAAATTTCGGTTTCTCACGATACCAAAGTTATCGAAATGGACGACGCAAAAACGCAAGAGGAACAAGAAGCTTTGCCGATTACACAATTACAGCTGGATGGTTTTGACACCCCGTCTGCACCGGCGGCTGTTGAGGAAGATGAAGCGGCGGCACTTTTGCGCTTGCGTCAAGAAAAAATCCAAGATTTCTCTCAACGTCGCGAACAACACGAAAAAGAAGCGGCGCAGGTCGACAATCAAGAGAGTTTGGTTGAAGAAGAAACGGTTGAGGAAACGGAAGAACCGTCAGAAGAAGTAGTACGCGAAGAATTTACAGATTACGATCAAGTTGCCAACATTCGCAAAGAATTGGTAAACAAGCGCCGTCGTTCGTTCACAACGTTATTGATAGCGGCTGTGATTGAGATTGTTTTGTTTATTTCGGCAGCGGTTTCTTCGGCTTTGCCGGGTGTTACGGTGGAACCGATCTCGTATTTGATGATCCAATCTGTTTTGTTTGTCGGATTGTGTGCCATCAATTTTTCGTTGTTAAAGAGCGGTTTTGTAAAACTGTTTTCCCGAAAAGTATCCGTGGAGAGCGGCATTGCGTTGGCCACTTCGATAACGTTGTTGCACACCATTTTGCAATTCTTCAACACCACGGGTGTGGCCGAAAAAACATCACCGTTGCTTACGGCGCTTTCCGGATTTTCTTTGGTGTTGTTGCAACTTTGCCGTTATTTGGCCTACGACAGAGCGTGCCGCAATTTTTCAGCGGCGGCTGTTCGCGGTGAAAAATTAGTGGCAAAATGTATTGAAGAACCGTCTTTGGCAGAGGAAATCGGTCGTCCTGCGGTGGCGCTTGGCGTGCCGCACGTTGCCTATTTCAGAAAAACGGATTTTGTTTCGGACTTTTTTAAGAACATGCAAGATTCTGTTTCCGGCAACGGTTGGATGAAATGGTATTTACCGCTTTCCTTGTCCCTTGCAGCAGTTATTTCTGCTATTTATTTATTGGTTAACGGGTTACCGTCTTGGATTTTTGCCATTACTATCTTTTGCTTAATGGTGTGTGTTTCCATGCCGGTTTTGATGCTGTTTTTCTTACAATCCGCCATTTCGGTGATGTCACTGAAACTGCAAAAGCAGGGCGTGGCCGTTATGGGATACGATGTAGTACGCAATTATGGTTCTGTGGATGCCGTGGCGGTGGATGCCGTGGATTTGTTCCCCGAAAACAGTGTGTTGCTGCACGGCATCAAAACCTTCTCCGGTACACGAATTGACGAAGCTATTTTGGATGCGGCTTCGGTTTCTATTCGCGCCGGTGGTCCGTTATCACACGTTTTTCGCCGCATGATTTTGAACAAAGTGGATATGCTGCACGAAGTAGATACATTGGTTTACGAACAAGATATGGGTTTGTCCGGTTGGGTAAGCGGACGCCGTGTCTTGATTGGTAATCGGCGCTTACTCGATAATCACGGCATTTATATTCCTTCCAAAGATTATGAAGACCGCTATGCCAAAGATGGCAGACAACTGGTGTACTTGTCAATTGCGGGTGAACTGTCGGCTATGTTTGTGGTTAGTTACACAGCTGACGAAACAGTGAAGCGTGTGTTAACAAACGTTACCAACAATCGCGTAACGTTGCTTGTTCGCACGTGCGACCCCAATATTACTGAACAACTGATAGCTTCCGTATTCGATTTGAACGGGTATTATGTGGAATTGTTGGGCGCACCGGCAGGTCGTTCGTACGAATCGTTGACAACCGGCGTGAGCGAAAAAGAAGCGGCAAGCGTTGTGTCGTTTGGCGGAGCTAACGGTGTTCTTAAAGCTATTTCGCATTGCTGCTCGTTGCGCAACGGCATTCGCGTTTTCACGGTTTTGCAAGCGGTGGTTGGTTTGGCCGCACTTGTTGCCGTTGGCGGATTAGCTCTTTTTGGTGGCGTGATGTTGTCACCGCTCTATGCTTTGGAGCTGTTGGTGATTGCGTTGGTGGTTACAGGCGGTTTGTCATTAGTTGCTTCGCGTCACTAAAAATTTAATAACGTCAGCTAAGCGGACTCTCACGGAGGGTCCGCTTTTTTTACGTATTTTTTGTTTTTTGCTATTTAATGGTTGAAAATTTCAAAAAGATAGGTTATAATTATCAAAGAACAACATCAATTGTAGAAAGTTTTTGTATACTTTTGCTCAAGAAAGTTGATTTTGGTCGAAAAAATCCGGAAAGGGGAAATCGTTTTGAAACAGTACGCGGCAAAGCATATTCGTAATGTTGCCTTGGTCGGTCATGCCGGCTCGGGTAAAACTTCTTTGGCAGAGGCCATTGCTTTTACAACCGGTTTAACGGACCGTTTGGGGAAGGTGGCAGACGGTAATACAATTTGTGATTTTGATGCAGAAGAAATCAAACGTAAGGTTTCGGTTTCCTTGTCATTGTTACCGGTAGAGTGGAAGGATACCAAAATTAATTTGTTGGACGCTCCCGGCTCTTTTGATTTTGCCGGTGGTATGAGCGAGGGAATCCGCGCTGCAGGTAGTGCCGTAGTGGTTATTTCGGGTAAAAGCGGCGTGACCGTTGGCGCACAAAAGGCGCTTAAAGCAGCTCGCAAAAAAAAGATTGCTCAGATTCTTTTTGTTAACAAAATGGATAGTGAACATGCCGATTTTTACAAAGTTTTTGAGGAACTGAAAATCAAAGTCGGTCCATCTGTTTGTCCGTTGGTAGTACCGTACGTAGAAAATCACAAAGTAATTTGTTATGTTAATATTTTGGAATACAAAGCGTACAAATACATAGACGGTAAAGCGGTGGAATGTCCGCTGCCGGACATGGGGCACCGTTTAGAAGGTTTGCGCACAGCAATATATGAAGCGGTGGCGGAAACCAGCGAAGAATTGATGGAAAAATATTTTTCGGGTGTCGATTTTACACCGGACGAATTGATTCTTGGCTTGGCTACCGGTGTTCGCCGTGGCGAAATTTGTCCGGTGTATTGCGGCTCGGCGCAAGAGTTACAAGGCATCGACCAACTGCTTAATGGTCTGATGTGGTTGGCACCGTGGGCGGAAACGGTTGCCGGTGAAACAGGACTTTCTCCCGAAGGAGAATCCGTCGACTTGAAAGTTAATGAACAAGCACAACCTGTTGCTATTGTTTTCAAAACCGTGGTCGACCCCTTTGTGGGGAAATTGTTGTATTTTAAAGTTATCAGCGGAAAAATCACACCGGATTCTTCACTGATGAATATGCGCACCGGCACTATGGAAAAGTTGGGTAAATTGTTTATGGTGCGCGGCAAACGCCAAGAGGAAGTTCCTTTTGTGGCAGCAGGGGATATTGGTGCGGTTGCCAAACTGGTTGCCACTAACACCGGCGATACGTTGTGCGCTCCTGTTCGTCCGGTGATTTTACCGAGCGTTCCGTTTGAAGTTCCGTCTTTATCTATGGCGGTGTATGCCAAAAATAAAGGTGACGAAGAAAAAATTGTCGCCGGACTCAACCGCTTACGGGAAGAAGATCCCACCATCTCTTTAGAAGCAAATGCCGAAACCAAGGAACAAATACTTTCCGGTTTGGGTGAACAACATTTGGATGTGACAGTTTCCAAACTGAAAAGCAAGTTCGGTGTCGAGGTTGAATTACGTGCTCCCAAAGTGCCGTATCGTGAAACTATTCGCGGTAAAGTAAAGGTGCAAGGTCGCCACAAAAAACAATCCGGCGGTCACGGTCAGTTTGGTGATGTATGGATTGAATTTGAACCTTGCGACAGTGAAGAATTGGTATTTGAGGAAACGGTTTTTGGCGGTTCCGTCCCCAAAAACTATTTCCCTGCGGTGGAAAAAGGCTTGCGCGACAGTGCCAAACACGGTGTTTTGGCAGGGTATCCGCTTGTAGGTGTTAAAGCCACGTTGGTCGATGGCTCTTATCATCCGGTGGATTCTTCGGAAATGGCGTTCAAAACAGCCGCATCAATCGCATATAAAGAAGGCATTGCCAAAGCTTCTCCGATTTTGTTGGAACCCGTAGGAACGTTATACGCGTATGTTCCCAATGATAATACCGGTGATATCATGGGAGATATAAATAAGCGGCGTGGGCGTATTATCGGCATGAATCCGTCGGACGAAGCGGATATGACTTGTGTCTCCGCCGAAGTACCCATGGCAGAAATGGCCGATTATTCAAGCATGCTACGTTCTTCCACCCAAGGTCGCGGATATTTCACGCTTGACTTTGCACGGTACGAAGAAGCTCCCGCAGCTATTGCGAAAAAAATCATGGAAGATAGTCGCATAGAAGAAGATTAATCGCATTTACAGCGGCAAATCGCAAGAATTTGCCGCTGTATTTCTTTTTTCTTTCAAAACCCCCTTGCAAAATTCAAAGAAATAGGGTAAAATACGAATAGTATGTTATATGGAGGATTTTAAAAATGGTATCTGCAGGTGATTTTCGTAACGGTGTTACCTTTGAAATGGATGGTAACGTCTATCAAATCGTGGAATTTCAACACGTAAAACCCGGTAAAGGTGCCGCATTTGTGCGCACAAAAATCCGCAATGTTATTGCGGGAACGGTGGTAGAACGCACCTTCAACCCCAACGATAAATATCCGACCGCTTTTGTCGAAAGAAAAGAGATGGAATATTCTTATAACGACGGCGATTTGTTCTACTTTATGGATCCCGAATCGTATGAATTGTTGCCGATCAATCGTGAGATTTTATCCGACAACTTCAAGTTCGTGAAAGAAAACATGGTTTGCAAAGTAATGTCTTACAAAGGGAATGTGTTCGGCGTAGAACCCCCCAACTTTGTAGAATTGCAAGTCACTCAAACCGATCCCGGCTTCAAAGGTGATACGGCCACCAACGCCACTAAACCCGCGACGTTGGAAACGGGCGCCGAAATTCGCGTGCCGCTGTTCATCGACGAAGGCGAAATGATCCGTGTGGATACTCGCGTTGGCGAATATATGGAACGCGCATAAACATATTTATCATACAGGAGGAATATTGCTATGACGATTACAGAAAAAGTAGCTTATCTCAAAGGTCTTTTGGAAGGCTTGGGCGTTGATGCTGATTCCAAAGAAGGCAAAATTTGGAAAGCTGTTATGGATGTTTTGGCCGATGTGGCACTCAGCGTAGAAGATTTGGAAGCCACTGTGCAAGAAATGGGCGAACAAGTCGACACGATCGACGAAGATTTGGATGCTTTGGAAACCGAATATTATGATGATTGCGATTGTGATTGTGACTGCGATTGCTGCGACGAAGACGAGTTTTACGAAGTAACATGCCCCGCTTGTGACGAATGCTTCGACGTCGATGAAGAAACATTGTTGGATGGCGGCGTAGATTGCCCTGCTTGCGGCGAACATTTGGAGTTTGATATCGATTGCGATTGTTGCTGTGATGACGACGATTGCGATTGCTGCGACGAAGAATAAAAAGCACCAAAGCAGCGGAAAGCAATGCTTTCCGCTGCTTTTTGTTTGTAAGGTGGGAAAACAGTGAGAATTTTATCGGTGGATTTGGGCCTTGCCCGAACGGGCTTGGCAATTTCGGACGAACTGGGTTTGTTGGCTTCACCGCTGATGACTATTGCACAAAGTGATTTTTCTCTTTTGTTGGAGGAAATAGCAAACATAGTAACCCAAGAACGTGTCGGAGAAATTGTGGTTGGCTTACCGCGAAATATGGACGGTAGTTGCGGTGAAAGTGCACAGCGTGCCAAACAGTTTTCCGAAGATTTACATCAAAAAACCGGTTTGCCCATCCATTTGTGGGATGAACGGCTAACGACAAAATCCGCTATCGGAATTTTGAACGAGACAAATGTTCGCGGCAAAAAGCGAAAAAACGTAGTTGACACAGTGGCAGCCGTGATTATTTTAGAAGATTATTTGCGTAGTCGACAATAGACACCAAATCACCTTTCAACACATATAGTAGTGTTGAGAGGTGATTTTTTATGGAATGGACCACATTTTATGTTAGCTCTGTGACCAATGCCATGCGGGGAAGAAAATTGTTGGAGCGCAATGGCTTTACGGTATATATGAAGCGTTCATCCTATCCCAAAGAAAACGACGGTTGCGGATACGCGTTACAAGTGAAAGGTGATCCCGCGCCGATAAAACAGTTGCTGATCAATGCCGGTATTCGTGTTTTGCACATTGAAAGTGGCGGTGTGCGGTTTTGATTTATTTGGATAACGCAGCTACGACTTATCCTAAACCTCCCGAGGTTCGTCAAGCTGTTTGGGATGCAATGGTATTATATGGCGCAAATCCCGGTAGGGGTGGGCATGCTTTCTCGTTGCGAACTTCCGAACAAATCTATGCTTGTCGCGAGTCGGCAGCTTCTTTGTTTTCTCTCGATAATCCTGCTCATGTTGTGTTTACCGCCAATTGCACCATGTCTTTGAATATAGTAATTAAAGGGGTGCTGCAACCCGGAGATCACGTAGTTATTTCTGATTTAGAACACAATTCGGTGACGCGTCCTTTGGAATCACTTAAAAGCAAAAACATTACCTATACCGAGGCTGTTATTTATCCTAATCATCCCGAATTGACCGTAAAATCATTCCGAAACGCCGTTCGCCCAAACACCAAACTGATAATTTGCAGTCATGCTTCCAATGTGTTGGGGTACCGTGCTCCAATTGAACAACTGGGGGCTTTGGCTGCCGAAAAAAGGTTGCTGTTCGTGGTGGATGCTGCCCAAAGCGGTGGGGTTTTACCCATTGACATGGTAAAAAACAATATCGATTATTTGTGTTTGCCGGGGCACAAAGGACTGTACGGTCCCATGGGGACCGGTTTGCTTTTGTGCCGCAACGACCGACAACTATCAACCATAACAGAAGGCGGAAGCGGCAATCAATCTTTGCTGAAAACACAACCGGAGGAGCTGCCGGAACGCTTGGAAAGCGGAACGATTAATGTGCCGGGGATTTGCGGTTTGTACGCGGGGTTGGAATTTGTAAAAAACCGAACGGTACAAGCTATTTCGACTCGCGAAACAGCAATAATGCAAGAGCTGTATTTGCGCCTGTCACAAATAAAAGCAATTCAAATTCACACTCTGTATCCTAACTTGTCCGTTTGTGTTCCGCTAATAACGTTTACGGTGAAGAACCGACGCAGCGAAGAGGTGGCAGATTTCCTTAACACTTTTGGAATTGCTGTTCGTTCAGGGCTGCACTGCGCACCATCGGCACATCAACGAATGAAAACCATTGAATCCGGCGCGGTGCGGATTTGTCCTTCTGTGTATACTACTACCAAAGATTTGGATACTGTGTATAAAAAATTAATGGAATTTGTAAGAAACTCTTGAAATAACAACAGAGTATTGGTACAATAAAAATATATGGATGTAAGGTGGTGATGAATAGTGGGAGCTTTTTTTAGTGATTTGTGGACAAATATTATTACTTTCATTAAAAGCTACCATTTAATCACGGATACTTTGGATATTTTATTGGTTGCGTTTGCTATTTACAGTGTGATCAAGCTGGTGCGGGATTCTCGTGCGGAACAACTTCTCAAAGGCTTTTTCTTGCTGGGTGCCGCTTATGCTTTGGCACATTTGATTGGCTTAACAACGTTAAAATATCTGTTGCAACTGTTGTTCGATAACGCCCTTATTTTATTGGCGGTTATTTTTCAACCGGAGATTCGTCGAGCCTTGGAACAGTTTGGTCATTCCGGCTTGTCGCGCTTTAAAAAGATAGGCTTTAACGAAGAAAACGCTGCCGAGTATATCACACAGTGGAAAACCGCCATTTCGGCTACTTGCTTGGCGGTACAGCGTTTACAGCGTGAAAAAATGGGTGCGCTGATTGTGTTTGAGCGTAACACCCGTTTGGGAGAAATTGCCAAAACCGGCACGCTTATTGATGCACAACCGACAGGCGAATTGGTTGCCAATATTTTCTTTAACAAAGCTCCGCTTCATGATGGTGCTGCCATTTTTAGAGAAGGAAAAATCCATGCGGCGGGTTGCATTTTACCGTTGACGGAAAACGTTTCGATCAGTCGCAGTTTGGGTACCCGGCACCGCGCCGGTGTCGGCATGAGTGAAAACTCGGATGCCGTGGTCGTGATTGTTTCGGAGGAAACGGGAACGATTTCGGTTGCCAAATCCGGAGAATTGCAACGTGATTTCACTACCGAAACGTTGCGTCTGGAATTGGAAAATGAAATCATTTGGAAGAACATACGCACAGATGACGAAGCGGTTGTTAACCGTTTTGCGTTTTGGCGTAAAGGAGGGCCGAAATGAAACGGAAAATTTCTTTGAACGCCCTTTTGCACAATGATAGATTAATGCTTATTTGCTCGGCAATTGCTGCGGTGATTGTTTGGGCACTGGTAACGTTTGGTCCGGGCAACGTGCAACAACGAACCGTTTCTGTTCCGCTAAAGGTGGACCTTGCAGGGACAATTGTCGGGCAAAACGGTTTGCGCGTGGTAGGGGAAGATACGTTCATGATTGACGTTTCGGTAGAGGGAACGCGCTCTACGGTTTTTAAACTCACCGAAGAAGATTTTGATATTCGTCCTTCTTTGGCAGAAATCCAAGGCGTCGGTCAGTCAGAGGTTTCGCTTACCGCTACCAAATCGGGAAAAACAAGCGGTTTTACCATTAATTCCATTTCTCCCAGTAAGATTACATTAGACTGTGATTATTGGATAATGTCCTCGTTTGTTGTGACTCCCGACGTAAATTCTGTGAAACTCAAAGATGAAAAAGTACAACAATTTGGTGATTTAAGCATTGATTCGCCTGCCGTTCAAGAGGGAATGGTGAAAATCGAGGGTCCGCAAGCAGTGATCACAAAAATTGCCACGGTTTCCGCCAAAGTAGAGGACAAGGCAACAATTGAAAAAACCACGCGTTTTTCAGCCGAACTTCAAGCATTGGATGCAGCAGGGAATGCGGTTTCGTTGGAAAATTGCCACGTCCTACAATTGGGCGACGATAACCGTGTGGAAGTTACTGTTCCGGTTTGGGTGCAACAAAAAGTACCGCTGACATACACATTGGCCAATCGTCCGGAAGCCGTTCCGCTTGCCGGTTTGGCGACGATTAGTCCTTCGGAAATCACATTGGTCGGAGAAGCGGAAGCCTTGTCTGCCGCCGCATCTACCATTGGTAATCTCGGTACAGTGAATTTTGATAGATTAAAACCGGAAGATTCGGAAATCACGTTTTCACTGAACATTCCCACAGGGATTCGTGTTCTGGAAGGAAACACCGTAACCTTGACGTTGGATTTGAAAAAATACACAACCAAAACGATTTCCCGCCCGGTAAAAGGGTTGGAAGACGTTAAGGTGGAAAACCTTCCGGCAGGGAAAACGATTTCTTTGAACAATCAAGTGCTTTCCAACATTGTGTTGTGCGGTCCCGCAGCGGCACTCAAAAAAATCACGCCCAACGATTTGGCTCTCACGCTGGATGCGTCCAGTAACACGGGTGTTGGCTCGGTGCGATACTTGGTGCGCATAACGTTACCGGAGTATCAAAACGTTTGGGTTTACTACGGCAAAGAAGATGCCGATATGTATCGTTTATACGGTACGCTGGAATAAAAAGCAAACACCGACTTTGTTCTGTGAACAAAGTCGGTGTTTTTATTGTTTGTTGTATTTTGATGGAGAAACCCCAAAGCGGCGTTTGAACATGCGCGAAAAATTACAAAAATCAGCGTAACCGGTTGCCATAGCAATTTGCGCTACCGACATATCACTGCTCTTTAAAAGTTGGGCCGCGCGTTCCAAACGATAGCGGTTTAAATATTCTTGCGGTGAAGCCCCCGTGTAGTTGCGAAAAGCGGTACTAAAATAACTGCGATTAAGATGAAGCCGTTCTGCTACACCATTAACGGTTAGCGCAGGGGACATATATTCGGATTCAATGCAGTTTTTTGCTTGTTCCATTGTTTGCGAGGTGGTGGATAGGGGGGAACGGCTTTCTTCAAACAAATGTGCCAGCAATTCGGCAATGCAACCGCACAAATAACACTCTTTGTCATCTTTTCGAGCAGAAACACCTAACATTTTGCTAAATATATCGGCGTATTTTTGTGCTTCAAAAAAAGGTTGGGTTTTCAAAATTTCGGGCATGGTGATACCGGCAGAAAATCCAATCCAAACATAATGCCAAGGTTCGTTGCTATCGGATTCGTACACGGTGGATTCCTTTGGACGTATAACAAAGCATTGACCGGCGTGCAGATGATGCGTGATGCCGTTTGAAGTGAAGGTGCCTTTGCCGGAAAGGATGTAATGCAACAGCCAATACGAACGCACGCCGGCATATTGATGATTTGGTTTGCATTTTTCTTCTCCGCATACAACGGGGTTAATATGCGGGAAGTTTTTATTGACCAACAAATGATTTATCATATCGATAATCCTTTCTTTGGGATAACAACATTATAACAAATTTTAGTAACATCGTGCAATGGTTTTTTGAAATGTTTTTTGTTATACTGAATCTACAAAAAAGCGGAAGGGATGTTTGTAATGGTTAAAATTACGTTTATGGGTGCGGGAAGCACCGTCTTTGTTCGCAATATTATTGGCGACTGCTTAATGTGTGACGATCTCAAAAGCGCAGAATTCGCGTTGTATGATATCGATGCACAACGCTTAAAAGAAAGTGAAACGATTATCACCGCTATCGCCAAAGGATTACACTGTGACGATTGCCGCATCACTTGCTATTGCGGTGTCGAAAACCGCAAAGAAGCCTTGCGCGGTGCTACGTTTGTGGTAAATGCCATTCAAGTTGGCTTGTATGAGCCGTGCACTGTTACCGACTTTGAAATTCCCAAAAAATATGGTCTTCGCCAAACGATTGGTGACACACTCGGTATCGGTGGCATTATGCGCGCTTTGCGTACCATTCCGGTTATGGAAGAGTTTGGTTACGAAATGGCAGAGGTTTGTCCCGATGCTTGGCTGCTCAACTACACCAACCCCATGGGTATGTTGACCGGTTATATGCAACGGTATGTACCGATTAACACCATTGGTTTGTGCCACAGTGTGCAGGTGTGTGCCTCGGCACTTCTTGGCCAAGTGGGCTTGTCTGACAAACTTCCCGGTCACAAAGAATTGATTGCCGGCATCAACCACATGGGTTGGTTGTTGGAAATCCGCGACAAAGACGGCAACGACTTGTACCCGCTTATCAAAGAACGTATCCAAGATCGTTTGGACGATCCCAAGTGTGGCGATAAAGTTCGTTTGGATTATATTCGTCGTTTTGGTTATTACTGCACCGAATCCAGCGAACATAATGCGGAATATAATATGTTCTACATCAAATCCAAGTATCCCGAATTGATTCAAAAATACAACATTCCGTTGGATGAATATCCGCGCCGTTGTGTCAGCCAAATCGAAGCGTGGAAAGACCAATACCAAAAACTCGCTACTGAAGAAGTTATCGAACACACCCGCTCTAAGGAATATGGCTCACACATTATGGAAGCTATTGTTGCCAATAAACCGTATCAATTTGGTGGTAACGTTCTCAATACCGGTCACGTAATTTCCAACTTGCCGGAAGAAGCTTGTGTCGAAGTTCCGTGTATTGCCAGCGGTACAGGCATTGTTCCCACTCGCGTCGGCGCTTTGCCGGTGCAACTGGCTGCCATGAACCAAACCAACATCAACGTACAGTTGTTGACCATTGAAGCGGCTAAAACCCGCAAGAAAGAACATATCTATCAAGCAGCTATGTTAGACCCGCACACCGGCAGTGAACTTGACCCCGACACCATTGTAAAAATGGTGGATGAGCTTATTGAAGTTCACGGTGACTGGTTGCCGAAATATCATTAAATTGCTGTAAAGTATAACGCACTCCTCGTAGAAGAGGTTGTGACATGGTCTGTCGGTTTTAATTGGAGGGAAAATCATGAAAAAAGTATGTGCGTATTTGCTGGTGCTCGCATTGTTGCTGACATTTTCGACGGCGTGCGGTAAAGATGCGACGAAATCGGATGCTGCATCGCAAGCGACAACAACGACCACTGCGAACCAAGAAACGTTTGAAAAACCCGCAGAATACGTTTCGGTGGTGCTGGTGACCATTAACCCGCAGTTTAAATTGTATCTGGATGCCGACGGCAACGTGTTGGCGGTGGAACCCGTGAACGCCGATGCTAAACAAGTGGCCGAAAAAATGACCGTGAAAGCAGGGACAATTGCCACGGTGGTGGATAGTCTGATCACGGTTGCTAACAACGACGGGTTTGTGAAAAAAGATGTAACGGTGAATATTGAAGTGGCCGAGATTCGCAGCGAAACGGTGAATACCGCCACGGTGTTGAAAAGTTTGAAGAGCACGGTAGAGGCAGAAATGCAAGAATTGGACGTGCAGGCAGACATTAAGACGTCGGTGGCCGAGAACGCGTTGGTTACCACTACGGTGTCCGAAACCGTTACCACCGAAGCACCTACCACGAAAACCGAAGGAAAAACGGTGACCGAGAAAACCACAGAAAAGACGACGTTAAAAACCACGGTGACCACCACAACAAAAGCTGTGACTACCACAACGAAAGCCGTGACCACTACGGCACCGAACTATACGGCGGTAACCTTGAAAAAAGGGTACTGGGAAGCAAAGTATCTGGAAAAAGGAACTTTGCAAAATGTGTCGTTGATTTTGGTGGGAGAATTATCGGCAGAGTTGGGACTGGGCGATCCGCTGAGCAGCTTGCCCGAAGATGTGCGCGATGATATGAAATCTTCTTGTGAAGTGTTCCAAGGTGAATATTATTACGTTGGTCGCGGTGACGGTGATGGTTTGACGTCGGTTGACGAAAACGGCATTACTGTGACCGTAAAAGACTTGAACGGCAAAACGTTGAAGCTGACGCGTATCAGTGAAACGGAATTGCAAGTGGCGGAGGCTGCGCCCGCATTTGCGGTGTTTGAT
This sequence comes from Acutalibacteraceae bacterium, assembly GCA_045648765.1. Lineage (GTDB taxonomy): Bacteria > Bacillota > Clostridia > Oscillospirales > Acutalibacteraceae > RGIG3009. Next base: position 24,524 of record JAZROQ010000009.1, read on the forward strand.
TCGGTACCAAAAGGAATAGTGTTTACATATCACGCGTCCTAAACACAAAAGTAACGCCCTGTGCTGTGCACAGGGTGTTTTTGCGCATTTTCCAATTTTTTGACAATGTTAAAAAAGTGTTGCTTATTTGAGTTCGTCGGCGGTAATGAACCGATAACCAAATTTGTGAAATGTTTTTGCCATTAGGTATATGCGATCGGCGTAGTCGGGAATATAATTAAAATAATCTTCGTAAAAGTATTGCTCATGGTTGCTAACGGCGATATATTCGTTTCCGTTAAGTTCTTGCATTTTTTCAAGGATTTCACTTTGCGTATTTAAATTGATACAAAAACCGTTGTTTATTTTGTGGAAACGAATGCCGGTTTCTTTGTCCAAAATAGAAGCGTTACGGGTTTTGAGCGGTTTGTATTGTTCGTCATCCATATGATTGTAGGCGGCAATAGACGAACGAATAGCCGTATCTTTTGTATCGCGGGTAAACAATCCGGTTTCGGGTTGGCGGTTGTTTTTCAATCGTGCGGCATGACCGTATGGTAAAACACTGTCGTCACCGGTAAACTCTGTTTTTTTGCCGATGGTGGTCGTGATGTATTTTGCTCCGCAATCGGCAAGTGCTTGGCAACCTGCTTTGCTCATGGGAATCCAGTGCGGGATAATCCCCAACGCCCACGATTTTTCGCCGGCAAAACGCTTAACTTCGTTGAAGATGGCTAAATAATCTTTTTTAACGTCGTCATAGGTGGCGTTAACGTGGGGATAATCAGGGAATTCTTGCTTGGCGTGGAAACTAAAACGCAACCAATCGGCATTGGCTTCAAACTCGGGTTTGTAAATATCGGGCATTTCCGCCAAGGTGAATTCGTCGGTTCCGTAAAAATAATCGGTGCGATAAAAGAGGTTAAGTTGTACCGTTAAACCGTGGTCATCGTGCGCACGTTTAAGCATTTTAAAATATTCGTTATCAAAAATGGAAGAGGGCTTTTTTCGTGCCAAATCACGAAAAACCCAAATAACGTCATCAATAAAAAAGAAAGCTTGTTTATCCATAAAACCACTCCTTAAAAACATGTTAAACCCATTATAATGAATTTCTGTAAAAAGGCAATGTTCAAAAAAACGGTATATGGACAAAACAACGACTATCTGTTATACTGTGAAGAGAGAGGAGTGAAAAGTATGCCGTATGCTGCTGTTTCTTTTTTGCAACTACCGCGTATTGGATTTGCTCACCATTTTTATACCGAAAAATACAACCAAGTCTATAAAGGTTGTGAAAATAGTCTGGAAATTGTGTATTTTGAAGAGGGCGCTGTCAACGCAACCTTTTACGGCCAATCGTTCAAAATAGCACCCGGCAGTGTTGTTTTGATTTTTCGCAACGCGCCGTTCAAACTCTCGTCCGTGGAGGACGGATTACACCGCCATTGCTGTATACAATTGCAAATGGAATATGACGTGACGATTTTAGACGATGATGAACAACCGCCGCAAGGGCATAACGGGTTGTTATTGCCGCTTATTCTTCCGCCTTGCGCCGAAACAGAGATGATAAAAAAAGAACTGTATACTATTGTTTCCAATGTTGGTGTTTCTCGCGAAGATTATGAATTGTCGGCTGCTTCGGCGGCGTTGGGGATTTTGGCACAACTCGATCATCGGTGGCGGCGTCAAACGGATGTCAAAAGCAGTTCAGGCGAGTTGTGGGAATACCGCATTAAGCAATATGTTACAGCGCATATCCAAGAGGATATCACGTTGGAATCGGTTGCCGAGGCATTGGGAAGAACACCTAATTATCTCAACAGTGTATTCCGAGATGCTACGGGAAAAACGATTTGTCGGTATATCAACAGTGAAAAAGTGCGGATTATTGCCGAAATGATGAAGTTTCGCGGCATGTCCTTTAAAACCGCTTGTGCCAGCATGGCTATTACAGACGTAGCATACGGATATCGTTTATTCAAACAACACACCGGGTTAACAACAAGGGCGTATCTTTCGGGTGAGCATCGTATTAAACAAAAAGGATAGCCTTTTTTGAAAAATTGTGCTATACTGAATAAAAATATTTTTTAAAGTAGGGGAAAACATGTTTGATGCCAAAAAAGTCACGCGTGATTGCGTGAAGTGGATACAAGATTTTTTTGAGCAAAACGGCAAAGGCTGCAATGCCGTTGTGGGAATTTCCGGCGGCAAAGACAGTTCGGTGGTTGCCGCTTTGTGCGTTGAGGCTTTGGGGAAAGACCGTGTCATCGGCGTGTTGATGCCGTGTGGCGAACAGCACGACATCGATTGCGCCAAACAATTGGTAGAGCATTTGGGAATAAAACACTATATTATCAATATCAAAGACGCCGTAGACGGTGTACGCAACCATTTACCGACAGAACTGGACATTAGCCGACAAACTATCATCAATCTTCCTGCGCGTATTCGCATGGCAACGCTGTATGCTGTCAGCCAATCGTGCAATGGCAGGGTGGCAAACACGTGCAACCTTTCGGAAGATTGGGTGGGGTATTCTACCCGCTACGGCGATGCCGCGGGGGACTTCAGCCCTTGCTCTCGTTTGACGGTGGAAGAAGTCAAAGAAATCGGCACAGTGCTGGGATTGCCGCAAAATTTGATTCATAAAACGCCGATTGACGGTCTTTCCGGAAAAACGGATGAAGATAATTTAGGTTTTACGTATGCCGTGTTAGATAAATATATTCGCACCGGTGTATGCGAAGATGAAGCAACCAAAGAACGTATAGACAGAATGTATCGTAACAGTCGCTTCAAGTTGGAAATGATGCCTTGCTTTGAACTGTAAAGAGGAGGAAAAAAATGGCAAATCAAATTATTAAAAATACAGGATTCCACCACGTGGCCTTGCGCTGCAAAGACATTCAAAAAAGTATTGCAATGTATGAAGCACTTGGTATGAAAGAAAAATTACGGTGGGGTGAAGGCGAAAAACTGATTGTGATGTTGGATATCGGCAACGGCGAATGCTTGGAATTGTTTGCCAACGGCTCCGACTTTTACAGTGAAAACGGCAAATGGCAACACGTGGCTTTGGCGGTAGAAGACGTGGAAGGCGCTTTTAACCTTGCAGTAGATGCCGGCTTTGTTCCGGATATTTACCCCAAATTTGCGCCGCTTGATTCCGTGCCGTATAAGACGACGCTCAACGTTGCCTTTGTCAAAGGGCCGGACGGCGAATCGTTGGAGTTTTTTAGAGAAGTGTAATAAAGAATTGTTTTTCATAGACTGCTAAAAAGGTGACAAAACGCACGTTGAAGATATTTTCAACGTGCGTTTTTTCAAAAAAACAAAAAATCTTTACCCGAAACAAAGAAAAACAACATTCAAAACACCCGAAATTTGGTTTTTTAGGGGTGTTTTTTATGTTTTTTCTTTGTTTTTTCTTTTTTTCTGCACAAAAAGTGTTGACTTTTATTTTTTTATGGTGTATGATGGGAGAGTAAAAAAGTGTAGTAGTTTATATTTTGTTATGATTTTATTACCGTTTGAAACACAAGCGGTTAGGAGGTTTGGACATGAAACAGATTTATACCGCTGAGATTGCAAAATCCGCTCGTATCCAAAAATTGATTGATGATTTGTATTCCGGCACTCCGACAATTGAAGCAACCCGTGCCGAAATTTTGACCGAGAGTTTCAAAAGCACGGAAGGGTTGCCGCTGTATTTGCGCAAATCCCATGCCTTTAAAGCTATGGCAGAAAAGCTGCCGGTTGTTATTCGCGACGATGAGTTGATTGTCGGTTGTAACTGCGAGGCTCGCCGTGGTTGCCCCACGTTCCCGGAGTTTTCCAACAAATGGTTGGAAGATGAATTTGACACCATTGCCACCCGTAGCGCCGACCCGTTCTACATTTCAGAGCAAACGGCTGCCAAACTGAAAGAAATTCACACTTACTGGCAAGGTCGCACCACCAGTGAGTTGGCAACTTCTTACATGACGCCCGAAACGCTCACGGCTATTGAGCACAACATTTTCACGGTAGGCAACTATTTCTATAATGGTATCGGTCACGTGAGCGCGGATTATGCCAAGGTTCTCAAAATTGGCTTTAAGGGCATTTACAACTATGCTAAATCCGAACGCGATAAATGCAATGTGTACGATGCAGATTACACCAAACGTTACTCGTTCTTGTCTGCCGTAATGGAAAGCTGTGAAGCGGCTATCATTTTTGCCAAGCGTTACGCCGCTGCTGCCGCCGAATTGGCGGCTCGTTGCAGTGACAGCACGCGCCGCGCAGAACTGCAAACCGTTGCCGAAATTTGTAACAAAGTTCCCGAAAACGGTGCCGAAAGCTTCCACGAAGCTTGTCAATCTTTCTGGTTTGTGCAGTTGTTGTTGCAAACAGAATCGAGTGGTCACTCGGTGTCGCCCGGACGTTTCGACCAATATATGTATCCGTATTACAGCAAGGATATCGAAAGCGGCAAAATCACGCGTGAACAAGCGCAAGAGTTGATTGACTGCTTGTGGGTGAAACTTAACAGCCTTAACAAAGTGCGCGACCATTTGTCCGCCGAAGGTTTTGCCGGTTACAGCATGTTCCAAAACTTGATTGTTGGTGGTCAAACTGTGGATGGTACGGATGCTACCAACGACTTGTCGTATATGTGCATCAGCGCTTCCATGCACGTCAACTTGCCGCAACCCTCGCTCTCGATGCGTGTATGGAACGGTACGCCGCACGACTTAATGGTTAAAGCCGCCGAACTTACCAAAACCGGTATCGGTTTGCCGGCATACTATAACGACGAAATTATTATTCCTGCGTTGATTTCTCGCGGTCTTTCGTTACAAGATGCGCGTGACTATTGCATCATCGGTTGTGTAGAACCGCAAAAGGGCGGTAAAACCGATGGTTGGCACGACGCGGCATTCTTCAATATGTGCCGTCCGCTTGAATTGGTGTTCTCCAACGGTGTGGATAAAGGTGTTCAAGTTGGTCCTCGCACGGGCGAAATTGCCGAGTTGGATACATACGATAAATTCTTTAATGCCTACAAAAATCAAATGGATTATGCCATCCAATTGATGGTCAACGCCGACAACGCAGTGGATGCTGCGCACATGGAACGTTGCCCGCTGCCGTTCGAATCGGCTTTGGTGGACGATTGTATTGCCAAAGGTAAATCTGCACAAGAAGGCGGTGCTGTGTACAACTTCACCGGTCCGCAAGGTTTTGGTATTGCCAACGTGGCAGATGCTTTGTACGCGATTAACGAATTGGTATACAAAACCAAAACCGTTACTTTGGCACAATATGCCGATGCACTGCGCAATAACTTTGGTATGCCGTATGACGAATCGTTTGCCAAAACCCTTACGGTAGAAGCGGTGAACAGCATTGTTTCTTCCGGTTACGAAATCACCGATGCGCAAATTGCCACGGTGTATCAACAAGTTCGCGCAAATGACATCGACGAAGCCAAGAAAAAAGAATATCAAGCACTGCGCGAGAAAATCAAAGCATTGCCCAAGTTTGGTAACGATATGGACGAAGTCGACCTTTATGGTCGCGAAGCGGCTTATACCTACACCAAACCGGTAGAAAAATATTTGAATCCCCGCGGCGGTCAATACCATGCCGGTTTGTATCCGGTTTCGGCTAACGTGCCGTTGGGTATGCAAACAGGTGCCACGCCCGATGGTCGTTTGGCAGGTACGCCGATTGCCGACGGTGTTTCGCCGGCGGCGGGTTGCGATGTCAACGGTCCGACCGCGGCAGCAAACTCGGTTGCTAAACTCGACCACGGTATTGCTTCGAACGGTACGTTGTTTAACATGAAATTCCATCCCTCGGCTCTTAAAGGCGCATCGGGTATGGAAGGCTTTATCGCTTTGATTCGTGCCTTCTTTGATCAAAAAGGTATGCATATGCAATTCAACGTTGTTAGCCGCGAAACCTTGTACGATGCACAAAAGAACCCCGAAAAATACAAAAACTTGGTGGTTCGTGTGGCAGGGTACAGCGCTTTGTTTACCACGTTGTCCAAAACGTTGCAAGACGATATTATCAACCGTACCGAGCAAGGAGGTTTTTAAGAGAATATGTCTGATTATTTGAAAGTATCCGGTAGGATTTTCGATGTTCAGAAATTCTCTGTCCACGACGGCCCGGGCGTACGTACGATTGTTTTCCTCAAAGGTTGTTTTTTGCGATGCAAGTGGTGCTGTAATCCTGAGTCGCAAAGTTATGACATTCAAACCATGATGCAAAACGGCAAAGCAAAAACCATTGGCCGCGATGTGACAGTGGAAGAGGTTATCAATATTGTCAAACAAGATATGCCGTATTACCGTCGTTCCGGCGGCGGCATGACCTTGTCAGGTGGTGAAATGTTGTGCCAAAGTGATTTTGCGTATGCGTTGTTGCGCACAGCAAAGGAAAACGCCATTAACACGGCAGTGGAAACCACCGGTTTTGCACCGTACGAAAAGATCGAAAAACTGTTACCGTATATTGATACAGTGCTGATGGATATCAAGCATATCAACAGTGCCAAACATCAAGCATTTACCTCTCAACCCAATGAACGCATTTTGGAAAATGCGGTCAAAATTGCACAAAATGCCAAAAAGCTTATCATTCGTGTGCCGGTTATACCGACTTTTAACGACACCGAAGAAGAAATCGCGGCAATTGCACAATTTGCTTCCGGGTTACAAGGGGTTCGCGAAATTCATTTATTACCGTATCACCGATTCGGAAAAGACAAATACGACGGCTTGGGCAGGGAATATGGCATGGGTGATTTGCCCTCGCCGACAGATGCTCACATGCAATCCCTTAAAGCCGTTGCCGAACGCTACGGTCTTACTTGCCAAATAGGAGGATAACCCATGGCGCAACATGAACTTTCTATGCAAGACAAAATGCGCATTGTTCAGGAACTTGTTCCCGGTAAACAAATTACCATTGCGCACATCATTGCCAATCCCGATGATATTTTATATCGCAAATTAGGATTGGATCCGGCAGTGGAATATTCGCGTACAGCGATTGGTATTGTGACTATGTCACCGGCTGAAACCGCAATTATTGCGGGTGATATTGCCATTAAAGCTTCGGGCGCAGAACTTGGTTTTGTGGACCGTTTCAGCGGTACGCTGATTGTGACGGGTACTATCTCGGACGTTCAAGCTTCACTTACCGCTTTGGTGGATTATTGCCGTGATACGCTTGGGTTCTCGGTGTGCCCCATTACCAAAACATAATGAAAAAGAAACTGATTTTAATGGGCAGAAGCGAAAGTGGAAAAACCACACTGACGCAAGCCTTGCGCGGCGAAGATATTCGCTATGACAAAACACAATACATTAAGTTTGAAAACTGCTTAATCGACACACCGGGTGAGTATGCGCAAACACAGCATTTGGGCAGGGCGTTGGCGCTGTACTCTTATGAAGCCGACCGTGTGGGGTTGTTGATTGCGGCAACGGAACCGTATTCGTTGTTTCCACCGTGCATTACGTGTATGGTGAATCGCGAAGTGATCGGGATTGTTACCAAATCCGAGGAAGAAGGCGCCAATCCCGACCGGGCAGAAAACTGGTTGCGTCTGAGCGGTTGTGAAAAAGTGTTTCGGGTCGATTCGGTTACCGGTTACGGTATGAACGAACTGATTACGTATTTAAACCAATAGTTTTGTATATCTAAGGAGGAACTTGTAATGTTAGTAAACATGAACGAAGTGTTGAGACCGGCAAAAGCCAACAAATATGCTGTCGGTTTGTTCAATGCGGTAAACTTGGAATTGGCGCGCGGTATTATTGCTGCGGCAGAAAGCACTCGCTCTCCCGTTATTATGGGTACGGCGGAAGTGTTGTTGCCGTATGGTCCGTTGGAAGAAGTGTCTTATTATTTGATTCCGATGGCGAAAAAAGCATCGGTGCCGATTGTTGTTCACTTGGACCACGGTTTGTCGTACGACACTTGTATCAAAGCATTACAACTCGGTTTCAGTTCCATCATGTATGACTGCTCTACCGATTCCTACGAAGAAAATGTGCGCAAAGTAAAAGAAATGGCAGACATTGCCCACTCTTACGGCGCGACCATCGAAGGCGAACTCGGTCACGTTGGCGACAACGAAGGTTCTGCCGAAGGTAGTTCCCACTTGGCAGATCCGTCCAAGTTCTTTACCGATCCCAAATTGGCAAAAGATTTTGTCGACAAAACCGGTGTTGACGCGTTGGCTATTGCTGTGGGTAACGCACACGGTGCCTACAAATTACCGCCGAAATTGGATTTCGAGCGCATCCGCACGATTGCTAAAACCGTGGATGTTCCGCTGGTGTTGCACGGCGGTTCCGGTTTGACCGACAACGATTTTAAACAAGCTATTCACGATGGTATCAGCAAGGTGAACATTTTTACCGATATCAACGTTGCCGCTGTGGAAGCCGAATTTAAAAAATTCTCCAGCATGGAAAAAGGCTTGATCGACTTGATCCCCGCTGCTGTGGAAGCTGTCAAACAAGAAACCGCAAAGAAAATGCAATTGTTTGGTTCTGACGGTAAAGTGGCAAACCCTGCTCCCACTACTGACGTGGAGGCTATCACCAAATTGGTGGTTGCCGAAGTGTTAAAACGCATGGGCAAATAAAAGAAGTATTAACGCGCAGTTGTTTTGTCGCAACTGCGCGTTTTTTGTTTTTAAAATCAACCGGTGGACACTACTCTCTTGTCGGTAGAGCCTTTTTTTGTTAATCTACCGTGGATACTCAAAAGGTATAGTGATAAAAGGGGAGAATAGATAGTATTTCTTTTTAGTGTGCGGTATACTGATAGAGGCTTTTGAAAGGTTATATATTTTTTCGAGGAGAGTATTATGATGTACAACATGAAAATTGTTGCTGATTCCACTGCGGATACCACGTGCTTGGAAGGTTTCCCTTTTTCTTCTGTTCCATTAAAAATTATCACTGCGGAAAAAGAATACGTTGACGACACGTTAGTTGATGTGGAGGGAATGGTGAGAGATTTATCGTCTTACAAAGGAAAATCTTCCACGTCGTGTCCTAATCCGGAAGATTGGTTGACTTCTTTTGAAGACTATGAGAATATTTTTTGCGTTACGATTACAAAGGAATTGTCAGGTAGTTATAACGCGGCGATGATTGCTAAAAACATATACGAAGAGCAACACCCGGGACGAAAAGTGTTTGTTATCAACTCTCTTTCGGCAGGACCGGAATTAAAATTAATTATTGAAAAATTGGCCTTTTACATTCGTCAGGGATTTGATTTTGAAAAAATTTGTTGTGAGATTCAAGAATACCAAAAAACCACCGCATTACTTTTTGTGTTAAGTTCTATGAAAAACTTAGCCAACAACGGCAGAGTGAGTCCGCTTGTTGCAAAAACAGTTGGTTTGCTTGGTATTCGCATTGTGGGCAAAGCGAGCGACAAAGGTGATTTGCAACCGCTGGACAAGTGTCGGGGCGAGGAAAAGGCGTTGGATACCGTTGTTCTTCGAATGCAAGAAAGCGGTTTTAAAGCGGGGAGGGTACGTATTGCTCACTGCTTTAACCAACAAGCGGCAGAGCAATTAAAAGACAAAATCCAAGCCATTGCAGAGGATGTGTCGATAGAGATTTATCCTTGCGGTGCCCTTTGCAGTTTTTATGCCGAAAAAGGCGGTTTGTTAATAGGGTTTGAGAAGAACTGACAGTATAAAAAAGGAGCGGTTGTTACATTGTAACAACCGCTCCTTTTTATGTTTACTTATTGAATGGGATGTGTCCAACCGTAGGTATCTTCCAAAGTACCCCATTGAATACCGGTCAAGGTATCATACAGGTACTGTGTGGTTTTACCGATTTGACCGTTGTTGATGCAATATTTTTTGCCGTTGTAGGCAAGTTCGCCGATGGGGGAAACCACAGCGGCGGTACCGCAACCCCAGGCTTCTTCCAGTTTGCCTGCTTCCAACGCGGCAATCAATTCGTCAACGCTGATTAAGCGTTCGCTGACAGCGTAGCCTTCGTTTCTAAGCAATTCCAAGCAAGACTTGCGGGTGATACCCGGCAAAATGGAACCTGCCAATTTCGGTGTGACTACTTCGCCGTCGATTTTAAACATAACGTTCATGGCGCCAACTTCTTCGATGTATTTGCGCTCGACACCGTCAAGCCACAACACTTGGGAGTAACCTTGTTGGGCGGCACGTTCACCGGCACGGTTGCTGGCGGCGTAGTTACCGCCGCATTTGGCTTCGCCGGTACCACCGCGAACAGCACGAACATCTTCGGATTCAATCATGATTTTTACGGGATTGATACCTTCGGGATAGTAACTGCCGACAGGGGAAGTGATAATCACAAATGTGGCATTGTGCACGGCGTGAACACCCAAAGATTCGTCGTTTCCGAACATAAAAGGACGAATGTAAAGAGAAGTGCCTTCTTCACTGGGCACCCAATCCTTTTCGTGCTCAATAAAGGTGGTGAGAATTTGCAAGGCATCTTCTTCGGGAATGGTCGGCAAGCACATACGTTCTGCCGAACGATTCATACGACGAATGTTTTCGAGCGGCCGAAAAAGTTGAACGCTGCCATCGGCTTTGCGATAAGCTTTCAAGCCTTCAAAAATTTCCGAACCGTAGTGCAACACGGTGGAAGCCGGATGAAGGGCAATTCGACCAAAGGGGATGATGCGCGCATCGTGCCAACCTTTTTCTGCCGAGTATTCCATTTGGAACATGTGGTCAGTGAAAATCTTGCCAAACCCCAAAGCGGCATTCTTATCCGGTTTTGCAGAGGGGGTCGTGGTGTTTGTTACGGAAATGTTCATGCTATCGCTTCCTTTTTAATAATCTCGTCCCAAACGCAAAGCGTTCATATTAACTTCTAACATGTCGCTGCGCTTGGCGGAAATAACTTTTTTAAGAGCATCTCGGACACTCTCTTCGTTTTCAAAGCCGCCCGTTTCTTGCAAAACTTTGCCCATAAGAACCATGTTGGAAAGCGTGGGGAAACCGTTTTCATCCGCTATTTTGGTGGCAGGAACGTAAAACACTTTCACGTCGGTACGTTTGATTTTGCGTTCTACTAATGTGGAGTCAACAAAAATCATACCGCCGGGAACCACGCTGTCTTCGTATTTATCAAGCGAGGGTAAGTTGAGGGTGATTAAAACATCGGGATTGGAAACAATGGGGGAGCCGACCGGTTGATCGCTGATAATGACACCGCAACTAGCCGTGCCACCGCGCATTTCCGGACCGTAGGAGGGTAACCAACTGACGTTAGCGCCATCAGTCAAGCCTTTGTATGCCAAAAATTTTCCGGAAAATAAAATGCCTTGTCCGCCGAAACCGGCAAATAAATATTGTGTTGTGTTCATAAACGTCACCTCTTATTCTGCCGAACGGTCTTTGTAAACGCCAAGCGGATAGTACGGGATCATTTTTTCGTTAATCCATTCCAATGCTTTGGCGGGTGTCATACCCCAGTTGGTCGGGCAAGTAGAAAGCACTTCCACCAAGGAGAAACCTTTGTTGTTCACTTGATTTTCAAAAGCTTTTTTAATGGCCTTTTTGGCTTTTTTGACATTTTGTACGGAGTTTACCGTAACGCGTTCCAAATATTCCGGACCTTCGAGTTGCGACAACATTTCGCACACTTTAATCGGGAAACCGCAGTGGTTAACGTCACGACCGTACGGAGAAGTTTGGGTGATTTGACCCGGCAGGGAAGTCGGTGCCATTTGACCGCCGGTCATACCGTAAATGGCGTTATTGATAAAAATAACGGTAATATTTTCGTTGCGGGCGGCGGCATGTACGGTTTCGGCCATACCAATGGATGCCAAGTCACCGTCACCTTGGTAGGTGAAAACAATGTTGTTCGGATCGGAACGTTTGACACCGGTGGCAACTGCGGGTGCACGACCATGAGCGGCTTCAATCATATCGCAAGCGAAATAATCGTAGGCCATAACCGAGCATCCAACAGGAGCAATACCAATGGTTTTTCCCTCGATACCTAATTCGTCAATTACTTCTGCAACCAAGCGGTGCACAATACCGTGTGTACAGCCGGGGCAGTAGTGCAAAGGCATATCGGTAAGGGCTTTCGGTTTATCAAAAACAATCATTACTTGTCACCTCCGTTGTGAGCAGCCTTAATGGCATCCAGCACTTGTTCGGGCGAAGGAATCATACCGCCGGCGCGATTGCACAAAGTAACCGGTACTTTGCAACCTGTGGCAAGGCGGACATCTTCGATCATTTGTCCCATGGAAAGTTCCACAGAAATAAAGGATTTTACTTTTTCTGCTGCTTTGGCAAATTGTTTTGTGGGGAACGGCCACAAGGTGATAGGACGAATCAAACCGACCTTGATTCCTTGTTTGCGGGCTTCGTTAATAGCGTTTTTGGAAACACGGGCGGCAATGCCAAAAGCGGCAATGCAAATTTCCGCGTCATCCATCATGTATTCTTCGCACAGCACTTCGTTTTCTTCGATGTAGCGATAGCGCTCATAGCGTTCGAAGTTTGTGCGTTCCAATTCTTCCGGTTTTAAGAATAGGGAATTTACAATGTTATGTTCACGTTCACAGTTGGTGCCGGTGACAGCCCACGGTTTTTCCACAGGTGCTTCGGTTTTGAAATCCAAAGAAACCGGTTCCATCATTTGTCCCATGGTACCGTCTGCCAAAATCATGGTAGTCATGCGATATTTATCGGCAAGGTCAAAGCCTTTCACAGTCAATTCTGCCATTTCTTGAACCGAAGCGGGGGCCAAGACAATCATATGGAAGTCGCCGTGTGCTGCGCCTTTGGTCGCTTGGAAGTAGTCGGATTGCGAAGGTTGAATACCGCCAAGACCGGGGCCGCCGCGTTGTACGTTGACAATCAAAGAGGGCAAATCCGCACCGGCAAGGTAGGAGATACCTTCGCCTTTGAGCGAGATTCCGGGGCTTGACGAGGAAGTCATTACGCGTTTTCCGGTAGCGGCAACACCGTATACCATATTGATAGCGGGGATTTCACTTTCCGCTTGCAGAAAGGTACCACCGATTTTGGGCATTCTTTTTGCCATGTATGCCGCGATTTCGGTTTGCGGAGTGATCGGGTAGCCGAAATAGTGAC
>JAZROQ010000010.1:0-11418 GCA_045648765.1 Acutalibacteraceae bacterium
TAAATTGTGGCAAGTTAATCGAAACAGAAAGTTTCTTTTGCTCGTCGTTTAGCAACACCATAGGTTTAGGCTCAACAGTTGTCAATAAAGCGTCGTCCTTTTCACCTCCCGCTATGGGAAGTAACGGGAGTTTAGGCGAAGGCGGTTTAAAAAGAGATACTTTGGAAAACCCATATTCATACAATGCAATATGGTCATTCCAATCGTCAGGTGCCTGTAAGGTGACTGCTACCAAAGTTACCCCGTTCCGTTTAGCGGCCGACACCAAACACCGTCCCGCTTTTTTGGTAAACCCTGTTTTGAGCCCAACTGCTTCCGGATATAACGACAACAGTCGATTATGATTTTTGATGGTAATTGCTCGTTTTGGATTTCCAAATCGCACCGTAGCCTTTTGCAAAGCGCAAATTTCTGCCAAAGCAGGAACTTTAATCACAGCAGCGCCAAGCAAAGCCATATCTTTTGCCGTCGAGGAGTGTTCTCCTTCGTCTAAACCTGACGGTGTGACGAAGTAAGAATTGATCATTCCCAAAGACTTTGCTTTTTCGTTCATTCGTTTTGAAAAAGCAGGCAATGAACCGCTACACAGCAACGCCAAAGCATTAGCAGCATCATTGCCGGATGACAAAAGCATACCCACAAGCAAATCTTTCACTGTAATAGCATCTCCGCCGCGTAACCCAAGCGCCGTTCCCTCCACGCGTACCGCCTGCTCGGGAATAATAACTTCTTGATCAAGAGAAAGTGTTTCAACCGCTACCAAAGCTGTCATTAGTTTGGTCGTACTTGCCATTGCACGCGGCTTATCTGCTTGTTTTTCATATAAAACACGACCGGACTGCGGTTCATACAGCACCGCAGACTGCGCAGAAATCGAAAAATCGACTTCCTTTGCCGAAACCGTAGGCATCCCTAAAAAGAAAAATCCTATTATCAAACACCAAGAAAGAATTTTTTTGTATATCATATTCTCACCTACTTCTTACAAAAAATATGTAAGATCAGGTGAAAAGATACTTATTTTTTCTCTTTGTTGAAGAACCCGCCGATTTTGTCAACCACACCGGGTACCATATTCACAATTTGGTTAAGGCTGTCCGGTGTAGATACCATGGGCACCACACGAACATTTCCTTCGTTAACCACCAAAAAAGCAATGGGGGTAATATTAATGCCGGCGCCACCGCCGCCGCCAAACAATTCTTGATTGCCTTTGGTGGGCAAGTCCGAACCGCCGGAAGCAAAACCATAGCTCACACGAGAAACAGGAATCAGCGTCATGCCGTCTGACAACACCATCGGTTCACCAATCACAGTGTTAACATCTACCATTTCTTTGATTTTATCGATGGATAACCCCATCAATCCGTGCACTTTATTTTCCATTACTGATTTCCTCCTTGTTTTCTTTATTTATTGACGTCTGCCAAGCAGAGTATTGACGAATTAATACAAAACCAACCCATAAAATCCGCAAAAGCATTGCGTGTGCAGCAATATGAATTTCCGCCTTTCCTTTTTCTGCTAAAAAATCGGGGGTAACCGTTACTTCGCGGTTTCTAATTTTGAGCACACTTTGCAAAGCGGTAATGGAAGGATAGAGCACAGCGCATATTTTTCCGGTATCTTGTGCGGTATGCGCTGCATCTTCCGAAGCTACCGTAAGTTTTATAATCAACTTATCCAGTGTAACAATGCGCAAAACTTTTTGAACCGTTCCGGTAACCAAAGAGGCACCCTTTTGAACATACTGCACCGTGGCAGTTACGCCGTCGGTTTTTAAGGTTTGTGCCACCATGTCCCACAAAGATGGCTCCGCGTTGTCCAGTTCTTTTTTTGTATCAGCTTTCCCCGTAGCGCCTGACGGCTTGTCCGAAGAATAGCGGAAAACAGGAATACCCAAAAAACGTACGCGAAGTGAAAATTCTCCCGAAAAATCCAACTGCAAAAAAACCGGAATGAGCAAGACGACAAGCAACAGCAAAAACAATCCGAGAAGACTGTATAAAACAGCTGTCCACATTCTTAATTATTCCTCCTCGTATTTTCCGAACTCTGCTCTTTCAATTACTTCTTCCAAAGTAGTTTCAATCATGCGTGCTTCTTCCTCTTTTTGCGGAAGCGGTGGCAATTCACTCAGTTTGGAAATGCCAAAGCATCGTAAAAACACGGGCGTTGTGCCATACAACAAAGGACGTCCCGGCAACTCTAAACGGCCTTGTTCTTCAATTAAATTCTTTTGTTGCAAACCTTGAATAACCGCACTGCAATCCACACCACGCACTTGTTCAACAAATGCTTTGGTTACAGGTTGGTTATAAGCAATAATGGCAAGTACTTCCATGGCCGCTTGCGAAAGTGGCGTGTTGCGGCGAATATCTAATGCGCGGCGAATAGGCTCAGCATATTCTTTGCGCGTGCACAACTGATATTTTTCATCCAAGCGTAACATGGAAATACCACCGGCACGCATGTTTATCTCGCTCATCAAATCTTCTGCCAAGCGATGCACGGTTTCTACATCCAATTCCAAAATTTCTGCCAAACGTTCGGCTTCGATGGGGTCGCCGTGAGCAAACAACACCGCTTCTATGGCACTTTTATATTCTTTAATTTCCATCATTCGGTTCCCCTTTGCGATTCAGTAACGTCACTTGCTGACGTTCTCCCTCACCATCAACGGTGATGCGTTTGTCTTTTATCAATTCCAACACTGCCAAGAAAGTGGCAACCAATTCCGATTTGTTTTTGGCACTGTTATACAGCGAACGATAAGAAACAGCTTTTCCAACACGAAGTTTCCGCAAAACAAAAACGATTTTCGAAGCCACCGAAACAATTTTCTTTGCCACAATATTGTGAAATACTTGCGGTGAGGGCGGTAAACGACGTTGTCCTCGACCCGCAGCAGAAAAATATGCTTCGGGTAATTCGAGGGGTGAATGCGTACGGCGGTACGTATAATCCGGTTCTAACTCCAATGGTAAACGAACAAATAAATCCCCACCAATGCATTGTTGTTGCATACGTCGTGCTGCCTCTTGGCAAAGCTGATATTCGATCAATTCACCGGTGAGTTGCTGTTTCAGTTCTTCGCCTTCTTCGTGTTGAGGCAACAGCATAGCCGATTTAATTTGTACCAAGCGGGCTGCCATGTCCAAGAATTCGGTGGCTACTTCCATGTCCAGTTCTTGCATTGTTTGAATGGTAGAAAGATATTGCTCCAGCAGTTCATGGATAGGAATGTCATATATATTCAATTTGTTCTTTTGCACCAGATACAGTAAAAGGTCTAACGGACCTTCAAAATCCGGCAACTTATACGAAATTTCCATGTGACACGTCCTTGTAAAATTATAGACCAATAATAATGCTCAAAATACGGAATAAAAAGTTACGTAATAAACCAATGGGATAATCAAGCGCCCCAAAAGCAATCAAAGCCAATAAACCAATCGTTACATACCGAGAGTAGTATTCCAAAGTGTTTGTCCAACGCGCCGGCAAGATAGAAGCAAAAATGCGAGAACCATCAAGCGGAGGAATCGGCAACAAATTAAACACCGCTAAATTCAAATTAACCATCGTAAAAACGTGAATAAAGATGATTTGTGCTACTGCCAAAACCGAAAACGGAAGTGAAAAAAGAGTAAGCACACGATAAATAATCATGGATACAGCCGCCATGATTATGTTGGAAAGCGGGCCTGCCAACGCCACCAGCGACATACCGCGGTTAGGGCTTTTGAAGTTGCCAGGATTAACCGGAACGGGTTTTGCATAGCCAAAGCCGAACAAAAACAACATAACCGTTCCCCATCGGTCCAAATGGGCAAACGGATTAATCGTCAACCTTCCGTGCCAACGTGCCGTTTGATCGCCCAATTTGGTTGCTACAAACGCATGGGCAAACTCGTGCATGGGTAACATAACCAACACCAACGCCACATAACTGAGTATCACCAACAAAAGACCAAAAAACGACAAATTCCCCGCTTGTCTAACTACGGTATACAGCATGAAAAGAACCTTCCTATCTATAAAAATATACCACATTAAATTATAACGTGTTTTAAACCAAATTACAAGGGAAAAAGCATTTTTACGCAGATTTTTCATGGTTTAATAAAATTTTTCAAAATAGTTTCAAAAAAAACTTGCTTTTCCGTTTGAAATCTGCTAATATACTTCTGTTGTATAGAATTTGGCGATAGTTTTTAACAAGCGCCGATGCTTTTTAAAAGGAGGTGCAGAACATGGCTAAATGTGATTTCTGCGGTAAAAGCGTAACCTTCGGCATTCGAGTTTCTCACTCGCATCGTCGATCCAATCGTACCTGGCGTCCGAATATCAAACGCGTCAAGGCTGTGGTGAACGGTTCCCCCAAAAGGGTATATGCCTGCACCCGTTGCCTGCGTTCCGGTAAGGTCACCCGCGCCGTCTAAGGTAAACCGATTCAAAACCCCTGTCGCAGCGCGGCAGGGGTTTTTTGTCAACTTGTAAGGAGTGTAACACATGACTCACAATTACGGTAAAGAAAATTTAACCATGCTCACCGACTTTTATGAAATCACCATGGCAAACGGTTTTTTTGAAAACGGTCACGGTGAACAAACCGTTTATTTTGATATGTTTTTCCGCACCATTCCCGATGGCGGCGGTTTTGCCATTATGGCAGGTTTGGAACAAGTGATTGAATATTTAAAAAATCTTTCGTTTTCGGATGAAGACATTGCCTATTTACGCAGCAAAAAATTGTTTAGCGAAGATTTTTTGCAATATTTACGCGATTTTCATTTTTCTTGTGATGTATGGGCAATTCCGGAAGGAACACCCATCTTCCCTTATGAGCCGTTGCTTACCGTGCGTGGTCCCGCCATACAAGCACAGTTCATTGAAACTATGATTTTGTTGGCAATTAACCACCAATCGCTAATCGCCACAAAAGCCAATCGTATTGTACGCGCCGCCGATGGCCGTGCCGTAATGGAATTCGGTTCACGACGGGCACAAGGATTCAACGGTGCGGTTTATGGTGCTCGCGCCGCGTATATCGGCGGTTGCATCGGAACGGCTTGTACCATTGCCGACCGCGAGTTTGGAATTCCCGCCTTGGGTACTATGGCTCACAGTTGGGTGCAGTTGTTTGACAGTGAGTACGAAGCATTTAAAGCGTATGCCGAGGTATATCCCCATTCTTGCACGTTATTGGTAGATACCTACAACGTTCTTAAATCCGGTATCCCCAACGCCATACGTGTTTTTGATGAAGTGTTGGCTCCTTTGGGGTGCCGTCCAAAAGGAATCCGTTTGGATTCCGGTGATATCACTTATTTGACCAAAAAAGCACGTAAGATGCTGGACGACGCAGGATACCCCGATTGTCAAATTTGTGTTTCCAACTCGTTGGATGAGTTTATTATCCGTGATATGCTTATGCAAGGTGCGCGCATTGACAGTTTTGGAGTGGGCGAACGGTTAATCACCGCTTCCAGTGACCCTGTTTTTGGCGGGGTTTACAAGTTGGCAGCTGTTGAAAAAGACGGCGTAATTGAGCCACGCATTAAAGTGAGTGAAAACGTTGCCAAAATCACCAACCCTTCCTTTAAAAAATTGTGGCGCCTGTATGACAAAACAAGCGGTAAAGCCATTGCTGATGTGATTACCTTGCACGACGAAATCATTGACGACAGCAAACCCTATGAGATTTTTGACCCCGAACACGTTTGGAAACGCAAAACCATT
The DNA here is from genome assembly GCA_045648765.1 of Acutalibacteraceae bacterium. Taxonomy (GTDB): domain Bacteria; phylum Bacillota; class Clostridia; order Oscillospirales; family Acutalibacteraceae; genus RGIG3009. Next base: position 5,746 of record JAZROQ010000010.1, read on the forward strand.
GAAAACTTCGTTGCCAAACCTTTGCATCAACAAATCTTTAGTAAAGGTCAATGCATTTACAACTCCCCCACTGTTTCGGAAATTCGCAACTATTGCCGCGAACAATTAGACACGTTGTGGGATGAAGTATTGCGCTTTGAAAATCCGCACAAGTATTACGTTGATTTATCTCAATCGTTATGGGATGAAAAACAAAAATTGTTAGCCAGACACGGAAGTGGAAAATAACTATCACAAGCGACAGTGCGATTTTTCGCACTGTCGATTTTTGTTTTTAAAGTGATTAATATGTAGTAAAATTTCCACCACAATCAGTAAAAATTCTGAAACGTGTTGATTTTTTTGCGGTAAACTGTTACACTAAGCAACATATAAAGGAGGGATAGTGTGAACAACAGTATTTGCAATTTTATGCCGAGTAAATCGTATACCGGCGGTGTAAAACCCATACACTTTGTTTACGAAACCGATTTCCACTCTTTGCGTCAACCCTTTTTCCATGCTTGTTTTTCGGTGTTTTTGGTGACTAAGGGTTGCGCAACCTTGCACTATGCCAATGATTTTCCATTAAGAACCGGTGATTTGTTCTTTGCTTTCCCCTCTTGCCGTTATACGTTAGAGGCCAGCAACGATTTTGAATATATGTATATCAGTTTTTTAGGTGATGGTTCGTATACGTTGTTACAAGAATTGGGGATTTCCGAAACAAACCCGGTATACAACGGGTTTGAGCATTTGATTGAGTTTTGGCAACAAGCAATTCGGCGACGTTCGGATATTAACGTTTCTTTGTTAACGGAGGGGTTACTGTTATACACCCTTTCTTTTATTAGTCCGAAGGCAAACACCACCAAAGCGGTTAGCGGTCGTTCTTTTGAACGAATTGTCGAATACGTAGACCAACATTTTCACGATACCGATCTTTCGCTTTCTAAACTTTCGGAAGAATTTTCCTATACAGAAAAGTACGTCTCTTCCCTATTCACCAAATATATGAACGTTACGTTTAAACAGTATTTGAACACGTTACGTATTCAACACGCATACAAATTGATTGAGCAGGGTGAAACCTCTGTTTCTTATATTGCCGAACAATGCGGATATGCCGATGCGGTGTATTTTACCAAAGTGTTTAAAACTAAACGACAAATCACCCCAACCGAATATATTCGACAACAAAAAAACTGATGCACCAATGGTGCATCAGTTTTTATATCAGCCATTAATCAATTTTGGTTGTCCAATCGGGATCCCACGGATAGCGCATACGAAGCACTTGGCCGTTTCGTTTGGCAGATTCTTCTGCATAAATGCCGGGCAATGTCATAGCCAAGCCTTCTTTGAGCGAAATCGGTGCCGGTTTGCCGTTTTGCATAGCGTCGAACAAATGAGCAAACAACGCAAAGTCCATACCACCGTGTCCTACCGCGCGTGGATTGCCTGCAAATTCGGGAGGCATAAATTCACCGCCAATTTCTTTCATGTTGGTGGTGAGTTCTTTTTGGGAGTTGTAGCGAATAACAGGTTTGCCCATACGTTCAATACGTTCCATATAACCTTCGGTACCAAACACACGATAGTTGTGGTGACCAATAGCCGCACGGCAACGTCCGTTACGCATCAAGCGAACAACAACACCGGATTCGGTTTTGTAGTTGGCACACATCATATCATCTTTGGTAAAAGCCACATGCTCGTCGGTGTGCTTGCCGGTACCAAAGCAAGAAACGTAGCGCAATTCTTCGTCTAAAATAGTCAGCAAAGGACCAAGCGAGTGGGTGCAATAGCGGATAGGAATTAACAATCGACGCCAGTCGCCGTTTTCGTTCAAATGCGTTGTTTCCACACTTTTCGGCAGGTACCAGTGAATATACTCTGCTTCCATGCAGTAGGGTTTTCCAAGCAAACCTTTGCTGTGGAAATCACGTAACATAACGGTAAATTTTTGCTCGTTGGGGTTGGCGCCAACCGAAATCATTGCCGTTGATTTTTCGGCAGCTTTCCAAAGGCGTTCTGCCTCTTCCAAACTTGCTACTACAGGAATATCGGTCATAACGTTAATATTATATTCGAGTGCTTTGCAACAGAAATCTGCGTGAATGTCGGCACCTGTTTCTACCAGTACCAAATCGAGATTTGCTTTTTGGAGCATTTCTTCGTAGTCATTATAAAACACAGCATCCGGGAACATTTCGCTGAGCGGAGCATCCGACAACCATTGTTGTTCATACCAGTTTTCGGGTTTTAAGTCACACGCCGCTGCGGGAACAACAAAGTCGAACCCTTTTGCCGCTAGTTTAAACATTTCGCGGCCACGATGGCCCAGACCAACTACACCAACACGAATTTTTTCGTACATATGTAACATCCTTTCCAAATTTGTTATCTTTATTATATCGCTTGTTTTTTATATTAAAAAGCATTTTTTCTCGTTAAGACAGTAAAAATTCCAACAACAGCAAGAAAACAGGCATATTCCAATGAAAATATGCCTGTTTATAATTACAGATTGAAATATTTGTCGTATTCCGCCGGATGAGGAATAGCCGAAAGTTGCGCACATTCTGCACGTTTGGCCTTGATAAAATTATCAATGAGTTCTTTCGGGAACACTCCGCCTGCGGTAAGATAATCGTTATCTTTTTCCAAAGCGTCAAGAGCATCTTCGAGGCAGGTGGGCAAACCTTGCAATTTTGCTTTTTCTTCTTCCGGCAAATGATACAAGTTAACGTCGTACGGACCCCAACCGTTTTTATGCGGGTCGATTTTGTTTTTGACACCATCGATACCGGCCATCAAAATAGCGGCATAGCAGAAATATGGGTTGCAAGTAGCGTCGGGGTTACGCAATTCAAAACGGCGTTTATCAGGTGCTTTAGCATAGGCGGGAATACGAATAACTGCGCTGCGGTTAGAAGTTGCATAACCAACCGTGACAGGCGCTTCGTAACCCGGCACCAAACGTTTGAAAGAGTTTGTGCTGGGATTGGTGATAGCGCAAAGCGAGGCAATGTGTTTTAACAAGCCGCCCATAAAGTAATGAGCAGTTTCACTCAAATGGGCATAGCCGTTATCGTCGGAGAAAACGGGTTCGCCATCTTTTTTGAGCAACATATGCACGTGCATGCCGCTGCCCGCTTCACCATAAATCGGCTTGGGCATAAAGGTAGCGGTTTTGTTGTATTTAAGAGCCGTGTTATGAATGATATATTTTATCATCATGGTAGCATCGGCCATGTGTACCATTTCGCCTAATTGGGGTTCGATTTCGAACTGACCGGAAGCTGCCACTTCGGGATGGTGATAGTTGATTTCGATGCCCGCTTTTTGCATGTGCATACACATCTCGCTACGGCATTCGTACGAAACATCAAACGGTTTGGCAATGTGATAGTTCTTTTGTTTGGGAACTACAACACCCAAGCCTTCGCAGCTGCTGTTCCAATACGATTGTTGCGCATCAACCGTAGCGCTGATTTCTTTGCCGCTCACTTCCCAGCCGACTTGATCAAACAGATAAAACTCAAATTCCGGCAAAATAAGCATGGTGTCGGCAATATCACTGTCTTTCATGTATTGTACAGCGGCTCGCACGATATTGCGCGGATATTGCGGCAAAGGACGGTTTTGCGGAGAATCAATAATCATGGCGTTACCGGTCATAGACAAGGTAGGAACCGAGCAAAACGGATCGATCATAGCGGTATCCGGATCGGGAATAAAGACCATATCGCTTTTTTCCACAACGGCATAACCGTAGTTGGAAGCATCAAAACCGATACCGCTTTTAAGGGTTTCTTCCGAAAAGTTTTGAGCAGGAATGGTGACGTGGCGGTATTGACCGTTAATATCCACCATTTTAAAGTCGACCATTTCAATGTTGTTGTCTTTTATCATTTTCAAGACATCTTTTACGCTCTTGCTCATACTATTCTCCTTTACGTTATAATTGATAGTTATATAATACCATATTTTTCCTAAAAAATCAATGGTATTAATCCACTACTACATACGTGCAACCACGTGGAATATAGCCTAACATCCCCCATGTCATTTCGGGATTGGCAGTTCCGCCTTCAAAAATGGATTTTTCGATCGTTTGAGCGGCAACCTTCTGAATCCCGCCTTTGGAGACTTTTTCAGAACTATTGGCAATAAGGATATCCCCTTTTTCATCGATTCCGACAGCCATCACATAATGTAATCCGGTAGAAAACGGATTTTCAGGATACCGTTCGGGATCAGAAATAAAAATCACTAACTTGCCGTTTTGCAAGGATTTTATGATGTGTTCGGTTGCCTGTTTGGCTTCACCTTTTGCCACACCAAAACATGCAGAAGAAAGTCCCAAATGCTCCAACACTTTAACAATTCCGGCAACGGTGATAAAAGGTGCCGTTTGATTAGCATCAGACGGTTCACCCCACAATTCGCAACACAAGGTAAGTTCTTGGTGCGGGTCCAAAGATTTGCCGCGCAAATTTGCCGCCATAGCTGTACAACAATGACCACATCCGTTGCGCTGTACCCACCCCGCATAACGACCTTCGGTCCACTCACTTTGAATCCAAACCAAAGTGGAATAGTCACCTTTATAAACAACGGCAGGGATTTTTTTATCGGTCGTCACTTGATAAGTAGCTTTCATAGTACCTCCTTGCTCGTCAACAACAATGCCGTTTTCAAAGCAATTTCCATTCCCAACGGAACGGATGCTTTTTCCAACCATTCTTCACGCGTATGCATTCCTCCGCCGCGATAAACACCAAGACACAAAGCGGGAATCCCCAAAGACAAAGAAATGTTGCAGTCGGTGGAAGCGCTTTTACAATAAACAGAGGAACCTACCAGTTCTTTAAGCAATGGTAATACTTTATCGCGAAAATCCGCCTGCTTTTGAATGTCAATGCGGCTGCACGGACGGTCACCGACTTGTGTTACTTCGACACTCACTTCTTCTGTTTGTGCTGCCGAAAACACCTTGGCAAAATGGGCTTTCATATATTCCAAACACTCCCAGTCTGTGGAGCGGTATTCGCAAAGCATGGTAGCATCTTGTGCAATGGTGTTCACCGACGTACCACCGCTGATCGTTCCTATGTTAAACGTAGTTCTGGTGCCCTGTTTTTGCGGAACCGAGATTTTATTAAGTTCGGTAATGATTTTTGACAATTCAACAATAGCATTTGCTTTGCCAAAATCTTGGAACGAGTGACCACCCGTTGTGCGGACGGTAACAGAGTAGCGATGGGAACCGGCACACTCATCGTTAACGATATCCATCTGTCCGTCGAACGAAACGAATTGAGCAATACGACCTTTATAATCTTCGAAAATTTGACGTGTCCCTTTGAGATTTCCCAACCCCTCCTCACCGGAATTGAGCACAAACAAAACGCCATTTGATGGAATGATATTTTGTTCCACATAGTAACGCGCCACGTGAAGCAAAAGCGCTACGCTAACGGTATCGTCCCCCACGCCCGGGCAACGAATGACATGTTCGTCTTCATTATACGGTAATGGTTCTACATCAGGAAACACGGTGTCGGTGTGGGCGACAAACACGGTGATAGCCTTTTTGTTTTCGCAATTTAAAGGGAAAACAACATTTAAGGCACTATCAATATACACACCGCGAGCGCCAATATTTTCAAGCCAAGTTTTGCAATA
>JAZROQ010000011.1:0-11119 GCA_045648765.1 Acutalibacteraceae bacterium
CGCTTGGCCTCCGACTTAATAGAATCAGATGTCAATGTCCAAAGTTAGGGGTTGAAAAATGTCTTTATACGATGAACTAACAGGAATTCCGGAAACAGAGTGGCGTTATTACCGTGGTATAAACTTTTCTGGTTATGAAAAAGCTATTGCAGATCCGTTGGGTTTTATTGCGTCCTATTTTTATTATGCGGGGAAAAATAAGTTTTTATATGAAAGCTTATTCGATTTTAGACAGAAGAATTGTAACGAACAAAATAAACGTTCAACCCACACGGTAAACGCTTTTTTCTTAGGGCTATATCTAAAAGAAAAAATAGAGTATTTAAAACCTCATAAAAATTCATTTCTATCGAAAGATAAAAATTTTATGTGGGCTTGGTTTTTATGCTCACTATATCATGATGCATTTTTTGAAATAGATGAAAGCTTAATCCCCAGTTATAAGTATGCAATTTTTTCAAAAGGTATATTATACGATTCTGATTTAATAAGCAGGTATTATGAAAAGGAAAATAATCCAAAAACTTCACATGATCAAAAAAAGAATAAAGATCACGGGATTATTGCAGCGGAAAGAATGTATTGTAATTACACGAATATGATTGAAGAGGTTTTAAGCTGGCAGGGTAAGGAATTTAAAAATTTTGTTATTGATGAAGAGTTAGAGTACAGTGGTTTAAAAATTAACAACTCCACATTTCGTGCGATGTGTAAAGTGGCAAAAATTATAGCGTGCCACAACATATTTGTTTCTAAAAAGAAGGATGTTCGATATAAAAACTTGCCAGAGTTGATAAAAGAGAACAAACAGTTTCGATATATGCCAAACACAAAAAATCGTCGTGAAATATCTTCCTATGAAAAACTATATTTTTTAATGGCATTAGTCGATACATTAGAACCGTCAAAAAGGGGGATAGATTTAAAAAATATTGATATACGAGTTGATAAAATTCAATCTAACAAATATAGGGTGAGTATTGATTTATCCAAAATCCAAGGAGAATATGACCGTTATTATAATGGCATAAGCGACTTGGGTAGTTGGCTGAATTTTGTTGAAACAAATGAGGACGGCAAAAAAATACATATTGATTTTAATATTAATAAAAACAGGTGAAAACAAGCGGGTACAGCCATTCGGCTGTACCCGCTGTTGCTTGTGTTTTTATTTATTCGCCGCTTTCCATTCCAAATACTCGTCGTAGGTCATCATTTTATCAATGATACTGCCGTCGGGTAAAAATTCAATAATACGGTTGGCAACCGTTTGAATGAATTGGTGGTCATAAGACGAGAACAACACGTTGCCTTTAAAATCAATCAAGCCATCGTTGACGGCGGTAATGGATTCCAAGTCCAAGTGGTTGGTGGGTTGGTCCAGCACCAGCACGTTGGCGCCAAACATCATCATACGCGATAACATGCAACGCACTTTCTCGCCACCCGACAACACCTTAACGGGTTTTTGCACGTCGTCACCCGAAAACAGCATTTTACCCAAAAATCCGCGTAAATAGGTTTCGGTATTATCTTGCGAATATTGGTTGAGCCATTGTAACAAATTCAAATCGCAATCGTCAAAGAATGCGGAATTGTCTTTGGGGAAGAACGATTGCGAAGTGGTACCGCCCCATTTGAACGAGCCGGAATCGGCAGTAATTTCCTCTGCCAACACGCGGAACAATGCGGTGATGGCCAACTCGTTTTCACCCACAAAGGCAATCTTGTCACCTTTGTTGACACGGAACGAAACCTTGTTGAGCACGGTTTCACCGTCGACTGCCAAGCACAAGTCTTCCACAGCCAAAATCTCTTTACCCGCTTCACGGTCCATGGTAAACCCAACAAACGGATACCGCCGCGACGAGGCGGGCATTTCTTCCACCGTTAATTTTTCAATCAACTTTTTACGGGAAGTAGCTTGTTTCGATTTGGATTTGTTGGCAGAAAAGCGTTGGATAAAGTTTTGCAACTCGCGAATTTTATCTTCCGCTTTTTTGTTTTGCTCTTTCATGATTTTTTGCATGAGTTGGCTGGACTCATACCAGAAATCGTAGTTGCCGACGTAAATTTTGATTTTGTTGTAGTCAACGTCGACAATATGTGTGCAAACGTTGTTAAGGAAGTGACGGTCGTGCGATACAACGATAACGGTGCCGATGTAATCCATCAAAAAGTCTTCTAACCACGCAATGGAAGCAATGTCCAAGTGGTTGGTCGGCTCGTCAAGCAAAATAATATCCGGTTGACCGAACAAAGCTTGTGCCAACAACACCTTAACTTTGTCTTTGTCGGGCAAAGTAGACATTTGTTGATACAACAAATCCACCGAAAGCCCCAAACCTTGCAAAATTTGACCGGCTTCGGTTTCGGCTTCCCAACCGTTAAGTTCGGCAAACTCGCCTTCGAGTTCCGAAGCTAAAACGCCGTCTTCTTCGCTGAAATCTTCTTTGGCGTAAAGCGCGTCTTTTTGTTGCATAATCTCATACAACCGCGGGTTGCCTAAAATGATGGTGTCTAACACGGTGTATTCATCGTACGCGTAGTGGTCTTGTTTTAACACCGACATACGATTCTTTTTGTCGATAATCACTTCACCGGAAGAGGGTTCCAAATCCCCCGATAAAATGCGCAAAAAGGTGGATTTGCCGGCGCCGTTGGCACCGATAACGCCGTAACAGTTGCCGGGGGTGAAAAGCAAGTTTACATGCGTGAACAGGTTTTGTCCGCTAAAATTAATTCCTAAATCCGATACGGTAATCATATTTCCTCCAAGATGTCATATAATTCGCTCAATATTTTACCATGATTTTTCCAATGTTGCAAGGGTTGTTTTGCAAACTCTTGCATTATGGCATATATCGTAGCCGCATGGGTGGTGTAAAACATCGGAGGAATAAACAAAAGATAAGCGCATGCAAGATAAAAATTCACCAAGCGGTTTAATTGTTTTGAAAAAACGGTTTTGGATAGGATGAAAATTTCTTTAAACGACAAGGCGCAGGGAAGAAGATATATGGTTGCCACGTATCGTAGCAACCGTATTTCGGTGAATACAACGGCAAAAAAACCAAGTACAACCGACAACAAAAGGGCTATGGCAGAAAGCACGGGATAATTTTGCAAAAACCGATTCCAAAACAGCAAAGCAGAAGAAGGGAGCAAAGCTACCAGCCAATATCCGCAACGTTTAAGCCATAATCGCAACCGCCACCGAACAGTGCGGCGGTATCCTTTTTTGAAAAACAAAAAAAGTTGTGAAAAATGCGCTTTTTTTTGCCGCTTAACAACCTCGATATAAAACACTGCTTTTCCCGCTTTTAAAGGGGAAAGCAACAGCAAATCTGCCCACAGTAAGACGGCACAACCGACAGCCTTTTGCACGGGCGTGACAGTGTTTACCAAAACGATCCATAAAAGGATAGGTAATGTGTGGCAAAGTGCAAAAAACCCCTCGACAGCCAAAGCGTTTTTCCAATGCCCGTCAAGCAGTTGTTTTGTTTGCTTGAAAGAAACATATAAAGTTTGCGACGACATATACTATCACTCTCCAAAAAATAGTATAAGCCGTCGCATTTTCTTTTAATCTTATAAACTCCCTTTTCGGTGAAACAGTCTAAGCAACACTTTTCGTGCCCAATCAAACGGAATCACCAAAGCAGAAACTCCTGCAACCAACAACAACTCATGAATTGACAAAGCTGCGGTGCGGAACAGTGAACCACCATAGTAAATAAGCCCGATTTGTACCAAGGTTACCAAGGCCATAATCACAAAAAACAGCGGGTTTTTTCGCAAATGTGCCAATAAGTTCAAGCGATATGTCCTCGCATTAAAACTGTTGAAAATCCCGCAAAAAATAAACAGAGCAAAAAATGCCGTCATCCAATAAATTGGTGCTGTGTTATATCGAAACAGCACTTTGGAAAAATCCATTTTTAAAAACGCAACGCATAAAGCCACCGTAAAACCACCGGTGCAAAGAATTTGGTTGAGCATATAGTGGTTTAATATCGGTTCATCGCGTTTTTTGGGCGGTTCCTCTAAATATTCAAGCAAAGGCGGTTCACCTGCAAAGGCCAGCCCCGCCAAGGTATCCATAATAATATTTATCCATAGCATTTGCACCACGGTAACAGGTGTTTCCACGCCGATAAACGGACCGATAATCGAAATTCCAACTGCACAAAGATTCATGGTTAGCTGAAACACAATAAACTTTCGAATACTTTTAAAAATAGTCCGCCCATACAAAACAGCCTTAACCACAGAAGAAAAATTGTCGTCCAAAACCACAATATCTCCTGCTTGTTTGGCGACCTCCGTACCGCTTCCTATTGCAAATCCTACGTCGGATTTTTTAAGAGCAGGTGCATCGTTGACACCGTCACCGGTCATACCAACCACCAATCCGCTTTCTTGCGAAATGCGAATTAAGCGGCTTTTGTCGGTGGGTAATGCGCGAGAAATCACTCGTAACAACGGGAGCTTTTGGCGCAGTGTGTCATCGCTCATTTTTGACAGTTGTTCTCCGCTTAACACGGCATATGTTTTGTCGTCGTTATCGTTGAGCAAACCTGCGGCACGAGCAATGGCAGAAGCCGTTTGCTTGCCATCGCCGGTTATCATAACCGTTTGAATTCCTGCTTGCTTGACAAGTTTTACCGAACGCCGCACTTCTGGGCGTAATTCATCGCGCAGACCAACCAACCCCAAAAAAATCAAGCCCGAGGGGGATTCGCAAAGCGGTTTTTGGGAAATTGCTAACACCAACACCCGCATAGCATCGTGTTCCATTTTTTGACGAGCCAAATCAAGCACCGACGTCAATTCGTTTAGCGGCTTGACAAAACCGTCTTTGTCTATATATTGCTGACAAGCGGGCAATATTTTTTCTGCGGCACCTTTGTAAAAACTCAGTTCGGAAGTGGGGGAACCGTTTAACAACGGCAGAGTTCCCTCAATTTGAACAGCAGACCATTTTTTCACACTGTCAAAGGGAGTATGACCGGTTATCGTTTCGTGACGGTGTAAGGTTTGAAAACCGTGAATGTAGCTTAACAATGCGCGGTCGGTGGCATTGCCGCCAATTACTTTTCCATAAGAAAATTCACTTTCGGTATTGTAAAGGCAAGATAACCGCACAAAATCCCATAACTTTGTTTTTTGCAGCTGCGCAAGTTGTGCATAGCTGTTTCCCGCAGCATCGACAAATTGTGTTACCTCAGGTTTCCCTTTGGTGAGGGTTCCGGTTTTATCACTGAATAAAATGTTGATACTGCCCGAAGTTTCAATGCCGACCAATTTACGTACCAATACGTTATCTTTAAGCATACGTCGCATGTTGGAGGAAAGCACAACCGTAATCATCATGGGTAATCCCTCGGGAACGGCAACCACAACAACCGTAATGGCAAGTGTGGCGGCGTGTAACAGATTCCCAATTACTGTTGTGCTGTCACGAAAAGAAGCGGCAATATTGGCAACCGAGTACCCGTTTTCTATAACAAAACGGTGAAATAAGTCTGCAAACGCCACCACACCTGCGGCCACAAAGCCCAACTTGCTGAGTAATTTCGCTAAATTGGCAAGACGAAGTTTCAAAGGACTTTCGCGGGTTTCTTCTTGGATTTCTTCGGCAACACTGCCATAAATGGTGGCATCGCCGACCGCTGTTACGCGCATAGCACCGTTGCCCGAACAAACAACACTGCCGCGGAACAACCGGTTAACCGAAGACAGCGAGGCTTCGTTTGTTAGGTTGTCAGAATGCTTTGTGATTTCTTTGCTTTCCCCGTTGAGCGCAGATTGGTCAACGGTTAATTCCCCGTGCAGCAATATGCCGTCTGCGGGAATTCGTTCACCGCTTTGCAGTAAAACAAAATCGCCTACCACCAAATCATCCAAAGAAACCAAACAAACTTTTCCGCCACGCTTGACACGACACTGTACAGCGCTGCTTTCTTCTTGCAGTTTCTCAAAAGCCGATTCACTGCCATATTCCGAAAGGGTAGAGACCAATGTTGCTAACAAAACAGCAAACGCTATACCGATCGATTCATACCAATCGTGTTGTCGAAACAAAAAAAGAACGTTAATGGCTAGAGCAGCCAACAAAACTTTAATAATGGGGTCGCCAAAATTACTTAAATAATGTCCCCAAAAGCCCTGCCTTTTTTTATGAGACAAGGCGTTACTGCCATATTCCTTTCGGGATTCCACGATTTCGCGCTCCGACAATCCCTTTTCCTTGTAGTTTTCCAATCTTGTGCCCCCTTGATGCAGGATACTGTTACTATATTCATAGCCTGTACCAAATAGACCACCCGACAGAATCTGTGTATTATTCGTTCTTTTTAGTCAAAACAAATTGCTTTTCGCATACGTTATGTGACAAAAACAGCAAATACTTCGTTTTATAATGAAAACATCAATATATGGTGGTGCAGAAATATGAAGAACACAAACAATAGTAGTTTTGAATCGGCGTTGCACAAAAAAATGATAAAAAAGGAGGGATCAATACTATCGACACTGTGGTTACTTTTAGGTGTCGGGGTTGGATTCTTATTGCCACAAGCAACCGTATACGGAGGTTTTTTGCCGTTTGGTGTCAGCTTTGCGGCGGCGGTCAGCGGCGGCGGTACCATACCGATTTTTATGGCAGTTCTTGTCGGTTATGCGTGTCAAGGTGTTAGTGTAGCGTTGCGTTATTTAGCGGCGCTTGTTGCGGTGGTGGGGATCCGTTGGTCTGTCAGCGGATTTAAAACTTTAACACAAACCAATATTTTTCCGGCAACAGTTGCTTTTTTAAGCACATTGATAACGGGAAGCGCTTTGATTTTGAGCGGAAGTCCGGGACTGATGGCGGTTATGACGATTCTTGCCGAAAGTTTATTGGCCGGCGGTTTTGCTTTCGCGACATCCTATTTTTTAAAAAACAAAGGACAAGCCTTTTCTTTGTCGGTGCAGTTGAGTGCTTGTTTGGTGTTTGCCGCTGTGATGATGGTGTTGTTTAACGTAGAGTGGGGCGGCATTTCACCGGGACGAATCATAGCCGCTTTTGCAGTGCTGTTGGCAGGACGTTGCGGCAAAATCAACGGTGGGTGCTTTGTGGGCGTTTTGTTGGGTGTGGCATTGTTGCTTACCAATCCCGAAACGTTCTATCAAGCACAAGTATATGCTTTTTCAGGACTGTTGGCAGCCGTGTTTTCAAAAAAGAAAAAATGGATAACCGCGTCAATTTTCTTGACAGTAGTTTTAGTAATGAGTATTCCCATGCAACAAGATATTTTTGTTCTGATTAGTTTGTACGAAGCGCTGACAGCAAGTGTTGTCTTTTTATTGACCCCGACAAAGGCAGAACGAGTTATTACCACTTTTTTAGCAGAAAGCCAACCTTCCGAGGCGGTGATTTCCGCAAGACAAAACGCAGCGTTCAAATTAGATTGTGTTTCAAAAGCCATGACAGAGGTTGCCGGGGTGGTCGATACGGTTTCGGATCAACTTTCCCATTTGGGAGCACCCGAGCTTGGTTCGGCATACCGACAAGCGACCGATAAAATTTGCCGTAAATGCAAAAAGAAAATGATTTGCTGGGAAAAGAATTTTCAAAAAACCATGGATGCTTTCAATCACATAACGCCTTTTTTGCGTTCCGGAGAATCCGTAAGCGCAGACGATTTGGCAATCGATTGTTTACATAACAAGGAATTGATTTCTTGCCTTGTTGTCGGGTACCAAAATTTTTCGGTACGAGAACGCGCATTTCATCGTTTGCAAGAGTTGCGTAGTGTGGTTAACGACCAATTTTCGGGGACGGCAAGCTTGCTGCAAGAACTTTCGTATCAGTTTTGCGAACCGGAATACTCCGACACACAAACCGAACAAAAATTGCGGGAGGTGTTCGATAAGCAGCATGTTGTGTTGCACAGTCTTTCTTGCCGTGTAAGCGGAAAAGAAGGCATGATTATCGAACTGCTATTGGAAGGAAAATATCACACCAAAAATGCAGAAACGTTTCGAAGGAAAATAGGGGAGTTGTGCGGGCGTTCGTTTTCGGGGCCGGTGTTGGAATATGCGGCAGGAACAACGCGAGTTTCGTTTACGGAGCAACACACATTTCACATAGCGGTTGGTTTTTCGCAACTTATTTGTAAAGGGGAAAAACTTTGCGGCGATGCGGTGGAACTGTTCGAAGACGGAAGCGGCAGATACATCGCAGTGTTAAGCGACGGTATGGGTTGCGGTGGCGGCGCGGCAGTGGATAGTGCTATGGCGGCGGGTTTGGCGGCAAGAATGTTAAAAGCAGGATTTGGATATGAGAGTATGCTCAAAATGATTAACACTGCCCTTATGGCAAAAGCAGAAGACGAAAGTTTGGCAACGTTGGATATTGCAGTTGTCAACTTGTTTACAGGGGAATTGGAGCTGTTAAAAGCAGGGGCGGGGGTATCCCTTCTTTACAGCAAAGGACGCATAAGCCGTTTGGACGAATCGTCACTGCCACTTGGGATTTTACACGAGCTAACTTTTGCGCGCACCAACGATCGTTTGGTAGACGGTGATATACTGCTTTTAATGAGTGACGGTGTCAGCAACGACGGTGTGGAATGGGTAGAAGAGCTGTTGCACGAATACGATATTACCGCAGCGGGTGTTCAAGGCTTGGCAAAAAAAATTGTTGATACAGCACGTGAACGTCAAACCGACGAAAAAGGCGACGATGTTACCGTGGTTGCCTTGGCGGTTCACCGCATACAATAAAAAAAGACCGACAAGGTTTCCCTTTGTCGGTCTTTTTTTATTCCTTCCAATTTTGTGAACGTTGAACGGCACGATGCCAATTGTGAAGTAAACTTTCTCTTTCGTCGTTGCTCATACACGGCTCATAGCAGCGCGATATTTTCCAAAACGTGGAAATATCGTTCGGCGATTGATAATATCCTGCGCCTACGGCGGCCATAAAAGCGACTCCCAGCGCCGTGGTGTCATGAACAGTGGGAACGTGTAACGGAATATTGAGAATATCCGCTTGGAATTGCATCAAAAAGCGATTCCCAACCGCACCCCCGTCACACCGCATCGTGTGAATGGGCGTTTGAGTGTCGGCTTCCATCAGCCGTACTAAATCGCACACTTGGTAAGCGGTTGCCTCTAATGTGGCACGTACCAAGTGTTCCCGTGTGGTAGCGCCTGTGATTCCCACAACAGTCCCACGTGCAAAGGAATCCCAATATGGAGCGGCCAAACCGGTAAATGCAGGAACAAAATATACACCACCGTTACTGCCGGCGCTGATAGCCATCTGTTCGGTTTCTTTGGCATCGGCAATGATTTTTAATCCGTCTCGTAACCATTGCGTAGCGGCACCGGCAATGTATACACCTCCATCTAATGCATAGGTGGTTTTGTTGTTTAATCGCCATGCCACAGTGGGAATCAATCCGCTTTTTGATGCAATGGGCTTTTCTCCGGCATTCATCAATAAAAAGCAACCTGTGCCATAAGTGGTTTTTGCCATGCCTTGCAAAGAACAGCCTTGCCCCGCCAGTGCGGCTTGCTGGTCGGCAAGCACGGCACAAAGAGGTGCTTTGATACCGCAAAATACGGCGGGGTCAGTGTTACAAAACTTTGCGGCACTGCTGTGTATGCTTGGCAAAATATTGCGAGGGATTTCAAACAAAGCCAATAATTCGTCGTCCCAATCTTGCGTGGAAATGTTCATCAACATGGTGCGGGAAGCAGTGGAAACATCGGTGATGTGTGCGCGTTTTCCGCTTAAATTCCAAACAAGCCAGGTGTCCATTGTGCCGGCAAGCAGGCGTCCTTGTGCAAGCATTTCTTGTGCTTCGGGAATGTTTTTGAGCAACCAGTGTAGTTTTAAAGCGCTAAAATACGAGTCTACTCTCAATCCGGTGCGTTCGGTTATCCAATCACCGTGTGTAGCAGCAAAGGTTTTTGCCAAATCTGCGGTGCGACGGTCTTGCCATACAATCGTGTTTCCAATTGGTTTTCCGGTGGCTTTGTCCCAAACAACCACACTTTCACCCTCATGGTCTAACCCAACGCACAAAATATCCGAAGAAGTGGCCGAAACAGAAGTCATGGCATCAAAAACGGCCGCACAAACGGACTGTAATATGTCTTCGGCATCGTGCTCCACCCATCCGTCTTGTGGGTAAATCTGCTGTATTTCCCGATATCCCTTAGCAACTTGTTGCCAGTGCTCGTTAAATAATATGGCGGTAACACCGGTGGTTCCTTGGTCTACTCCTAAAAAATACTGCGGCATACACAATAACCTCCTTTTTACACAGAATGGCACTTGATTTGTTTCAAGTGCCATTCTCGGTTAATCAACGCGACTTCGCTTTTCTCCACGGTTAAACGCGCGAATGTTTTCTGCTACCTCTTGTAAACAGCGTACACGCGCTTCATAGGCTCCCCATGCCATGTGCGGGGTAAGACATACGTTGTCTAAACCCAACAGTTTTTGAAAAGGATGTTCGTCCAAAAAGGGCTCGGTGGAATATACGTCAACACCCAAACCACCTAATCGACCTTGTAACACAGCCTCGGTTAATGCTTCTTCATCTGTTACGGCACCGCGTGCTACATTCACCAAAATTGCCGAGGATTTCATTAATGCCAATCGTTCACGGTTAATGCTGCCGCGTGTTTCGTCGGTAAGCGGAACGTGTACCGTTAAAATATCCGATTCTGCGCATAAGGTGTCCAAATCCGTTACTTCGCAGCCTTCCACAGGTGTGCGTTTGCACACAAGCACACGGCACCCAAAAACTTTGGCAACTTTTGCAACTTGTGAGCCAATGTTGCCATAACCGTAGATACCCCACGTTTTGCCTCGCAATTCATGGAACACCGGCGTTAAGTGATTTGGTTTTCCGCTTTTTGTGTAAGCACCACTGTCAACAAAATGTTGAAATGCCGAAAGATGATTGGCAAGGGACAGCACCATTGCCACCGTTAATTGTGCTACCGAATCGGTGGAATAACCACTCACGTTACACACGGCAATACCACGCTTGCGGCAATAATCCAAATCAATATTATCCACGCCTGTTGCCGTTACACAAATCAGCTTTACGTTGCC
>JAZROQ010000012.1:0-2277 GCA_045648765.1 Acutalibacteraceae bacterium
TTTTGCTTTTGCGCAGTAAAAATCAACCACATAGTTTCTTATAATTTTTTGTCTGTTAAATCTTATAGGATATGTTCTTAAAAAATCATACCACAAATGCCGTTCTTCGGGTGTCATATTCTTGCGCAATATTCTTCCAATATCCACAAGCGCTTTGTTATGTTTATATTCTATGACAATCCCTCCGCCACGGCTACGCCGCGCCACCTCCCTTTACACAAGGGAGGCTTTTTTATGAATCATTCAAACAATGGGGTGGAAAAATACCGTTCGGCGGTGTCGGGCAACACCGTCACCACGCGTTTGCCGCGACCAAGCTTTTTGGCAAGGCGCAACGCGGCGGCAACGTTGGTACCGCTGGAAATACCACACAAAATGCCTTCTTTTGCCGCCAAATCCTTGGCGGTTTGCAAGGCTTCTTCGTCTTTGACAATGCACACGTCGTCATAAATATTTTGGTTTAAAATAGCGGGGATAATCCCGTCGCCAATGCCCATTTGCACGTGTGTGCCAATCGACCCGCCCGATAAAATGGCGGCGTTTTCGGGCTCGACTGCCCAAATCGTCATGGTGGGGTTGGCGCCCTTTAACACTTCGCCAATCCCCGTGATGGTACCGCCCGTACCAATGCCGGAACAAAAACCGTCAATCGGACCGTTAACCTGCTCCAAAATCTCTTTGGCGGTGGCGGCGCGCTGAATGGCGGGATTGGCGGGGTTTTCAAACTGTTGCGGCACAAACACGTTTTTGTCTTCCGCTTTCATTTTGAGCGCCAGTTGCAAACATTCTTCAATGCAAAGCCCAATGTTGCCCGCATCGTGCACCAACACCACTTCGGCACCGTATTGGCGCACCAAAAGCCGCCGTTCTTCGCTGACCGAATCGGGCATGATAATGCGCACTTTGTACCCGCGCACCGCGCCGACCAGGGCAAGACCAATGCCTTGGTTGCCGCTGGTGGGCTCCACAATAATCGTATCTTTGTGGATAAGCCCTTTTTGCTCGGCTTCGCAAATCATGTTGTACGCCGTGCGGGTTTTAATGGACCCGCCCACGTTGAGCCCCTCAAACTTAACAAGTACCTCGGCATCGTCGGGACCGACCATATGTTGCAAACGAATCACGGGCGTGTTGCCCATAGCTTCCAATATGTTGTTACAAATCATAAAAAACGAACCTCTCTGTATAACTTATTACAGTATACGGAAAAATGTGAATAATGTCAAATTTTATTTCGCGCGGTTTTGCTTCGCTATGTTTGTGCGTCAATCAAGCCTCCCTTGTGTAAAGGAAGGTGGATTTTTGCGAAGCAAAAAGACGCAGGGATTGTTTTTTTACATATTTTCCCCGCAACCGAACATACTAAAACAAATTGTATGGGGAGAGGATACCGTGCCGGAACGAAAAGGAAAACAAACCATTACCCTGTCGGGCAGACCCAGCATTTTGGGCTACGCCTCGGTGGTAGGCAAAAAAGAGGGCGAAGGACCGCTCGGGCAGGGGTTTGACGCGGTGTTTACCGACACGCGTTTTGGTGAAAAAACGTGGGAAAAAGCCGAAAGCCAAATGCAAAAAGAGGCGCTGACACGCGCCCTTAACAAAGCGGGATATTCCCCCTCGCAAGTGGATGTGCTGTTTGCGGGGGATTTGCTCAACCAAAACACCGCGTCCACTTTTGGTCACCGCGAAAGTAACATTCCGCTGCTGAATCAGTTTGGCGCGTGTTCCACCATGGCACAAACACTGGGCCTTTCGGCGGTGTTTGTGGATAGCGGCGCCGCCGACGTTGCGGCAGCGGTCACGTCGTCGCATTTTTGCACCGCCGAACGGCAGTTCCGTTTTCCGCTGGAATACGGTGGACAACGCACCCCCACCTCGCAATGGACCGCCACGGCATCGGGCGCGGTGGTGGTCGGTCTCGGCGGGGGAAAGGTCAAAGTTTGCGACGTGTGCTTCGGCAAAATCGTCGATATGGGCATCACCGATATGAATAACATGGGCGCCGCCATGGCACCTGATGATGTTAAAATAAGACCATACCCATTGATAGAGGGTATGGTCTTTTTCTACACACAAATCCAGTATTTAAGGGGGTTCCGAGCACTTTTTAAGGATTTTCAAAGCACCAAAATACGCAAAAAACAGTGGACTTGAAAGCAGGTATATATACCCCAAGTCGTCCACAAAAAAGGAGGTAATCATTTTGTTAAAATACTTAGTTGAAACTTTTGGATACAATAGACCTTTTAAGATTTCTGAGGTCAAGTACGATAAGTG
>JAZROQ010000013.1:0-31118 GCA_045648765.1 Acutalibacteraceae bacterium
GGTTATTTATTCCCGCAGTTTTGCCATTACGTTGGTGGGTATGACCATTTTGACCGCCATGGTAACGTTGGCGATCAGTACCAACATTGTGATTTCACTCGGTATGGTCGGTGCTTTGTCTATTGTTCGTTTTAGAACGGCAGTCAAAGACCCGCTTGATTTGCTGTATTTGTTTTGGGCGATTACCACCGGTATTACCGCGGGCGCGGGCATGTATTTGTTGGTGTTGGTGACGGCAGCTATTATGATTTTGATGATTATGCTGTTTTATCGCAAACAACAAAAAGGGCGCATTTATATTGCCGTTATCCACTACGTTGGTGACGAAGTGGGTGACAACGTTATTCGCGCGTTTGGCAAGATGAAATATTTTGTCAAATCCAAAACCGTGCGCAAAGGCAAAACCGAGTTGTCGGTGGAAGTGTATTGCAAAAACAACGATGTGTTTTTCCTTGACAAGATTCGCGATACCGAAGGCGTGGAAGATGCTACGCTGATTCAATACAATGGTGAATACCATGGATAATTTTTTGAAGACAAGCGACGGTTTTGAAACGACGCTTAAACTTATTGAAACCATTAACCGTTCGACCGATGATTATTTGTTTATTTGGGATATTGGGGCGGATACGCGTTGGTTTTTTGGGGACATTGACAAACACTACGACATTCGCAAAGACGGCAGCGAAACCAACAGCACGCCCGATATGATGCGCGTGATTCACCCTGCCGACTGCGAGGCGGTGCTTGACAGTTTGCAAAAAATTGCCAATGGCGAAAAAGATACCCACAACATGGATTATCGGTGGATTAACCGCAACGGCGAAAAGGTTTGGATTAACTGTCACGGTACGGTGATTCGTGACAACCAAAACAAACCGCATTTGATGATTGGCCGAGTTTCGGAAGAAAATTTGCGGCATTTATATAACCCGTTGACAAGTTTGTGGAACAAAAACAAACTGCGCCTCGATTTGAAAGAACAACTCAAAAGCGATGGCGGGTATTTGGTGTTTTTGGATATTGACGGGTTGTCGGCCATTAACTTGTCGCACGGCAGAGAATTTGGCGATGCGCTGTTAAAAGAGGTTGCCGAGTATTGCGAAAAAGCACCGTATATTCGCACGGCGTATCACATTGACCACAACGATTTTGCGATGGTGTTGAACACGAGCAGCGAAGATGATGTGCGCGAAGTATATGAAAAGCTTAAACAGGCTTTGGCGGAGAAATGCACGTTTACTGCCAGCGCGGTGCCGATTGACAAGTCGTTGTTTTTTGACGAAACGCAATTGCTTGATTCGATTAACATGACGCTCAAAAAAGCCAAAGAAATTTCGCGCGATCGGGTGGAATTCTTTTCGCCCGACGATTTGAGCGAAAAAATGGAATCGCTTGCGTTGCTGGAAGAACTCAAACACAGTGTGGAAAACGACTGCGACGGGTTTGGGATTTATTATCAACCGCAACTGAAAGCAAACAGTTATCAGTTATATGGTGTGGAAGCGTTGCTTCGGTACCGGTCGCCCACCCGCGGACGCGTTTTCCCCGACGAGTTTATTCCGGTGTTGGAACAATCGCGGTTGATTAAAGCAGTGGGAATGTGGGTGTTGCGACAAGCGTTGGCGCAAGTGAAAAAATGGCGCGAACGGTTGCCCGAACTGCGCGTGAGCGTGAATTTTTCGGTGTTGCAGTTTGAAGATGCCGAACTTTCCGAAAAAGTGATTGACGAACTCAAAAACGCAGGGCTCGGCGGTGACGTGCTGACGATGGAAATTACCGAGTCGATGGAACTGCACCACAGTAAAACGCTGATTAACACGATTAAACAACTCAAAGAGTACCGTGTGAATTTTGCCATTGATGATTTTGGTACAGGGTATTCCAATTTGGGGTACTTAAAACAACTCAACATTGACGAAATTAAAATCGACCGCGTGTTTGTGAGCGGGATCGAAAAAGATACCTACAACCACAAGTTGATCAGCAACGTGATCGAATTTGCCAAAGGCAATGCGATTCGCACGTGTTGTGAGGGCGTGGAAAAAGCCGAAGAACTTGTTACGTTGGAATTGTTGTTGCCCGACATTATTCAAGGGTATTTGTTTGACAAGCCTTTGACGGCGGGGGAAATCGAACGCGCATATATTGATATTTCCTCGGCGGAATATGAGCAACGGGCGGCTTTTGTGAACAAGTTGTACGAGTTTCGCGAAAAATTGGGGATTGTTCACTTTGACCCCAAAGATATTTTGCGCGAAAACGAAGTGGGTCTTTGGATGATGACGATTCGTCCGCAAACAGGGCGCCATGAATTGCACATTGACCAAACAATGGAGCAAGTGATGGCCATTGGTAAAAACTATACGCCGCGTGAGTGCTATGAATATTGGAGCGAGAAAATTCACAACGATTACAAGGCGTATGTGAATGATAGTATTCGTGCCATGATGCAAAACGAGAAAGCTGTGCAAGTAGAATTCCCGTGGGCGCATCCGACACGAGGCAACGTGATGGTCCGTTTTAGCGGACGACGCGGAAAAGATGCCGGCGCTACCGTGATTTTGGAAGGGTATTGCCGCATGATCAGCGACGTTGCCGGTGCGTGAAGGAGTGTATAATAATGAAATCCATTCAAACTAAAATTTTATTGGTTGTTATTGCGGGATTGCTTGTCATTACCGCCGTGGTTTCCGCCATTGCGGTGAACATGACGCACACGGTGATGCACCGCGACGCTGATCGCATTTTGAAAAACGCCACACAAAGAGAAGCAGCACAAATTAACGACGTGCTGGGTGACGTGATGAAATCGAGCAGTATTATGGAACACTATGCGGCGACAGAACTGAACACCGCGCAAGAGCTCAAAGACGAGGTGTTTCGCGCCGAGTATTTGAAAAAAGCCGAAGCAATGTTTGCCGAAGTTGCGTTAAATACCACCGGTATTGAAGGCTACTTTTTGCGGCTTGACCCTTCGGTTGCAGGCGGCACTTCGGGTTTTTACAAACTGATTGGTGATGACAAAACGCTGAAAGATATGCCGCTTACCGATCTTACTAAATATGACAAAGACGACAAGCGAAATGTGGGCTGGTATTATGAAGCGGTGGCCGCGGGAAAAGGGATTTGGCTCGATCCTTACCAATTCCCCGGAAACGAGAATTTGCTGATTTCTTTTGCTCATCCCATGTATGTGGGCCGCGATTTGATTGGCGTTGTTGGCTTTGATATGAATTTTGCATATCTTGTGGAACGTATTAACAACATTGCCGTGTACGAAGAAGGACACGCTGTTTTGTTGTCGAAAGACGGTAAAACCGCTTACAACCAAGTGCCGGACAACCACTCGCATGAACCTCACGCGCAATCCAAAGTGGAGCTCAAAAACGGTATGTTTTTGCAAATGGGTGCCGATTACAAAGATATTCAACGCGATATTCACCCCATGCTGCAAAAAATTGTGTTTGCGTTTTTAGCGGTGTTGGCGGGCGCTATTGTGTATACTGTTATTGTTACACACCGCATTGTTGACCCGCTCAAACGCTTGACCGTGGCAGCAGAAAGTTTGTCGCTTGGTGTGACCGAAGCCGATTTGAGCGACGTGCCTATGGAATCCAAAGATGAAATCGGTACGCTTTCGCGGGTGCTCACCACCACGTATGCCAAAATTCAAGAATATACCGCGTATATCAACGCGCTGGCCTATCGCGATTCGTTGACAGGTATTAAAAACAGCACGGCATATACCGAAGCGGTTTTGGAACTTAACAAAAGTATTTGTACCGGCAACCCGCAGTTTGGCGTGTTGGTGGCGGATATTAACAACCTAAAAGAAACCAACGACCGTTTTGGACACGATATCGGTAACGATTTGATTGTTCATACCTCGCGCGTGTTGACGGAAACGTTTAAAAACAGCGCGGTGTTCCGCATTGGCGGTGACGAGTTTGCCGTGTTACTTAAAGGCGACGATTACAAGCAATACCACACGTTGCTCGAAACCTTGGACGACGCGTATGCGCACGATTTTGTGACCGCAAGCGACAGCCGTATTCCGGTGGTGGTGGCACGCGGCGTGGCGTTATATGACCCGAACATTGACCGCGTGTATGAAGACGTGTTTACCAAGGCCGACCAAGCTATGTATATGCACAAAGAACAAAGCAAAAGTGCGCTTGTGAACTGATATCGGAAGTTTCAAACATGTTAAAAGCGTTAAAAAAAGAACCCTCCCCGCGGCGGGGATTGGCAGAAAAAACGGGCGGTCACAGACCGCCCCTACGAAAACGAATTGATTTCGCACAACATAAAAAGGGCGGGAGCCGAGCTCCCGCCCTTTGGTGTTTAACCAATTTTTATTGAAGGTGGATTAGCCTTTGCTGCGGTCGAAGATTTCGGCGTCTGCCAAAGGACCGGTGGAGATTTTGCGGGGTTCTTGTTGCCAGACTTCGTCGTTCATCATAAGCGCTTCGGCATCGCGAATTAAGTCGAGCGAGCCGTCGTGGAAGCCGCCGTCGTAGTCGGTGTTTAAAAACGTTTCGAGAATGTCGATGGCTTCCCATTCGCCGATGGTGCGTCCGCCGAGGCAGAGAATGTTGGCATCGTTGTGGCGGCGGGTCATTCTGGCAAGATAGGTGCTGTTGACGAGCGCAGCGCGAATGCCTTTGAACTTATTGGCGGCCATGGAAATACCGATGCCGGTGCCGCAAATGAGCAAACCGCATCTGGCTTCGCCGCTTGCTACTGCTTTGGCGACTTTTGCCGCAAAGAAGGGGTAGCGGGTGGCTTCGATGTCGGGGTCGTCGGCAGAGCCGCAATCGACATACGGAATGCCTTTGCCTTCCAGATATTCGATACATTTGGATTTGAGGTAGAAACCTGCGGTGTCGTTGCCGATGTAAATTGCTTTTTCCATAGTGATTTTCCTCCTTAAAAATGGTGATTAAAGAATTTCGTTTGCCAAAGCCAACAGATCTTCACGTTTGCCGGTGAAGAAATAATAGTACACGTCGTCTTGCGATTGACGCAAACCGGTATCACCGCCGATGGTGGTGCCGCAGTTTTCAAACTCGGCAAAACCGCCTTGGGAGCCGGGATCGTTGTAAAGATACAGCGGGTAGCCGTACACTTCGTGGGCGGAATAGGGGGCGCCGCAATAAACCGACGACGGTTTGTTGTGGAAACTGCGCACAAACAGATAGTCGGTGCCGTCGGTAAGGCTGCCGATATATGCAGAACGACCGGTGGTGTTGAGCGATTTAAAGCCGAGCTTGTAGCGCACGTCGCCGGTGACGGTGACAAACACTTTGTTGCCCTCGATACGGACCAGGTCGTCGGCAATGGGTTCGTAATAATTGAGGAAGTCGGGTGTTTTGCCGGTGAACGGAACAATGAGTTCGCCGCGCGGATTGATTTGCGAAAGCAACCACGCTTCCAAATAGGTGGGGGAGGCGGAATCTTTGTCTTCGATTTCCACGGTTTGAACCATGCCAAAACAATTGTCGATGCCAAATTCTTT
Organism: Acutalibacteraceae bacterium; assembly: GCA_045648765.1. Classification (GTDB taxonomy): domain Bacteria; phylum Bacillota; class Clostridia; order Oscillospirales; family Acutalibacteraceae; genus RGIG3009. Next base: position 5,522 of record JAZROQ010000013.1, read on the forward strand.
GGCTTTTTGCGCAAAGGGGTTGGCAATGCTTTGCACCGTGCGGCGCATACGGAAATGGCGTTCGGTGGTTTCGATTTCGTAGGTTTGGGCAGAAACGTCTTGTTCGAGCGTGACGGCACCTTGGTTTTCGGTTAATGTGTAGGCGCCGGGGTCAATGGGACCTTGCACCACGTAGGTGTCGAAAAAGCGTGCTTTTTCGGTGGTGTAGAAAGGTAGCTCCGGTTGAATCCACAAACGGTCGCCGCCCACGTTCCACGTGCGGGAACCGACGAATTCTTTGAACGTTTCGGCATTTTGCCAAACGTCGCTCATCCACAACAGGCTTTCGCCGTTTTCGCCGTTGAACGGACCGAAAACGCGACCGCCATATTGCGCAACAACCAGTTTCCAATTGGAAGCAAGAGAAATGGTGGTATAGGGAATGTTTGCTTCTTGCAACCGTTGTGTGACGCATGCGTAGGTAATACGGTTATTCATAAGACACCTTCCTTTTTCACTTTTTAGTGAAACGTTTGACTTTATTATAAAGGAAACATTTGTTATTCGTCAAGAGTAAATTATGCAAAAAGTATGGCGTTTATTTGGTTGTTATGGTATACTGTTTTTATACTATCAAAATTGGGGATACGCTATGACGACGTTAAAAGATATTGCGAATGCAACAGGGTATTCGCTGAGCACCATTTCGTATGTTCTGAACGGCAAAAAGAAAGTGAAACCCGAAACGTACGAACGGATTATGGAAGCTGTCGAAAAACTCAATTATCATCCCAACCAATTGGCGCGGGCGTTAAAAATGCGAAAAACCTGCACAATCGGTGTGGTGGTGCCGGATATTTCCAACGAGTTTTTCCCCGAAATTCTCAAAGGGATTGACGCGGTGGCGCACCAAAACGGATACAACATTTTTTTGTGTAACACCAACAACCGCAGTGTTTTGGAAAAAGAGTGTGTCAACATGCTTGTCAGCAAAGACGTTGACGGAATTATTTTTATTGGTGCTGCCGATTCCAAGGTTTTGCAAGACAGCGAGATTACCGTGCCGATTGTGTTGGTGGACCGAAAAATCGGAAACACCTATACTTCAATTGTTACCGACAACTATCGCGGCGGGTATGCCGCCACAAAACATTTGATGGATTGCGGCTATAAAAACATTGCCTTTTTGGGCGGCGAACCCACGATTCCGAACTTTTTTGAACGTCTCAACGGGTACAAAGACGCGCTCAAAGAGCATGGGATACCGTATGCCGAAAACAATGTGCTGTTTTGTGAATGTTCCATTGCCGGCGGGTACCACGCAGTTACACAGTTGCTTTGCCAAAACCAAAAACCCGAAGCGGTGTTTGCCGCAAGTGATATTATTGCGTTGGGCGCTTTACGCGCGTTGCGCGACAAAGGGTGCAGTGTGCCCGGTGACGTAGCGTTGATGGGGTTTGACGATATTCCGCTTGCTTCGCACACCATTCCCTCGCTTTCTACTGTATCGCAACCGAAATTCGATATGGGGAAAGCCGCCGCGGAAAAGTTGCTGCAACAAATTTTGAACAAACAAAACACCGTGGAACATATTGTGTTGCAGCCCATGTTGATGATTCGTGAAACAACAGTTCCGCAAAGGCGAGTAACAAACACATCCCTTCCAAAATGCTGAGGGGATGTGTTTTTTGGCGAAGAAATCGTTGTTTTGTCCATAAATCCTTTTTATGGATATTGATTATTTGCAAAAGGGTACGTATAATGAGGGTAGAATTTTGAGGAATAAGGAGTGTTTACAAATGGAAAAATTAGCCCACTTTTTTATTGACGACGTTATTTTTGTGATGCGTGATTTGGCAAAAGAACGTCCCGCTTCGTTGTTTGACAACGCGTTTATGGCAATGCTCAAAAAAGCGCACGACGAACACGGATTGACGGTGCAACTGAACTTGTTTTACCGTATGGACTTTTTCTATGGCAGCGAAGATTTTACCTTGGCGGATATGCCCGACTGCTACAAAGCCGAATTTGAAGCGGCATCCGACTGGCTGCGCCTTGCTTTCCATGCCAAACAAGAGTTCCCCGATTACCCCTATGTGAACGCCACGTACGAAGACGTCAAAAACGATTATGAACAACTCGTTGGCGAAGTGAAACGGTTTGCGGGTGAAAAATCCATTTCGAACGCGTTTTGCCCGCACTGGTTGCCGATTAGCAAAGCGGGTTGTCAGGCTCTTGCCGATTGCGGTGTGCGCATTATCTGCCCCACCTATGGCGACAGAACGCCCTATACGGGTGACGACAGCGTGTTGCCCTATGGTCATGCGGCTCGTTTGCTCCAAAACCGCCAACCCGAAACCATGTTGTTTACCCGCGGTGGCGCCAACAAAGCGATTTCGGCTTCGGTTTCGGCTTACAACCACATTGAACAAGCCGATGTGGATCGTATGCGCTATAAAAACGTTTCGCTTTTGGACAAAGAAACCGGGTTGCGTTTCCGCAGTCTTTCGGGCGGTCCGTGCCTGAACCTGCACACCGAGAAGGAAGTGCGCGAAGGACTTGAAAAATTGCTTGGCAACGAATTTTTGGGTTGCGCCGTGCACGAACAATATTTTTACGAGCATTATTACAACTATCAACCCGACTATGCCGATAAATTGTTTGCCATGTCGGAAGTGCTCCACAATGCCGGCTATCGTTTTGTGACGACTGACGAACTTAACTGATGGAAACGATGAAAAATCGAAGTACTCGGCGCGCAATTTGGACCAACATCATCCTATGTGCGGTGCTCATCTTCTTTTGTTTGGGCTTTGTTAGTTCGAATAAGTCATTGTACTTAAAAGCCATTACCGATGCATTGCAAATGCCGCGCACGGCGTATAGCCTGGCTACCAGTTTTCGGTTTGTGACAACAGCGGTGATCAGCATGTTTTTTGGTCCGTTGCGCCAAAAATTCGGTGCCAAAAAACTGTTGCTTGCGGGCATCTTTTTTCTGACGTGTTCGGCGCTTTTAAACAGCGTGGCAAACGCTGCATGGATGTTTTGTTTGAGCGAACTGATTGCCGGTATTGGTTTTTCGTGGGTGGGTACACCTATGGTGAGCAGTATTGTTAACCGCTTTTGCAAAAAGAACACCGGTGCCGTTATGGGTGCGGTGTTGGCGGCAAACGGTATTGGCGGTGCTTTGGCGGCGCAGATTGTCACCCCCATTATTTATGCCGAGGGGAATCCGTTTGGTTACCGCAAGGCGTATCTTTTGGTGGCGTGCTTTTTGGTGGCTGTGGGAGTCTTGTTTGCTGTTTTCTTTAAAGAAAAGGTGGGCGATGAACCAACAGAACAACAACCCGTTTCGCACCATAAAAAGGCGCGCGGCGAGAGTTGGGTGGGTATCACCTTTGGCGAAGCGGCCAAAACGACGTATTTTTACGGCGCGGCCCTTTGCATCTTTTTGTGCGGAATGTGCTTGCACGGCATTGGTAACATTGCTGCCACGCACATGCTGGATGTTGGCATCGATACGGGCGTGGTGGCAACCGTGACAAGCGTTACTTCGATCATACTTACCGGGTCGAAATTCCTTTTGGGATTTTTGTATGACAAACTGGGATTGCGTGGTGCTATCAGCATTTGCTGTATGGCGGCGGTGATCAGCATGTTGTTGCTTTCGACCATTACCGATTCTTCGGCCGGTGTGGTCAGCGTGTTTATTTATGCGCCGCTTTCTGCCGTTGCTTTGCCGCTTGAAACGGTGATGATACCTTTGTATGCCAAGGATTTGTTTGGCGACAAATCGTATGACCGCGTGATGGGTATTTTTTATTCCATCAACAAGTTTGGGTATGCGGTGGGCGGCCCTGTGGTGAATGCCGGGTATGACTTGCTTGGCGATTACCGTGTGATGTTACAGCTTACCGGTGCGGCCATGTTTGTTTCGCTGATTGTGCTGCAGTTTGTGATTACGGCGGCACACCGCAAACGCAAACAGGTATTGGCAGTAAAAGAAACAGCAGAGTCTTTGCGATAAAAGAACATCCCTGCACGTGAGGCACCTTCCGCAAGGAGGGTGCCTAAACTTGTGTTTTAAACGTTACATCGGAAAGTAACGAAAATAAGCATGGTGGGAAGCATATAGGCCGGCAGAGCCGAAACTTCTTATTTATGTTGGTTTTTGAACTGTGCGAGGTGTTACTTTTGACAATGTTTTGACAAACTTTTAAAAAGTTGAATAAAGCAAAGAATAAGTGGCGTGTAAAAGGTAAAAGCAACAAGAAAAACCGTGCTGTTACGCGGAAGGTGTTAAAACATCTTGACAATATTTTGAAAAGGTGTTATGATCGCTTTGCCGATTGAAACGAGAAAAAAGGGGTTTTTGAAATGAAACGAGTATTTTGTGTTGTTTTGTCGCTTGTCTTGATGGTTTTGATGGTGACGGCTTGTTCTTCGCCTTCAAAAACAGTCGACTACGTGGTGGATACGATTCCCCAAAACGGTCAGGAGTTTTTTAAGGGGAATTATTATCAATTGGAAGAAGAGGCGGCCATTACGTTGCCGAGCACGTACGAAGCAACGTTGTTTTTGCCTACCACCGCTCAGAGCAGTAGTGGGGTTTTATTTGGCACGTTTAACGGTGAATTTACGGGTCCGTTTTTGAATTTTGAAATTTTCCGTGGTGGAATTCCGCACTTGTATATGGTTGCGGATGATGAGGAAGGCACGTTTTATGACGTGCAGTTTGACAGTGTAAACGTTTGCACGGGAAAACCGCTTCATTTGGCAATTACCGTTGATCACGAACAAGGAGTTTGGAAATGCTACGTTGACGGCGAGTTAACACAAACGGTAGAAACCGCGGCGCCTACACCGTTTACTTTTTCGAGCAAGGCGCGTTTGGGCTGTGATATGCGCGGACAACAAGATGACATGCGATTTACGGGTATTTTGCAAAGTCTTGCGTTTTATAAAAATGTAAGAACCGACAAACAAATTGCCAAAGATGCCAAACGGAATACCTTTGACAAAAGTAACCTTTTGTTTGGGTTGGATATGTCAAAAACGGTAACGGGGGAATACCCTAAAACCATCGAAGCGGTAGGCAACAAAGATTTTACGATGGCGGCGCACTTGTTTTGGATTAAAAATTATGAAGAACCCAAAGAGTACGATTATTCGTTTGCCGTGTTGGGGGATATTCAAACCTTGACTTACAACCATCCCGAAAAATTGGGCGAAATGTACGATTGGATCGTTGCCAATGCCGAAAGTAAAAAAATCGAGTATTGCATTGGGCTGGGGGATATTACCGACCAAAACTTGCAACGCGAATACGACGTGGTGAACCAACAATACGAAAAATTATTGGGGAAGGTGCCGTTTTCGCTGATTCGCGGAAATCACGACCGTGAACAAGAAGCGCAAAGCGCGATGTTTGAACAAAACATCACGCAAGAAAAGTACGGTACGGAAATTACCGGTTCGTACGATTCGACCATGTTAAACACCTACCGCATTTTGACAATCGGCCAAGAAAAATATATGTTCTTAAATCTTGATTTTGCACTCAAAGCCGAGACCTTGGAGTGGGCAAACACCGTGATTGCGGAAAATGCGGATTGCCGAGTGATTGTTTCGACGCATATTTATATGAACAACAAAGGCGCTTATATTGAAGGGGTTTCGCACACCAAGTACGGTTGTGAGACCGGTGGTCAAGAGCTTTGGGACAAGGTGATTAGCCAACACAAAAATATTGTGATGATTTTGGTGGGGCATTCACCTTCCGAAACGAACGTGATACAAGAAAAAACGGGTGTTCACGGCAACAAGGTTATGGAGATTTTGGTGGATCCGCAGTATATTGACCGCGATTACGGTGCGGCAGGTTTGGTGGCGATGTTCTATTTTTCGAATGGCGGTAAGAACGTTGACATTCGTTACTATTCCACCATTAACGACGCGTATTTTAAAGAAGAAAACCAAGTTTCGATACAACTGGAAGGGTAAGGGTAAGCCCACCGCAAAGCAGGTGTTTTGCGGTGGGCTTTTTTGCTGAAAAGAGGGTGGATTTTTTTAAAAGGGTATGGTACAATATGCCTTAAAGTGAGGTTGTTTTGATGGAATCGTTTTTGTTTGCTGCCAATGCGGTGGCACCGATCATTTTGATGATTGTGCTGGGATATGTGCTAAAGCGCATCGGGTGGATGAGTGTTTCGTTTGCTGCTGCTGCCAACAAATTGGTGTTTCGGGTGTTTTTGCCCGCCATGCTGTTTTTGAACGTTTATAACATTGAAAATATTGCAAAGTTACAGTTTGGATACATTGGGTATGCGGCTGTTTTTGTGCTGTGCTTGTTTTTGTTGTGCATACCGCTTGTCAAAGCCGTGACACAAAAGCCTGAACGCCGCGGTGTGTTGTTGCAAGGCGTGTTTCGGTCGAACTATGCGCTGATCGGTATTCCGCTGGCGCAATCGTTGTTTGGCGGCGAGGGCGTGGCGGTGGCTTCGCTTCTTTCGGCGGTAATTATTCCTTTGTTTAACACGTTGGCGGTAATCAGTTTGTCGATTTTTCGCAAAACCGAGGGCGAAAAAACAAAAGTGCGCACGATTTTGGGCGATATTGCGCGCAATCCGCTGATTCAAAGCATTGCGCTTGGTGTGGTGGTACTTTTGGTTCGCACGTTGTTTGTGCGGTGGGGCGTTTCGTTCCGTTTGACGGATATTACCCCGCTTTACAAACTGCTTTCGTCACTTTCGGGTGTGGCAACACCGCTTGCTTTGTTGGTGTTGGGCGCACAGTTTGAGTTTTCGGCCATTAAAGAGTTGCGCCGCGAAATTGTGTTTGGTACTTTAATGCGCACGGCGGTAGTGCCGCTTTTGGGTTTGGGTTTGGCGTTTTTGCTTTTTAAAGACCAATTCGGCGGCGCTCATTTTGCCGCGTTTGTGGCCATGTTTGCCACACCGGTGGCGGTTTCCAGCGTGCCGATGACGCAAGAAATGGACGGTGACGTTTCGCTTGCGGGGCAACTGGTGGTGTGGACCACGCTGCTTTCTGCCATTTCGGTTTTTGTGGCGGCATTTTTACTACGCTTGGCAGGAGTTTTCGGATGAAGAAAAACAAGGAATTTTTGGCAGGAATAAAAAACGGACTGGCCATTGGGATTGGCTATTTTTCGGTTAGTTTTGGGTTTGGCTCGATGGCGGTGGTGCAAGGGTTGAACGTTTGGCACGCGGTGCTGATTTCGGCAACCAATTTGACCAGCGCGGGGCAGTTTGCGGGGCTGACGGTGATTGCCACGGGCGCTACGTTGCTCGAAATGATATTGACACAACTGGTGATCAACAGCCGTTATGCGTTGATGGGCTTGGCGCTTTCGCAACGGCTTGGTGAGTCGGTGGGGTTTGGCAAACGGTTGATTGCCGCTTTTTTTAACACCGACGAAATTTTTGCTTTGGGTATGGCACGGCACGGCACTTTGACTACCTCGTTTTTTGTGGGGGTGGGGGTTTCGGCGTTTTTGGGATGGACCGGCGGTACGGCGCTTGGCGCGTTGGCGGGTTCGTTGTTGCCCTTGTCTGTTCGCACGGCGCTGAGTGTGCTGCTTTATGGCATGTTTGTTGCGGTGGTGGTGCCGCAAGTCAAGCGTGAAAAACCGCTTTTGTTTGTGATGGTGTTGGCACTTGTTTTAAGTTCGCTTTTTGAATTTGTGCCGTTTTTGAACGGCGTTTCGGCGGGACTGGCCATTGTTATCAGCACTGTGGTTTCTGCCGCGGTTTGCGCACTCCTTTTCCCGATGGATAAGGAGGCGGCGTCATGATTTATGCGTATATTTTGGTGATGGCGCTGACCACGTATTTGATTCGCGTGGTGCCGCTGGTGTTGCTTAAAAAACCCATTCGCAGTGTGTTTTTGCGGTCGTTTTTGCATTACGTGCCGGTGGCTTGTTTGACAGCCATGACGTTCCCTGCCATTTTGTTTGCGGCAGACCACCTTTTGAGTGGTCTTTTGGGACTTGCCGTGTGTGTGCTGTTGGCTTTTAAGGATAAAAGTTTGATAGTGGTGGCTCTTGCCGGTTGCGGCACGGTGTTTGTGGTGGAACAACTGATGGGTTTGTTGTAAGTGCTCGTCCCTTTTTTGTTGTTTTTTGTCGGTAATGTGCTATAATACTATAAAAAGGGGGGTTGAACGTGAAGTTTGTGCGCAGTATCTTGTGTTTGTCGGTTGCAGCGGTGTGCGTTACTGCGTCGGCTTGCGCCAAAGTGCCAACGGTCACACCGGTGGAAACGACCACCACGGCAGCGTTGACGACAACTACCACGACAGCAACTACAACGACAACAACTACCACAACCACGACAAAAAAAGCCACAACGACGGCGTTGCCGCAACCGGTTGTGTTGGACCCTGCCTATTCGCGATTGCTTTTGGTGAATGCCGAGCATCCTATTTCGGCAGATTTTAATAAAAAGGGCGATCTGGTTTCGCTGGATAAAAAGTACATAAACGGTAGTTTGAATCAGGTGGACAAAGGGATTTATCCTTACCTTATTGCGATGCTTGATGCCGCCCGTGCGGATGGCGTGAAATTGTATGTGCGTTCGCCGTACCGTTCGTACAACACACAAAAAATGTTGTTTACAAACAAAGTTAACCGTGTTATCAAGGGCGGTACCCCCGCCGACCAAGCCGAGGCGGTTGCCGCGCGTGCGGTGGCTCGTCCCGGGACAAGCGAACACCAAACGGGGTTGGCGATTGATTTTAACATTGCGGATTCGGAGTTTGAACAAATGCCCGCTTTTGGGTGGATGAAAGAACACGCCGCAGATTACGGTTTTATTTTGCGGTACCCGAAAGACAAAACCGAGGTGACGGGAATTATGTACGAATCGTGGCATTGGCGGTTTGTGGGGATTAACGTTGCCAAAGAGATGAACGGTTTGGGAGTAACGTTGGAAGAATATTTGGAGCAAAAACAAGCCGTGCAATAAAAACAAATGAACCCCTGCCCGATGAGTCGGGCAGGTTTTTTTGTTAAAAAATGACGGTTGAGATTTTTGTCGAAATATGGTATAATGAACAAATTATGAACGAAGTTTCAGCAAAGGAGGCGTGACAACATGGCCAAAAAACGACAAATCCCTCACAAAGTTTGGTTGGGATTGGGTTTGGCGTTGGTGTTGGCGCTTCTTGTTTGGTTTGCGCTTTCCGGTGACAATGCCGAGTTGCTTAAAAGCTTGTTTACCGAGGAGTTATCCAACGACGAACTGAGTCGGCGGTTGCAATCGTTTGGTCCGCGCGGATATATTACCGTTACGGTGCTGGCGGCGTTGCAGATTGTGTGCACGGTTTTCCCGGCGGCACCGGTGCAGGTGTTGGCAGGGTTTGCTTTTGGCTTTTTAAAAGGGTTGCTGTGTTGTGTGGTTGGCGTTTTGATTGGCAATTCTTTGATTTTTTGGTTGCAAAAGATGTTTGGTGACCGTTTGCGCGGCTTTTTTGTGAAAAAACTGAACGTGGATTTGGAAAAAACCGCTGCCTCGTCCAAAGGTGTTTTGCTTGTTTTTTTGCTGTTCTTGGTGCCGATTGTGCCGTATGGCATGATTTGTTTTTTGGCTGCCGGAATGGGGATGTCGTATCGTCGGTACATGACGGTTACCACCTTGGGTACGTTGCCTGCCATGGTTTTTAGCCTTGGTTTGGGGCGGATGCTGCTGACGTTGCATTGGACGGCAATTGCGGCGATACTTGCCGTGTTGATTGCGTTGGTGGTGTTGTTGTTTTTGAAAAAAGACGTGTTGCTGGAAAAAATGTGCGGTCAATCCAAAAAAACACCCCCAAGCGCGGTGCGCCCCATGAACACATGGTTGATGACGGTGGTGTACGGTGTGGTACGTTGCTATTATTTTTTGTGCGGTATCCGTGTGAAGACGATTCGCCGTGTGAAAGCACCTGTCGGTCCTGCCATTGTGTTGTGCAACCACGGCTCGTTTATTGATTTTATTTATGCGGCGGCGTTGATACGCAACGTGAAACCACATTTTATTGTCGCGCGGTTGTATTTTTATAACAAGTGGCTTTCGTGGTTGTTGCGTCATTTGGGGGCGTTCCCGAAAAGTATGTTTGCCACCGATTTGGAAAGCACCAAAAACTGTTTGGCGGTGTTGCGAAACAACGAAGTGTTGGCAATGATGCCCGAAGCACGGTTATCCACCGTTGGTCGGTTTGAGGATATTCAGGAGAACACCTTTTCGTTTTTGAAAAAGGCGGGGGTGTCGGTATATACCATCAAGTTTGGCGGGGATTATTTTGCTGACCCAAAATGGGGAAAAGGGTTTCGTCGCGGCGCGGTGGTAGAGGCGGAAATGGATTTGTTGTACACCGCTGAACAAGTGAAGGATTTGTCGGTGGAAGAAATTCGACAAGGTGTTCACGATCGCCTTTTTTACGATGAGTTTGCATGGCTTGAACAGCACCCGAACGTGCATTACCGTTGTTCACACATGGCACAGGGGTTGGAAAACATTTTGACCACTTGTCCTGTTTGTCACGGCAAGTATACGTTGTTTACCAAAAAGAATCGCATTTTTTGCGAGCAGTGTGGGGAACTGACCACGCTGGATGACCGCTACCATTTTGCCGAAGGTTTTTGTTTTTCGACACCCGCGCAGTGGTATGACCGACAAAAAGAGCAGCTTGCGCTGGAAATTTCGCAAAACAAAGCATTTTGTTTGTCGTCAGAGGTGGAGTTGCGGTTGCCCTCGGAAAACGGAAAAGGGCTTACTCGCCACGGAGGGTACGGGGTGTGTACGCTTAACCGTGAAGGGCTGGTTTACGAAGGTACCATGGACGGCGAAACGGTGAAGCTTTCCTATTCCTTGCAGCGGGTGTATCGGTTGCTGTTTGGTGCCGGTGAAAATTTTGAGATTTATGACGGTACGCAGATTCGGTATTTTGTGCCGACGGAAAAACGCTCGGCGGTGGAGTGGTATTTGGCTTCGATGATTTTATACGATGAGGAAGTAACAGGATAAGGAGGGCGCTTGTGCTGACAAAACAACGCAAAAGTGAACAACAACAAAAAACGGAAGCCGCCATCAACCTGCGTTCGTTTGTGACCGTTGCGGTGATTTTGGTGGTTATGCTGTTGTTTTGCGGGTCGTTATCGTATTTTATTCCGCAAGGGTCCTTTTTGCGCGATGAAAGCGGTAACATTCTTCCCGATACCTATGTGGCGGGTGAAATAAAGGGCATTGCTCCGTGGCGGGTGCTTACCGCCCCTGTGCGGGTGTTTGCCTCTGCCGATGCGCTTACCATTATTATGATCAGCGTGTTTTTGCTGGTGATGAGCGGCGTGTTTCATTTGTTGCAAGAAACCGGCGGTATTAAAATTTTTATTGTGCGGATTTTGCGCCATTTGCGGGACAAAGGCGGCCCCGTGGTTTGTATGACAGCGCTTACGTTTATGCTGTTTGGCAGTTTGTTTGGCATGTTTGAAGAACTGGTTACTTTGCTGCCTTTGATTGTTGTGTTTATGTTGTCGATGCAGCTGGATACCATGGTGGGGTTGGGCGTTTGTTTGATGGCGGCGTGTTTTGGCTTTTCGGCTGCCATTACCAATCCGTTTTCGGTGGGAACGGCGGCGCAGTTAGCGGGGATTCACGTTTCGGACGGCGTTTGGTTGAGAGTTCTCTTTTTTGGTATGGTGTATGCCATTGTTTGCTTGTTTTTAATGCGGTATCTCAAAAAAATCCAAAACAATCCGCAAGCTTCGCTTACGTACGATATTGACCAACAAAAGCGCAAAGTGTTGTTGGACGCCAAAGACGAACTCCCCGAAAACCACCAACGCGTTTTTGGCATTTACAGTGTTTTCTTTGCGGTGCAAGGTGTGCTGTTGTTGGCCATTGCTTGCATACGTTCCATTTCGGGGTTAGCAATTCCGATTTTGGCGGCGGGGTTTTTGATTGGTGGTTTGATAGCGGGGAAACTGGTGTGCAACAGTTTTAAAAGCACGTTGCGGTATTTTGCCAAAGGTGCTGCTTCGATGTTGCCGGCGGTGGCGATGATTGCGCTGGCTTCTTCGGTGAAGTTGGTGATGGACGAAAGTCACGTTATTGATACCGTGATGAACGCTGTGTTGGGTGTGTTGCAAAACCAAGGGAAGATTGTTACGGTGCTGCTCATTTATGCGCTGATATTGTTTTTGCAGTTGTTCATCGGTTCGGCTTCCGCCAAGATTTTTTTGGTAATGCCGATGGTGTTGCCCGTTACGGCGGCATTGGGGATTTCGCCCACGTTGGTGATTTTGACCTATTGCATGGCAGATGGGTTTACCGATGTGATATTACCGACCAATCCGGTGTTGCTGATTGGGCTGTCCATGGCAAATGTTTCGTACGGAAAATGGTTGAAATGGACGTGGAAACTGCAACTGTTGTTGTTTGCCGTTTCGGTTTTGGTGCTGTTTTTGGGCGTACATATTGGGTATTAAAAAGAAAGATTGGCGTTTGCGTACCGCGTTTTTCGTTTGCAAGGAAAACCCCTGCCCGATGGGTCGGGCAGGGGTTTTAATCTGCAATGTATTCGGCAATGTCTTCCAATTTACAGTCGAGCGCCGCACACAATTTGTTGAGGGTTTTTGTTTCCATGTTCTCGTTAGCACGCAGACGGCGAATCGTTTTGCTGTCGATGCCGCATTTTTCACGTAACCAGTAGGTAGTTACCTGTTTTTCTTTCATGGTTTGCCACAATTTATCAAATGTTATCATGGTTATCCTTTTATGTCCTCGATGATGGTGTTAATATGAGCCAACTGTTCGGCAGACAGATGTTTTAGATTTTCTAACGTTTTTTGCAAGGTCTCGGGGTTTTCAACGCTATCTTCAAAGAATTGAGCAGGCGTTATCCCCAAGTATTCGCAAATATAAAAGAAGTTACTCATAGACGGAAGAGAAACACCGTTTTCAATTTTGTTGATATATGATTCCGATTGACCGATACTTAAACTCATATCTCTGGCAGAAACGCCTTTTTGCAGTCGCAGTTTCGTTAAACGGTCACTAAACATTTTTTCGTACATTTGTATCGTCACCACCCATATATAATTGTAGCCGATACACTTTGCAAAATACGGAATACTAGTATCTGTTTTTGTTGACATATATAATCAAATTATATAAACTATTAATAATAGGGAATATAAGGTTCTAAACAGGAGGAAAGGATATGGATTTGTACAAAGAAATTTTGGTGAAGGTATTGGAGAAAGAAAAGGTGAAGGTGGAGATTAGCGGTTTGGAATTAGACGTTGCCAAAATTGTAGAGCAGAAATGTTATCAGACGTTGTTGAAGATCAAGGGGATTTTATCAGATCCCCGATTGGACGATGCACAATGCTTTCAAAAAATAGAGGCAATTATTCTTACATTAGAATCGATTGGCAGCGGGTGCGATTTTCGCCACGATATTCGATATATGCCGTGAGTGGTGTCTATCAAGATTTTGGCGCGGGAATGTAGGAAAGATGCGGCGAGGGCAATAAAGGCTCCCCTGTGTAAGGGGAGCTGTCACCGATAGGTGACTGAGGGGTTGCCCGGTTTTGCACAAAAGCAATCCCTCCACCGCTAACGCGGTCCCCCTCCCTTTACACAAGGGAGGCTATCGCACCGATTTGGTTTGTGCAAAACAGATACAAAAAAAGAACCCTTGCGAGGTGCAAGGGTTCTTTTGATTATTGGGTTAAAAATCAGGCGGTTTTTTTGCCGGTTGCCGCTTTGATGACAAACAAGGTGGCGAGCATCAGCACGACCGAGATGGGCAACACGATCATCCAGTTTTGGATGAAACCGGCGAGAATGTAGGCAACCACCGAAACACCGGCAACGGTGAGCGCATACGGCAACTGCGTGGAAACGTGGTTGACGTGGTTGCATTGTGCACCGGCCGAAGCCATGATGGTGGTATCGGAAATGGGGGAGCAGTGGTCACCGCAAACCGCACCTGCCAAGCAAGCGGACATCGCAATGACAAGGATTTCGCCCGCACCGGTAAACACGGTGATGACGATGGGAAGCAAGATACCGAACGTACCCCAAGAAGTACCGGTGGCAAAAGCCAAACCAAACGCGATAAGGAAGATAACGGCGGGCAAGAATGCTGCCAAACCTTCGGCTGCGCCGCCGATGGCGACTTTGACGAAAATGTCAGCACCGAGCATACCGCGGGTGATGCCGCCCAACGTCCACGCGAACACCAAAATGATGATGGCGGGAACCATGGCGCAGAAGCCTTTGGGAATAGCGTTCATAGCGGTTTTAAAGGAGATGACGCGGCGAGCCACCAAATAGAGAATGGTGAGAATCGTCGCAATCAAGGCACCCCACGACAAACCTGCCGAAGCATCGGAGTTGGCAAACGCGGTGGCGAGGTTCCATTGTGCGCCGCTGTCGGCGGTGAAGAAGCCGCCGGTGTAGATCATGCCGATAACGCAAGCGACAATCAGCATCAACACCGGGAAGATAAGGTCGACCACTTTGCCTTTTGCGGAAACTTCTTCGTCAACACTTTCGACGCCGTCGTTGTCGGAGAAGATGTCACCGCCGATGGCGTTGAGTTCGTAACGGCGCATCGGGCCGTAATCGAACTTCATGACAGCGATGGCAATCACCATAACGATGGTGAGCAAGGAATAGAAGTTGTAGGGGATAGCACGGATGAAGTAGGTGAGGCCGTTTTCTTCGCCCACCACGCTGGTGACGGCTGCCGCCCACGAAGAGATGGGGGCGATCATGCAGATGGGAGCCGCCGTGGCGTCGATGATGTAGGAGAATTTGGCGCGGGAAATGTTATGGCTGTCGGTGACAGGGCGCATAACGCTGCCCACGGTGAGGCAGTTGAAATAGTCGTCGATGAAAATGAGAACACCGAGAGCAAAAGTGGCAAGTTGCGCGCCGGTGCGGGTTTTGACGTGGGTTTTTGCCCAACGACCAAACGCTGCCGAGCCGCCTGCCGCATTGACCAACGCGACCATAATGCCGAGCAGTACCAAGAAAATTAAGATACCGGCGTTCCAACTATCGCCCACGTTGGCAATGAAGCCGTCGTTGACAATGGCATCGACCGCGCCAATGATGTTGAAGTTGGAGTACAGCAAAGCACCTGCCAACACACCGATAAACAGCGAACTGTAAACCTCTTTGGTAATCAGTGCCAATACAATGGCAATGACCGGAGGTGCCAGCGCCATTACGGTGCTGTAATAGTTGCTGTCTGCGACTTCGTCGCCGACACCGCTGCCTTCGCAGACTTCGCAAACCGCAGCGTCGACCATGCCGGTACCGTCGCATTCGCCGCATTTTAAGTTATGTTGACCGGGAAGCAACACAGCGAGTACCACGAACGCTACCAAAAGCACTGCAACGGCTACGATTTTGCCGATGAGTTTTTTGTTCATAGTTTTTCCTCTCCTCTTAAACTTTTATTTATATAATTGCGAGGTATGTCGAAATTATAAACCAAGTATGGGGCGCGTGTCAAGAAAAAGCACGAAAAAACAAAAAGAAGCATGACAAGCCCAAAACCGAACAAAGCCTCCCTTGTAAAGGGAGGTGGCCGACGAGGTCGGAGGGTTTGTTAGGCGACGCACAACACAATCCCCCACCGCCTACGGCGGAGCCCCCTTTACACAAGGGGGCCACCGCTGTGGCGGAATTCCCCATAGCTAAAGCTTGATTGTACCACCAGCACTGCTGGTGGTTTTTCCTACAACAAAAGCGGACGAATGCAACATTCGCCCGCCGCCCGTAAAATTTACCGTATTTCTTGTTGGAGAGTTTTAAACGTTTCGGTGTTGAAAAAATCGTAAAGGGAAATTTCCAGCCCATCACACAATTTTTTAAGCGTAACAACACCGGCGTTTTTACTGCCGCCGTTTATGATGTTTTTTAAAGTAGAGGGAGGAACGGCAGAGGTCCTTGCCAACGCATTGACGGATAATCTTTTTTCCTCGCACAACTCTAACAATCGATTGGCTATGGCTGTTCTTGTATCCATGCATACCACCCTTTAAAAAAGATTTCACCATTAGTGTATGCTTTTTTAAAGAACAGAAACGACCATATATGGACTTTTTAGACCATATATGGTAAAGTTTCTTTGGGGTGATGGATATGATACAAAAAACATGTTGCTTTTTTGGGCATCGAGAAATTGTTGAGACAGAAAAACTGAAAAAAGAAGTATATGATACCATCGTGAATTTGATTGTGAACGAAAAGGTTGAGGTTTTTCTTTTTGGTAGCAAGAGCCGTTTTAACAGTTTGTGTCATACGTTGGTGAGCGAAATAAAAGAACAATTCCCCCACATAAGGAGAATTTATGTAAGAGCGGAATATCCTGTTATCAGTGACAGTTACAAGGCATATTTACTGAAAGATTATGAGGAAACGTATTACCCCGAAAAAAATATCGGGGCGGGTAAGGCGGTTTACGTTAAACGAAACTGCGAAATGATAGATAACAGCAAATTTTGTGTGGTGTATTGTCAGGAGATGTGTTTTCCTGCGGGTCGTAAGAGCGGGACTAAAATAGCGTTGGAGTATGCCGTTAAAAAACAGAAGGTGATTTTTCGGTTTTTGAAATAGTGTGTCACCTTTCCGTTTGGCGGTGCATACACTGTATTAGGACAACAAGGGAGGTTTTGGAATATGAGTGGAGTGACACCGGAACAACTGAACGCTTTGTTACAATTTGCCGCCAAACGGTTGGGAACAACGCCCGAAAAGCTGGCACAAACGGTGCAAAACGGCGGATTGGAAGCCGTTAAAGACAAAATGGGCGCCGACAACGTGAAAAAAGTGACGGATTTGGTGGGGAATCCCGCACAAATCGAGCAATTTTTGCAGTCGCCACAAGTGGCGGCGTTGCTCAAACAGTTGGGGGGAGGCAAGCATGGCGGATGATTTGGCAGAAAAGCTAAACGCGTTTTTGAGTTCACCCGATGCCATGGAAAAACTGCAAGGGGCCATGGCGGCGTTTGGGGTTTCGCCCGAAGCACCGCCCGAAAAAGAAGAACCGCCACCGCCTCCTGCCAACGAGTTGGGGGATTTGTCGGGGCTTTTGAAATTGGCGCCGCTGATTTCGCAATTGGGGCAAGAGGACCAAAACACGGTGCTGTTAAACGCGTTGCGCCCGTATTTGCACGGTGAGCGCGAAAAACGGTTGAACGATTCCATGAAAATGATGAAGTTATTAAAACTGTTACCGTTGTTACAGCAAAAAGGAGGGTTATAAACGGTGAACAACCCATCGGTGATACAATTACAACGCGAAGCCGCACAGCGGGTGCGGCAAATGGAAGAACATTCCCGCCGACTGGTGCGCGAACATCCTGTGAAAATTCATCGCGGGACGGTGCTGACACCGCAACCGCCGCGACCGACGGTGCCGCCATGCGAAGAAACGGTGACGTTTTGGGAAGAAGAGCCGATTCTTGACGCGCCGACCGTGTGCGCCGAGCCGCCAAAAGAAAAACCGCCTTGTGTGCCGAAAAAGGCAGACAAAGGCGGCGGTACGCTTTCGTGGATTTTGGGGGATTCGGAACGGACATTGCTGATTTTGCTCGCTGTGGTGTTGTGGCAAAACGGCGCGCCGCCCGAATTGTTGTTGGCGTTGCTCTACGTGGCGTTATAAATCACAAAACTCGGCAATGTTTTCGCGAATGTAGGCGGCGGCGCTTTCGAGCGGGGTTTCGGCGGCGATAGCGTCGCGCAAGGCCGCCGACAGGTCGGCGGTGAGGTCGTTTTCGGCAAAGGCGGTGGTCAGTGCCGTGAGCGCCGCGGCGCATTGTTCGGCGCCGAGCAACAAAAAGCCGTCGGTTGCCACATCGGCAAAGCGGCGCGAAGTGGCGGACAGTTTTTCGAAATCGGCAGCGGCAATTTCGTTGCAGAACAGCCACACGCTGTAAACGGCGGTGCGACCGTGCGAAAGCACGGCAGTTTCTTTGTATAAATCGGTGCCGCGGGCAAGCAAGTTGGCAACCACGGCGCGCACGAGTTCTTCGTTCGGCAAAGCCGACAGCATTTCGGGTGTGAGCGTTTTATAGCGTTCGTAAAGAGTGGCAGTTTTGCCGCTCTTTTCTTTTTTTTCTAACCGTTGCAAGTAAAAATAAATGATAATGGCAAGAACAATGAGTACCACGGTGCCAAGATTGAAATTTCCAAACATAGCAGTTACTCCTTTTGCATGAGTGCGCGATAAATATCGCCTTTTTTGAGCCCTGTTTGCGCCGCCGCTTTTTTGGAAGCGTCGGAGGCGGAAAAGCCTTCTTCGATGAGGGATTGCGCCGTTTTTACGGCTTCGTCCAAGGTGAAGGTTTGCGGTTTTTGGGCTTCGGCGCCGTTTATTACCAACACAAATTCGCCGCGCGGCGGGTTTTCGCGGTAGTGGTCGACAGCGGCGGCAAGGGTGGTGAGTTTGATTTCTTCGTGCAGTTTGGTGAGTTCTCTGGCAAGGCACAAACGGCGGTCACCCCACGCCGTGAGCATATCTTCCAAGGTGGAAAGCAGTTTGTGCGGGGCTTCATAGAACACCATGGTGCGCTGCTCGTTTACCAAAGAGTCCAGATGTTCGCGGCGGGAACGGCGGTTGACGCTTAAAAACCCTTCGAACGTGAAGCGCCCTGTGGGCAACCCCGAAACGGCAAGTGCCGCAATGCCCGCGCACGGACCGGGAATCACGCTGACAGGGATCCCGCGTTGATGGCACAAAGCCACCAAATCTTCGCCGGGGTCGGAAATGGCAGGCATGCCCGCATCGGTGACCAGCACGGCGTTTTCGCCTTGTTCTAATTTTTGGCAGATTTGTTCGCCGCGTTCGCGTTTGTTATGCTCGAAATAACTGATTAGCGGTTTGCGAATGCCGAAATGGTTGAGCAAGGTAAGTGACACGCGGGTGTCTTCGGCGGCAATGAAGTCGCAATTTTCCAGCGCTTGAACGGCGCGGGGCGAAAAGTCGGAAAGGTTGCCGATGGGGGTTCCCACCAGTGTTAAGGTGCCGGACATTTTGTATCACACTCCTCGATAAATAGTGGCGGTAAAACATTGAGTGACGGTTTGCCGCCTTTGACGGCATCGCACAAAAACAAAAACGGGGCGGTATCGCGCCGCGCGTGTACCCATTGCAGACGTTTGGGTTCTAAACCGTGCGCGCGTAAAGTGAGAACGACATCTGCTAACCGTTCGGGACGGTGGCAAAACAAAAAATGAGCGCCGACTTTGAGCAAAGAAGAGGCGGCGGTTACCACGTCGGGCAAGGTGTTTTCCTCTTCGTGACGCGCCAAGCGCCGTGCGGGCGTGGCACTGACTTTGCCGCTGTTTTTGGCAAAATAGGGCGGGTTACACACCACGCAATCGTAAGCACCGCGAGGCAAAGACAAGTTTTTCCAATTTTGGTGCCAAACGGTGATTTGATGGGACAACCCATTTTGTTTGACAGCGGCGCTCGAAAGCGCAACCGCTTTTTCTGCGCAATCGACGGCGTCGACCATAGCGGTGGGCGGCAATTCCCACAACAGGGGGATAATGCCGCTGCCGGTGCCCAAATCGCAACTGCGACCGTGGGCAAACGGTGCCGAAAATGCCGAAAGCAACACGGCGTCGGCACCAAAGGTGCAGTCGTTATCACAAAAGACGGTTCTGCCGTTGTTTAGACGTTCAGTACGCATAACGATACCTCTATAAGACAAAAGGCTGTCGCTACGCGACATCCTTTTTGGAATGTGAGATTATTCAGCCTCGGGTGCGCCCACGGGGCAAACATCAGCACAAGCGCCGCAATCGATGCAGGTTTCTGCATTGATGACATAAACGCCGTCGCCTTCTGCAATAGCTTCTACGGGGCAGCCTTCTGCGCAAGCGCCGCAAGCGATGCAGGATTCGTTAATTTTGTAAGCCATGTTAAAGCACCTCCTTTACTCTACATCTCGTAGGATAGCATATTTTTATACAAAAAGCAACTAATTTTTTAACGGAACATTAAAAAAGAAAAAAGCACTTGCCTTTTGTGTCGAATCGTGTGTATAATGTAAGTTGTCCTACTATCGTTAAAAGGAGGGAAAACCATGGCGGATTATCGGTTCAAAGCATCGCAATTAAAACGGGTGTTTGTGCTGCCCAAAGATATTGTCGACCGTCACTTGCGGTTAGCGGGTTCGGTGCAACTGAAAGTGTTGTTGTGGGTTTCCCGCAACGGCGGCGAGTTTGATGCCGAAGCGTGTGCCAAAGCGGTGGGGGTTTCGGCTCCCGATTGCGCCGATGCTTTGCAATATTGGGTGGCGGCGGGTGTGTTGTTGCCCGAAAACGACGAAAAAGCCCCTGCACCGACACCTCAAAAAGAGGAAAAACCGTCCGAAGTGTTGCCGCCAAAAACCATAGCGCGGCCCGCGGCGGTCAAACCGCAAATGACCGAAGTGATTAAACGGCAAAAAACCAACAAAGAATTTTCGTATTTGCTGGATGCGGTCAGCACACGGTTGGGACGCCCGCTGGCAAACGGCGATGCGGAAACGCTGTTATATTTGTATGAAACCGCGGGGTTGCCCGCCGCTGTGATTATGATGGTGGTGGAATATGCCGCGCAAGAAAACCGCTTTACCATGCGGTATATTGAAAAAGTGGCATTGGATTGGGCAGACCAAGGGATTATGACCATGGCTGCCGCCGAAGAGCATTTGTGCTTTTTGGAGCGGTGTGCCGCGGCGGCTGCCAAGGTGCAAACCTTGTGTTCGCTGACACGGCCCATTTCCAGCGCGTTTGCCGCCCGCACGGCCGAAAAATGGGTGTACCAATGGCAAGTGGAAGATGCGCTGATTTTGGAAGCGTATGCGGTTTGTGTGGATAAAACCGGTGCGTTCCAAGCCAAATACATGGACAAAGTGCTGGACAATTGGCGCATGCAGGAAATCACCACGAAAGACCAATTACAAGCGGTGCAAAAAGGGCAAAAGAAAAGTGCCGCCAAAACCGAAGAAAACAGGGAATATGAAGACATGGTCGAACAATATATTCCGGTATATAAAAAGAAAAAGAGGTGAGCCGTCACATGTATAGCCGTGAAATTCATCAAAAAGCACTGGAAACGTTGGAAGCAAGGCGCAGTGCGGCAAATACCCGCGCGGCGGCATTGCACGAGCAAATGTGCGCCACGTTGCCCCAAATTCGCGAAATCGAAGCCAAGATGGCGCAGTCTTCCGGCAAGGTGGTTGCCGCGATTTTGCGCGGGGGTAACATTGAACAGGAAGTCGAAAAAGTCAAAACCGAAAATTTGGCATTGCAAGTGGAACTTGCCATGTTGCTCAAAGACCACGGCGTGGATGCGGGGAATTTTGAACCGCAATACACCTGCAAAGTGTGCGAAGATACGGGGTTTGTGAACGGCAAACGGTGCGCTTGTCACGAACAGTTATTGCGTGAGTTATCGTGTTTGGAATTGTCGGAACTTTCGGCAATGCGCCCGACATCGTTTGACGATTTATCGCTGGATTATTATTCCGCCCAACCCGACGGACGGACCGGTATTTCGCCGCGTGCGCGCATGCGGGAAGTGATGGAATATTGCAAAGCCTATGCAAACGGTTTTGACGGACGCGACCAAAGTTTGTTGTTGCGCGGACCGACCGGTGTGGGCAAAACGCATTTGTCACTTGCCATTGCGGGTGTGGTGCTTTCACGCGGGTATTCGGTGGTGTACGGACCGGTGCAACAGCTTTTGCACCGCATGGAAAAAGACCATTTCGGGCGTTCCGATTCGGGCACCGAAGACGTGTTACTCGCGTGTGATTTGCTGATTTTGGACGACGTGGGCACGGAATTTGCAAGTCCGTTTTACACCTCGGCGCTATACAACATTATCAACGGTCGTATGATGGCGGAAAAACCCACCATTATCAGCACCAATTTAAACCAAAAAGAATTGACCGAACGGTATGGCGAACAAATTGCCTCACGCGTGACAGGGACGTTCCAACCCTTGGTGTGCGTGGGAAAAGATATTCGTCAATTAAAACTAAAACAATCGCTAGGATGATAGAATGATGGCTACAAAATGTATGGGTTGCATGCAACCTTTGGAAAAAGGCGCGACGGCGTGTGAACGGTGCGGGTATCCCGCCGGCGGGGTAAACCCTGCGGAATATTTGCAAGTGCGCACATTGCTTGCCAACCGGTATTTGATTGGTCGCGTGTTGGAAATCGGCGGTGACAGCGCGGTGTATATCGCGTGTGACCAAACCGACGACAGCGTGGTGACGGTGCGGGAATTTTTCCCCGCCGGTATTTGCAAACGCAGTGAAAACGGTGTGATTATCCCCGAAGAGGGACACGAAATTGCTTTGCAAACCTACAAAACCAAGTTTTTGAACGTGGCGCGCGCGGTGGCGCGGTTGCGTGACGTGTTGGTGGTGGTGCCTTCGTTTGATATTTTTGAAGAAAACGGCACCGCTTACAGCGTCAGTGAATATTGCGAAGGCTTGAGCCTTGAAAAATACGTGACAAAAAAAGGCGGACGTTTGCCGTTTGACGAAGTGCGCCGTTTGTTTTTGCCGCTGCTTTCGGCGGTGTCGACCATTCATTCGTGCGGGGTGTTGCACCTTGGCATCAGCCCCAAAAACGTGTTGGTTGACAGCGAAGGGAATTTGCGCATTAAAAACTTTGCCATTCCCGAAACTCGCACGGTGAACACCGAATGTAAACCGTATATTTTGGCGGGGTATGCCGCGCCCGAACAATATGAAAAGAAAGCCGAGTGCACTGCCGCAGCCGACGTGTACGGCATAGCCGCGACGATGTTGTTTGCGCTGACCGGTACGGTGCCGACCGATGCGTTGCAACGTGTCAAAAAAGGCGAAGAATTGTTGTTGCCGAGTGACGTGGCAAAAACGATTCCCGCACACGTAAAAGAAAGTTTGTATCGCGCGTTGCGCGTTCACCCCGAACGGCGTACCAAAACGATGCAACAATTGTTGGATGAACTGACGGCAACGCCTGCCGTGGCGGCGTTGATTGAAGAAGAAAAAGAAACCGAAAAACCGGTGCGCGAACCCATGAGCACCCGCCGTTCTTTGTGGCTGATTTTTGCCGCCGCTTTGGTGGTGTTGGTGATTGTGATGGTGGTGGTGTTGAGTGGGCTCAATTCGTTGCCGCAAGGTCCCGAAAACCCGACGACCAGCGGGCAACTTTCGCTGAACACTTCGGTCAACGTGACAACCACAACACAAACGGAAGACGTGCGTTTTACCGTGGAAAATTTGGTGGGTAAAGATGTGCGCGCCGTGCAGAAAAAAACACTTGCCGGTTCGATGAAAGTGGTTATCAAAGGGTATGAATACAGTGACAGCGCGGCCGAGAACACCATTTTATCGCAAACGCCTGCGGCAGACGAAAAAGCCGACCGCGGCAGTGTGATTTCGGTGGTGATCAGTGCGGGTTCGGCGCAAGGAAAAATGCCGAACTTGGCGGGCTGGAAAGAAGAACACGCGCGGCTGTACCTGAAAGCGTTGGGGTATGAGGTTGCCGAGCAATCGATGTTGCTTCAAAAAAGCGAGTACGAAAAGGGCTTGGTGGAACGCAGTGTTCCCGCCGCAGGCGCACCCATTACGGTGGGCGACACGGTGACGCTTTACGTCAGCAACGTGCAGACCGAAACGGTCACGACCGAAGGAGAATAACGCATGAAACTTCGAAAACAATTTTCGCCGACAGGGTGTTTTCCTTCGCTTTCGTATATTGTGACGGTGCCCGATGACATAAAAGACGAAAAACTGCCGCTGATTGTGTTTTTGCACGGTGCGGCGGCGCGCGGAGAAGATTTGGATTTGCTGGAAGAAGTGGTGGGAATGCCGCTGCTGTTTGGTGAAGCTTCCACCTTTAACGGGGTACGCGCGATTACGCTTTCGCCCCAATGTCCGAGCGGCGCGGTGTGGAATCACTTGGTGTTTCCGGTTAAGGAACTGATTGACCATATTTTGGAAGAATATCCCATCGACCGTGACCGCGTGAGCATTACGGGTTTTAGCATGGGCGGTTTTGGCACGTGGGATGTAATTTGCACGTACCCGAAACTGTTTTCGGCGGCAGCACCCATTTGCGGTGGCGGTCTTTCGTGGCGCGCGGGGGTACTCAAAACGTTACCCATTCGTGTGTTCCACGGCGATGCCGACACGGTGGTACCGCTTAGCTATTCCGAACAGATGGTGGATGCGGTGAAGAAAATTGGTGGCAATATTTCGCTGACGGTTTACCCGGGCGTGGACCATTCTTCGTGGATACCCGCTTACCGTACGTCGGACGTGATTGAATGGTTAGTTTTGCAAAAAAGAGGAGAATGAGCAATGCAACACAAGAAAAAATTTGTTTCGAACAGTAATTTCCCCGCAATGTCGTATATTTTGACAGCGCCCAAAGATGCGGATTTCGAAAAAGAAAATTTGCCGTTATTGGTGTTTTTACACGGTGCGGGCGAACGCGGTGAAGATCCCGAAATTTTGAACACGGTGGTTACTATTTCGCAAATTTTTGGCGAAGAAGACGAATACAAAGGCATTCGCGCGATTACGCTTTCGCCCCAATGTCCCGAAGGTCTTGTTTGGAACCATTTGGTGTTGCCGCTTAAAGAATTGATTGACCAAATTGCCGAAGAATACCACGTTGACCGTGACCGTATCAGCATTACCGGTTACAGCATGGGCGGTTTTGGCGTGTGGGATATGATTTGCACCTACCCCGAAATGTTTTCGGCTGCCGCACCCATTTGCGGCGGCGGACTTTCGTGGCGCGTGGGCGTGTTGAACAAACTGCCCATTCGCGCGTTCCACGGCGGCGCGGATACGGTGGTACCGCCCGTGTATTCCGAAACCATGGTCGAAACGGTGAAAATGATTGGCGGTAACGCCACGCTTACCGTGTACCCCGGTGTGGACCACGGTTCGTGGAAACCCGCTTACCAAACCTCTGACGTGATTGAATGGTTGTTACAGCAAAGGAGAAAATAAGAAAATGTTATTGAAAAATGCAAAAATCTTTAATGAGGAGTTTGAACTTGTCAAACAAAACATTACGATAAACGGCGAAAAAATCGCGGCTATTGACGAAACGGCTTGTGCTGACGAAGTGCTGGACCTTGCGGGATATACCGTGTTGCCGGGACTTATTGATATGCACATTCACGGTTGTGCAGGTCGCGACACAGGCGAAGCTACACCCGATGCTTTGGAAGCCATGTCGCAATGTTTGGTGCGCCGCGGTGTTACCTCGTTTTGCCCGACTTCGATGACGCTTTCGGCAGAAGAACTCGGCAAAATTTTCGCAAACGTTGCTGCGTGCAAACAAACGGTGGGCGGCGCTTATATTCACGGCGTGAACATGGAAGGTCCGTACATTGCGATGTCCAAAAAAGGCGCGCAAAACGGCGCTTACGTGCGCAACCCCGACAAAGAGGAATTTTTGCGGTTATACAACGACTGCGGCGGTGTTATTAAAGTGGTGGATATTGCCCCCGAATGTAACGGCGCCGAAGAATTTGTCAAAGAAGTGCAACCGATTTGCCCGGTTTCGATTGCGCACACGGCCGCAGG
>JAZROQ010000014.1:0-7737 GCA_045648765.1 Acutalibacteraceae bacterium
TTCTCAAGGGAAATCCTCTTGGTGATGAGGGGTTGGATAATGGTATTTTTAGAAGTTTTAAAAAATATGATGAAAATTGTGTAAATTGTATAACTTACAATAAATTTAAACAAATGTAAGAAAATTCTCTGTTTTCAGGCATATTTTATTCGTGCTATTAAGTTCAAACTACCCAAATAAAAAATCCGTTCCCGCAAGAGAACTGATTTTTTTAATTCAATTTGCAATATGATTATATTCTTTTGTTTTTCCACTTGCCAAAACGATAGAAAATAACTGTCAGCACGGCGCCAAGAATCCACGAACACAGCAACGATATTTGGATACATTCACTGCGACCAAAAGGCAGTTCGGCGGTTCGTGTTAGAAAAGAAATACCATAAGCCAGCGGGATACGAATAGCTACCGTCGTAATCAAAGATATCCACATGGGTGTCATGGTATCCCCTGCGCCGCGCATGATACCGGAAAGGCTTTGTGTAACAGCAACGGCGATGTATCCTACTGCAAGAATTTTCATGAGATAGTAACTCATGTTCACCAAATCCACCGTATCCGTAAAAACACTCATCAGCGGTTTTCCAAACAACAAAATGGCGGCAGTAATCACCGTGGAACAACCAACAGCCAACAGCGTTCCTTGAAGCGCTCCTTTGGATACGCGGTCATATTTACATGCCCCTACGTTTTGACCGGCAAAAGTAGTAAGCGCCGTACCAAACGAAAAGTTAGGCATCATCGCAAAACCATCCACGCGCATGATCACAACGTTTCCGGCAATAAATTGTTCGCCAAAACAATTGGTAAGCGACTGCACAACGATCATAGCAGAAGAAAAAATGGCCTGAGTGGCACCGGAAGGCAGCCCCAGCTTGATAAGCGTTTTAACGTATTGAGAAGTCGGTTTCATATACCGCCAACCAAAGTCGAACAGTTCGCGCATACGCGCCAATTTAATAAGACAAAGGACCGAAGAAATCATCTGCGCAATGACAGTTGCAAGCGCCACACCGGCAACATCCAAATGCAGTACAATAACAAAATACAGATCCAACACAATGTTAATGCCCGTAGCCACCAACAAATACAGCAAAGCAGATACCGAATCGCCAAGACCGCGCAATATACCACTGAGTATATTGTAATATGCCATACCTGCCATTCCTACCAACGAAATCATTAGGTAATTATAACAGCCGTCCAAGATGGCTGCCGGAGTGTTAAGTACGACCAGTACGGGACGAATCAATGGCGCCGCAACAACAATCAAGCCAACACAAGCAATAGCCGTAACCGTAATACAGTTACCAACCGTGTAGGACAGTTCTTCGCGTTTTTGACCGCCAAAATACTGTGCCACCATCACACTGGCACCGGCGGAAATGCCGATAAACAAAACAAGCAACATGTTTAAGATGGGTAAAGCACTTCCCACTGCCGCAATCGCATTATCACCGTTTGAGGCATATTGACCGACAACAATGGTATCTACCGTACTATAAAACTGCTGTGCAATATTGCCGATGAGCATCGGCAATGTAAACATCACAATACTTTTCCAAACAGAACCAACCGTCATATCGGTCGGCGCAAAGAGTTTTTTTAACATAAAAAGGCACCCACGTGTTTTCAATTTCATTTTGAACGATTATAGCATATATTCCTCACAAAGGCAATAAAAAAAGGCCGCATTGCGACCTTTTTTAACACGGAAATTCATATTTTTTCTACCGAATCGCGTACCACCAAATTCATCGGTAATAAAATGCTTTCAGGCGTTTTTCCTTTTAATTTCTTATACAACAAATCCATGGCGTAAACGCCCATTTCTTCTTTGTTGACACTGACGGTTGTGAGTTTTGGTTCAATATAACGCGAAAGGAAAATATCGTCGATACCGACAACCGAAACATCATCGGGAACTGACAAACGTGCATTTTTGGCACCTTGAATGGCACCAATAGCCAGAATATCGGTTGCGCACAACAATGCCGAAGGACGGTTTTGGTTGGTGAGCAATGTTTTAACCGTACGGCTAGCCGCTTCCTCGCCCGAAACCGATATGCTGAGTTGGTTTTTGCAAAGTGACAAACCATTATCCGTCATTGCTTTTTGGAAACCTTGATAAATTTGCGCAAAGAAAGAATCAACCTCTTTGTTGGCAATGAGAACGATATCCCGATGGCCTTGATCAATCAGATAACTGGTTGCATCATAGGCTGCGCTGCTGTAATCGGGGTTGATAGATGTAACACCATCCATGACTTTAAGGGCGTCGACAACCACAAAAGGAATGTCAATTTCCGTAACCTTTTGAAGAACCGAAGAACTAATATCTTGCAAAAAAATCATGCCGTCAACATCACCGGAATAAACAATATCCGGCAAATCCTCGGTATCGTTAGGATATTTGCTCATAATTAAATTGTACCCATACTGCGAACATTGGTTGAGTATTCCTCTGGCAATATCAAAATAGAACAAATCGTTAAACGGAGAGGAATAGCTATTAATGAGCAAACAAATATTGTAGCTCTTATTTTTTAGCAGTTTTTTGGAATTCAGATTTGGCTTAAAGTGATTTTCGTCGATAATCTCTTGCACTCTTTGGCGAACCACGTCACTGACACCCGGTTTGTTATTAAGGACAAAAGAAACCGTTGTTACGGAAACACCGGCCATCTGAGCAATTTCTTTTACGGTAATTTTTTTCACATCTAAACACCCCTAATAAGACAATTATAAATATATATGTATTAAAGAACATTGTATTTCGAATCGTTTTATATTGTATTTTAGTCTATTTTTCTGTAAAAAAAGATAGAAAAATATTGATTTAAGCGTCTTGACATTTCTAAAACGATTTAGTATAATTAGGATATGTGATTTATAGCTTTTAAAAAACCAATCACAAAGCAAATTACAAATTTTTTAGGAGGATGACTTATGCCGGTATATGAGTCTATCAAAAACGCAGATAACAGAATCGTTATTTCTGCAAAAAACAAAGATTCTGTCGTTTTCGGTTGGGAAAAAGTTATCGAAAAACTTGCCTCCCTTGCCACGGCAGGAAAAAGCATTGCTATTGATGGATGGTATGGTATTGATTTTGAAAAAATCGCTAATGCTCTTAGCGCCAAACTTCAAGCAAAAGGCTTGAAAGTCAATGCTTTTAACGCTGTTGAACTGTATAAAACCCGCGAGGAAATTATCGCCTACAATCAGCCGTATGTAACGGATGATCCCGGTTTTGGTAAAGTGAACAAATTCGGTGTGATCGAAGATATTATGAACGCCGACGCCATTACCGCCGCCAAAGCAAAATTGGCTGATAAGGATGTTATTACCATCATCTACGGCATGGGTGCTTCTATCAAAGCTTTTGAAGATGTTTTAGATATCAAATGCTATGTGGACAACACTCACCAAAAAGTACAATGGGATATGTGGAATGGTGAACTCCCCACTTTCGGTTGCACCGAGCCCACCAAAGGCTACAACTGGAAAGAATATAACTATTCCGACTACTACATGTTAAAGCGCCAAAAAGATTACATGTATGACGCCATGGATTTTTACGTTGAAAACTATTTCGAAGGTGACCTTGTTTTAGTCCCCGTAGAAGCCTACAACGAAATCATGTCCACGTTGGTAAAATATCCGATCCACGAAGTGAAAATTTTCAGTCCCGGTCCTTGGGGTGCGTACAGATATCACGATATGGACTACCAAGTAGAAGGTCTTGCTAACAACGCTTGGAACAAGATTGCCGGTCCCGAACTTCGTATTTTGATTGACTTTGGCGGTGAAAGAAGCATTTCGATGCCGATGCTCAACGCTATGCAATACGGTGAAGAATTGGTTGGTTCTCTCATCAACAAACAATATCCCGGTTTGTTCCCGTTGGATATTTGGTTGGATGACGGTTGGCATCCCACTCCCCAACCGGCTGAAAGAATTTCCATGCCGATGCACATTCACCCGAGCAGCAAATACGTTGCTGATCACTTTGACGAGCCTCTGGGCCGCTATGAAACCTACTACATCGCCGAAGCATACGAAGGTGCTAACACCTGGATGGGCTTCCACGACGATGCCGATATCGAAGAATGGGAACGCCTCTGCGAGGAATCCAACAACATTACTCCGATTGAAAATTGGAAAGACTTTATTGCCAACTGGAGCAGTAAAGAAGGCGACCTTTACTTAATCCCCCCCGGAACCATGCATGGTCACGGTGGTAACCAAATGGTTTTGGAAATGGATACCAACCCGAGTATCAACGGTACCGAATATTCGTTCTTTGAATATGACTTTGCCAGACCGTCTTGGGATGACGATGCCAAAACCATGACCGGCAAACCGCTTAAAATGCACCTTGAACATGGACGTAACATGGAAAAAACCAGACGTGCTTCTTGGGTTAAAGACAATCTTTTGTCCACCCCCACCGTTGTGAAATGGACCAAAGAATATTTCATTGACCGTTATAAGAGCCACTCGGTAATGCCGTACCACGTGGAACGCATTCATTTTGAAAAACGCGGTGAATATTCGACCGAAGGTAAATTTATGCACATGTTCACCTTGACGGTTGGTTCGAAAGTTACTGTTCGTTCCAAAGCCAACCCCGAATTGTTTGCTGTGTGTGACAAGTTCCAAACATTGGTTATTCCGGCAACTTTTGGTGATTATGAAATCATCAACGAAGAAGGCGGACGCGTGACTTGCGTTATCCAAAGATGGAAAAAAGGCTAATCCTCTAAAACTGAATTTGTAACTCATACGAGCCATAGCGGAATATAGACATTTATCTTCTGCTATGGCTCGTATTGCTAAACGGAGGTTTTTTATGAACATTTTAGCTATTGGCGCTCACCCCGACGATGTTGAAAATTCTTGCGGGGGTACTCTTGCAAAATATGCAAAATTAGGACACAAAGTGTTTACCGCAACCGCCACCAACGGTAATATTGGTTCTGCCACCCTACCCATGGAAGAAATTGCCGCCATCCGCAAAGAAGAAGCTCGTCGTGCAGCAGCACATATTGGTGCAGAATACGTTTGCTTGGATTATGACGATGAAATGTTCTTTGAAGACAAAGCCGCACGAATTGCCTTTATTGATTTGGTTCGTTATTGCAAAGCCGATGTCATTTTAACGCACAGTCCACACGACTATAATCCCGATCATATGCTCACCAGCAAAATCATAAACGATATTCCGGTAATGATTCCGATTGCCAAAATCCAAACCAAAAACAAGCCGTATGATAAAATTCCGATCATCGCCTATTTTGAACCGCTCAACGGTTTAGGATTTGTTCCTACGGAATTTGTGGACATTTCCGATTATATCGACATCAAAAAAACTATGTGCTATGAACATCAAAGTCAAATTAGCTGGATGCAAGATAACTACAAAGACACGCTTGCCGGCAAAGATTTTTTTGAAAACACCGAAGTAATGGCGCGGTTCAGAGGCATTCAATGCGGTGTGCAATACGCTGAAGGGTTCTGTATGGCAAACGACGCGTTCCGCGTTGTTCCCTACCGTGTATTACCGTAAGATATGAAAACATATACTAAAGAACACTCAATTTTTGGGGAAACTTTATTTGCGCAGAGAGGCAAACTAACGGTTGGGATTCCATTGAAATTCGGAATCCGCATTGCCTATCTCTCCTACGACGGAAGCGAAAACTTGTTTTTTGAACAACCAACCAACATGACCGACCTGACAACTGAACAGGGCTGGAGAGTGCGTGGTGGTCATCGGTTGTGGGTGGCTCCCGAGGGTGAGGAATCGTATTATCCCGACAATCAGGATATCACCTACGAATTGCTGGAAAACAGCATCGTTTTGCATCAATCGATTGACCCTTGGTTAAACGTGAAAAAAAGTATAAAACTAACTTTTTTATCCGACAATGAATTGCAAATTACTCATACCATAAAAAACGTAGGAACGCAGACAAAACGTTGCTCGGTATGGTCGATCACATCGCTTGCTGCAAACGGCACCGAATATATTCCGCTGCCGCAAAAAGAGTTTTCCTATTCCCCGATCCACAAAATAACATCGTGGTTTTACACTGATCTTGGCGATTCCCGCGCCGAATATCACGCTGACCATATCGTGTTACATCATTCAGCAGCGCCCAATAAATATAAAATCGGTGTTTCGCATCCTGCAGGACCGATTACCTACACCAACAAAGGTGTTGTTTTTGAAAAATCGTTCCCCATATTTGCAAATGAACTTTACCCGGATGGTGATGTTTCGTTTGAAACGTTTATGTGCGATCATATGGTAGAAATTGAAAGTTTATCCCCCATTTACGATATTCCATGTGGGGAGTTTGCAACCCACACAGAATATTGGAAAGTTAACAAAGAAAAATAAAGAAGTTTTTATGGAAATTAACGTGGCTGCGGTAGCATTGGCGCATCCCTTTGAAGTGGGATACAACGAAGCGATGCCCCTGCTGAATCAAACCGCAAAAACATTAGAAGCACAAGGAATTGCCTGTGAAAACACCGGCGTGGTAATGCACGATTTGGAAACGGTTCGTTGTGCAGCAGAAAAATTAAAAACCTCCACCGCCGATGTTTTGTTAATCTGCATCGCTACGTGGAGCGAAGACCATCACTTGCTAGATTTGCTTTCTTATGTAGATATGCCCATTATTTTGCGAGCTTACCCTGCCTTTGATACAGGCTCACTTTGCTGTGCGCATCAAATTGGTGCCGTATTCAGAGATATCGGCAAAACGTGCGAGTTTGTTTATGGCGATGCAGACGATATTGCCTGTACCAAAGAAGTTAAAACCATTGCCACCGCCTATGCCCTTAAAAATTGCATGAACAAAACACGTGTCGGTGCTATTGGCGGTCGCGTAAAGGGCATGACAGAAATCGCCTACGACGAATTTGCAATCAAGAAAAAATTAGGTGCTCGTGTTGTTAACTTGGACGAAAAAGAAATGACGCAAAAAGTTGCCGAACTTTCCGACGCCGAAGCCGAAAAGTTGCTGGAAGAAAAACGCGACGTGTTAAAACCTTGCAAATGTTCGTCTTCCAAAGAATCCATGCTTGAATCTATCAAGTATTATAAAGCACTAAAAGATTTGGCCAAAGAATATGAGCTGGAAGCATTGTCTGTGAAATGCTATACCACTTATATGGGAAAAATCTGTTTGGGTTATTCCCTTTTGGCAGAAGAAGGCATCGTCGGTTCTTGTGAAGGCGATGTCACTAATGCGCTGACCATGAAAATGATGTATGAGTTAAGCGGTAAACCTATCAACAACACCGACCTACTGTACATTGACGATACTGCCAACACCATCTTGTTTGCCCACTGCGGTTCTTCCGGTTTTTCCATTGCCGAAGGCGATGTCGAACTGGCACCTGTTCGTTTGGCAGAAACCGGCGTTTGCACCAAGTTCTTGGTCAAACCCGGCACCGTCACTGCAGTAAACATTTGCGGTCACGGTGAAGACTTACGTTTGTCATACATGGTAGGTGAAGCCGTACCGTGCGGCATGGAATTCCCCGGTAATCCTGTTAAAATCAAGTTCGACAAACCGGTTTCTCAAATCAATCGCGAAATTATGCAAAACGGTATTGGGCATCACTGGATGGTCGCTTACGGCGATTTTAGCAAAGAATTAGCACAGTATTGCAAAATCAACAATATTTGCATGTATAGCATTTAAAGAAAAGAGGAACAAC
>JAZROQ010000015.1:0-37644 GCA_045648765.1 Acutalibacteraceae bacterium
AAGAAAATTTCCGGTGATAGTTTGCCTCAAAACTTGAAATACGTTAGTATTCCTTCGTTTTTCGGCTTCCTCTCACACAAAAATTTTTGCTTTTGCAGGTCGGCAGAGTTTCTGCCGCCGAATTTTTTGTGCGGGGAAGTGCGAGTTTGCCGCAAGGCTGTCGCCTTGCAAAAACGAACACAAACCCGCGCGGGTAAAGGCGGCGAGCGAAACCGCAAAGAGTCCGACTCTCGCCAGCCTATATAACATGCCGTTTTCCCTAAAAAAACACCCTTTCGGTCTTTACAGACAGAAAGGGTGGTGATAACACGACTGCGGCATAAGTGCCGGCGCATTACCGTTGCAACCTCGGCGGGCGATTTTTAAGTACCAAACGGCACACCCGCTGTCTGTGGAAGAACAGCAATCGTTATTATAACAGATGTTTTGATAAAAAGCAAGAACTTTTTATCAGCCGCCAACTTTGGCAGGGTTAATTTTCACACCGGGGCCCATGGTGGAAGCTACCACGCAAGAGCGGATGTATTGACCTTTGGCAGCAGCGGGTTTTGCACGAACAATGGCGCCAAGCAAAGCGTCAAAGTTTTCTTGCAATTTTTCCACGCCAAAGGAAACCTTACCAATGGGGCAGTGAATAATGTTGGTTTTGTCCAAACGATATTCAATTTTACCGGCTTTTGCTTCGGTAACAGCTTTAGCAACGTCGGGGGTAACCGTACCTGCTTTGGGGGTCGGCATCAAGCCACGAGGACCAAGCACCTTACCCAAACGACCAACCAAGCCCATCATGTCGGGGCTGGCGATCACGACGTCGAAATCCATCCAACCGCCGTTGATTTTGGCAACCAATTCGTCAGCACCGACAAAATCAGCACCGGCATCCAAAGCGGCTTGATGTTTATCTTCTTTTGCAAATACCAACACGCGCAGGTTTTTACCTGTACCGTGAGGCAACACAACAGCGCCGCGGACTTGTTGGTCAGCGTGACGGCTGTCAACACCTAATTTGACGTGAACTTCAACCGTTTCATCAAATTTGGCTTTGCCGGTTTTAACGGCGATGTCTAACGCTTCATTGACATCATATTGTGCGTTACGGTCGATAAGCTTTACGCTATCGACATATTTTTTACCATGTTTCATTTGGTTTTTCCTCCCTAATTGTTACCATCCACACAGCATTTGCTGCGGTTGGCATGAGTGGTAAATCGGAATAGTTAGTGGTTCCTCCCACCCGGAACATATCGAAATTAATCGACAACTTCAATACCCATGCTACGCGCGGTACCGGCCACCATGCTCATGGCGGATTCGATGCTGGCAGCGTTCAAGTCGGGCATTTTGGTTTCAGCAATTTTCTTCACTTGTTCCTTGGTAATCTTGGCAACTTTGGTCTTGTTCGGAACACCCGAAGCGGTTTCAATGCCGCAAGCTTTCTTGATCAAGACAGCTGCCGGAGGGGTTTTAGTGATGAAAGTAAAGGAACGGTCGGCGTAAACGGTAATCACCACAGGGATGATCAAGCCGGCATCGTTCTTGGTGCGCTCGTTAAATTCTTTTGTAAAAGCCATAATGTTCACACCGTGTTGACCAAGCGCAGGACCAACAGGGGGTGCCGGCGTTGCTTTACCCGCCGGAATTTGCAGTTTAATGTACCCGGTAATCTTTTGAGCCATTTTTCTTGCACCTCCAAAAATTGTGGTAAGGCGGCGCATATCGGCAACTGCTCGCCGCTGCACCTCCCACAGTCGGAAAAGTGTCCGACGCACAGGAAAGGGCGTTCGCCCAGAACCTCATTGTTTGTGATGGAACAACGCCTACGTTTATTCCATGAGTTCCGCTTGATCCAGTTCCAGTTCCACAGAAGTTTCTCTGCCGAACATGGAAACCGTAACGCGGACTTTGTTCTTTTCTCTGTCGATTTCATCCACACGGCCGGAGAAGTTCTCCAAAGGACCGTCTACGATGGTAACCATATCGCCCACCGCATAATTGATTTCGACAGAATGTTTTTCCACACCCAAAGCGGCAACTTCCGCTTCTGTAAGCGGGGTGGGTTTTCCGTTAGGACCGACAAAACCGGTACAGCCGCGCGTGTTGCGCACCACATACCAAGATTCGTCGCTCATAACCATCTTTACCAGCACGTAGCCGGGAAAAACTTTGCGCTCGACTTCTTTTTTCTGACCGTCTTTAATTTCGGTGACTGTTTCCGTCGGGATGGAAATCTCGTGAATCCAATCTTGAAGTTTGCGGTTTTCCACAATCTTTTCAAGGTTGGTTGCCACCTTATTCTCATAGCCGGAATAGGTATGTACCACATACCACTTTGCTTCATCAGCCATGGATTTCCCTCCTTATCAGCCTAATGTGAGTAACAGTTTGATCAACTGACCCAAGCCAAGATCGATCAGACAAATGATGAGACCAAAAACAGCGCACAAAGCCAACGTGACACCGGTGTTGCGTACAACACTCGGGAAAGTCGGCCACGTAATTTTTTTGAACTCACCTTTTAAGTCGCGAAGGAACTTCACGCTCTTTTCGGTTTTGGCATCGTTTTCACCGTTCTTTGCCGCGCGGGCACGACCGACGAAAAACATAATAACGCCAACCACCAACAGCACCACGGCAATAAGAAACGAAATCTTTTTGCCGGTCAGGAACTCAGGCGCAAAAAAGCGCGAAACCCATGCACCCATACCCAAAGCACCAATGTCGGAAAAGATGTTCAAGCTGCTGAGGAACGTAACGAGCACTGTTAACAGTGAGGCTACGGCTAAGATAAATCCCCAAAATAGCATAACTGTTCTCCTCTCCGAATTATTTGGTTTCTTTGTGCAGAGTATGTTTGCGGCAGAAACGACAGTATTTGTTCATTTCCAGTCTGTCAGGGTCATTCTTTTTGTTTTTCATGGTGTTGTAGTTGCGTTGCTTACATTCGCTGCAAGCTAATGTGATTTTCACTCTCATAACGGCACCTCCGATAGTTCCCTTGCGGGTTTTTTGAGCCTCCCTCAGGGATTTTTGCGCAGCTAAAAAACGGCGCAAAAAAATAAACCCCTTTTGAGGTACAAACAGTTTACCACACTTTTGCCAATAGGTCAAGTCCTTTTTTAAAAAAATTTTTTGTTGGCAAAAACGGCATTTTTGTTGCGCTTTTTATTTTGAGGAAACTATTGATTTGAAATATAGAATTTGATATTATATATATTAATTATTCAAAAGAAAGGCGGAGGATCTATGCGACGCATGGCACTGGGCTTTTGTCTGCTTATCTGCATTGTTGGTTGTTGTGCAGGATGCAGCCGAAAGGCGGCATCGAACGTTTCCCCTGTTCGCATCAACGAAGTGCAAACTGCCGGCGGCACCGATTGGGTGGAACTTTATAACACCGCAACTCATTCCGTTTCACTCAAAGGCTGTTTTTTGTCGGACGATCCTGATTCACCCGGCAAATGGATGTTCCCCAACATCACCTTGGACGCCGGTGGTTATCTGCTATTACACGCCGACAAAAGTGAAAGCACCTCCTCACACCTTTCTTTGCCTTTTCATTTAAATGCCGCCGGAGAAACTTTGGTCCTTAGCGATAAGCACGGCACCTTGTTAGACACGGTCACCGTACCGCAAAGCCCTGCCGGCGTCTCTTATGGTCTAAATGTAAACGGAAATTTTGTATGGTATGCCTCCCCCACTCCCAAATCCGATAACGAAAGCGGAATGGAACTTGGTTCCCAGTCCGTCAATATGGATTACGGGTTGCGAATTACCGAATATATGTCGCGCAATTCCTCTTTTTTGTATGATAAAGACGGTGATTACAGCGACTGGATCGAAATTCACAACTTTTCTCAAAAAGATATTTCTTTGGATGGGTATTACCTTACCGATTCCAAAAGCGAAGTAACAAAATGGCAATTTCCCCAAGGCACCGTTCTCCCTGCTAACCAATATTTGGTAGTTTTTTGTTCCAAAAAAAACAAAAGCAACGGTGGCGAATACCACACTAATTTTCGGTTAGGAAATAACGATGCTTTTTTGGGGTTATACACTCCGGACGGCAATTTTTGCTCCGGTGTTTCGTATCATCCCACCGAGCAAAACCAATCGGTCACCTATGTGCAAAACGGCGATTATAAGCCCTGTCGTTACCCCACCCCCGGCTATGCCAACCCACAATAACGGAGAGTTGATTTATGGAAACATCCTCAAAAAAGAAAGCCTTGCTGACAGGTTGCGTTGTCGGTGTTGTGGCTTTGGTAGTCGGTTCCCTTTTCCTTGGCCCGACAAACCCAAAAGCCTTGCCGGAATCGCACGTGTATATCAGCGAAATAATGAACAATAACCACTCCGCTTTCCCCGACGAAGACGGAGCATTTTACGATTGGGTCGAAATTACCAACGGCGGTTCTTCTGCTGTTAATCTGAGCAAACTCACTCTTGCTGACCTTGGTAAATTGAGCACTGTCGATTCGTTGGAAGAGGCAGCCACTTTCCATTTTCCCGACAAGGTGTTACAAGCGGGAGAATCGTTGGTTGTTTATCTTACCGGCAACAACAAAGAAACCCGCCCTTTGCACGCTAATTTTGGGTTATCTTCTTCGGGTGATACCGTTTATCTTTGCGGGCGTAAAGGAAGGGTTATTGATTCCATCACCATTGGAGAATCCAAAGAAAATATTTCTTTTGGAAAACTTGGTGATAAATTCGTTTGGTTTGCCAAACCGACCCCCGGCAACACCAACAGCGGTATCTGCGGTGAAACTTTGGAACAATTGCGCGCCAACTGCTACACGGGCATTCGCATCAACGAAGTGTGTGCCGTTTCTCGTTCATCCAATGCCGATGCACCGCACGATTGGATAGAACTTCACAACACCACCAATGTACCGCTTTCTTTAGAAGGGTACCGCTTAACCGATTCCCCCGAAAACGAAGGTTTGCGCTTTCCTTCCACCACCATTGAAGCAGGGGGGTTTTTAATTGTTGCTTGTGAAGACGAAACTTTGGAAACCGCCCTTTTGAAGGCACCCTTTGACATTAATCACTTTGGCGAAACGCTATACCTATATACGCCCGACGGAATTTTGAGCGATCATTTTGAAACCGGCAACCAGCGCCTTGGTATCACCAGCGGCCGTGGCGAAACGCTCGACAGTCGTTTGTACTTTGAAACGCCAACACCTATGTCTGAAAACCTAAACGGTCTTCAAGGTTTTGCCACTGCGCCAACCATAAACCGTGTTGGCGGATACGTGGAAAGCGGCACTGCCGTCACGTTATCCGTGCCGCCCGAAAGCCGCGTTTACTATACCAAAGACGGTTCTGTCCCCACAAACCTTTCCACCCCTTATACGGACGGGGTTGCTATTTCGTTGTCTAAAACCACCGTACTGCGCGCCGTGTCTTATCGTGACGGCTATCTTCCCAGTGAGGTAAGCACTCAAACCTTTTTGGTAACCGCACCGCATGAATTGCCGGTGGTCAGTTTGTCTGCCAATTATGCCTCTTTATTTGGTGTCGGCGGCATCGTCACCAATTACAACAGCGATTTAGAAACAACTATTCATGCAGAATATTTCACCGACAAAGGCGCAAAGGAATTGGATTTCGATAGTTTGATTAGCTTATCGGGCGGCTTAAATCGCTCTGCCGCGCAAAAGGCTTTTGCTTTAAAACTGCGTCAAACCGCCGGTGTTACATCTGTATCCTATCCATTCTTTTCCGATACCGACGTAACCGAATTTTCTGATTTGCTGCTTCGTCCTTCCGGCTCCGACTGGAAAAACGCCAAACTGCGGGACGAGTTTTGCGCCACCGCACTAAAAAATACTGAAGGACAACTTATCCAATCCGCCACACCGGTAGCCTTGTACATCAATGGTACATACTGGGGTCTTTATTATCTTCGCGAAAGACGAAACGAAGCGTTTGTATCGTCTTACACCGGCATTCCCGAAGAATATGTCCAGATTGCCAAAACTCCCGCTTTGTTTGATTACGCCGCCAAACCCGACCCCGATATGGACGCCTTAATCAAGTATGCCATGCGCAACGATTTAAAACAAAAAGAAGCCTACGACTATGTGCTTTCTCAAATCAACAAAGAATCGCTTATGCGCTATATTGCCACTCAAACTTTTTTTGGAAACGGTGATATGATTAATAACATTGCCTGCTACCGCGACACACGTGGCGGAAAATGGAATTGGCTTCTTTATGATTTGGATTGGGCATGTACTTCCTACTATGTTAATCACAAATTCTTAGAGCAACTGTATCTCGGCACAGGCAAAAACACCTATCAAAACTACTATTATCCGTTAATGACCGCTTTGCTGCAAAACGAGGAATTCCGCGCGGAATTTATTGAAGAATACGTGAGACTAATGGATACCACTTTATCGGCAGAACGCTTACTGCCGTTTTTGGACAGTTTATCCTCGCGCATCCGTTCTGAAATTCCGCGACAAGCCACCCGCTTTGGTGCGCCCACTACTGCTCGTTTTGAACAACAAATTTCGTATATGCGCTCGTTTATTACTAACCGCAAAGAAACCATGTTAAAACAATTGGAAGAAACCTTTTCCGTAACTCTTCGCTAAAATTAAACGTTTTTTGAAAGGAGGTATCCCCCTTGCTGCAACTTTTTTTAGGACGGTCCGGCACCGGCAAAACAACCGCATTGTATGAAGAAATGCACCGTCTTGCCACCGAAAACGAGGCGCCGATTTTTTTTCTGGTTCCCGAACAAGCTTCGTTTGAAAACGAACGCCGTTTGCTCGAAAATTTCGGACCCGTTCTTTCCCAACGTGTGCAAGTCCTTAGCTTCACCCGCTTAGCCGAAATCGTGTTCCGCAACATTGGCGGAGTGGCGGGCAAAACAATGGATACCACCTTATCACTGCTGCTTATGAGTCAAGCGCTGTACACCTTGTCCGATTCGCTGACCGTTTATCGTCGCTCGGCAGGCAGCGCAGATTATTTAAAAGAATTGCTTTCTTTTTTTGCGGAATGTAAGCAAAGTGGGCTTTCTCCCCGTTTATTGGAAGAATCCTCGCAAGCTTTAACAGATGGCATCTTGCGCAAAAAGTTGCAAGAAACCGCATCCATCTTCACCGCTTATGAAGCTTTGGCTGCACAATCGCAGTTAACCGATCCATTGGATATGCTAACCATATTAGCACGGCGCTTGTCGGAATGTTCGTTGTTCGATGGTGCGCATGTGTTTGTGGATTCTTTCGTCGGTTTCACCAAACAAGAAATGGATGTTTTGGAACAACTTTTGAGCCGCACTGCAACTGTAACGGTCGCTTTGTGTACCGATGGGCTTTCCGAGCCGAATGAAGCAAACCTTTTTGCCGAAAGCACCCACACCGCCACCCGGTTGATCAACGCCGCACAAAAGCACCACGTTTCGGTTAAAAAACCACGTATGTTCACCGAAAACAAGCGCACCACCTCCCTTGAACTACAAGCATTAGAAGCAGGTTGCTATGCTCCTGCCCCTGTTGTTTTTGAAAACCCCACAACCGACGTTTGCATAACACCGTGTGCTGACCGCAGCGAGGAATGTCGCTATGCTGCACGGCAAATCCGTCGGTTACTGCGTGAAAACGGCGGCTTTTACCGCGATTTCACGGTGGTGGCACGAAACAGCAACGACTACAAAGATTTGTTACAATCGGCATTACAGCAAGAAGGCATATCGTGCATTATGGATATGCGAGAATCGGTTCTCACACAACCACTGATTGTGTTACTGGAATCGGCTTTATCGGTTATCCGCAACGGTTTTAACAGTGATGACGTGTTGCGGCTTGTAAAAACGGGATTGCTCGGTTTTTCTGTTGCCTCCTCCTCGTTACTCGAAAATTATGTTTTCATTTGGAATATCCACGGCAAACAGTGGAAACAACCGTTCAAAAATCACCCCGACGGACTGACTGCTGTCACCGACGACAACAGTACGCGCCGTTTGGATTACTTGAACATTTTACGTCATCGTTTAATAGCCCCGCTATGTCGCTTCCAATCTCTTCTGGAACAATCTTGCAACGGCACCGATTTTTCCAAAGCCGTTTGGCAACTGTTAAACGATTGGCACGTACCGCGTATGGTTCGTTTTCAAGCATCGCGTTTGGCCAAAAACGGCGAACACGTGCTTGCTGACAATCAAGCCCGTTTGTGGGATTATACCATTGCTTTGCTTGATAAATTTGCTTTTGCTTTAACCGAAAAAAACTTATCTGTCGAACGGTTGTCAGATTTGTTCCACTTGGCCGTTTCGTCCGATGATTTAGGCAATATCCCCGCTGCTTTGGATGGAGTCATTTTTGGTTCTGCCGACCGCATCCGCTACACCAACCCCAAAACAGTCATTGTTTTGGGCGCTAACGAAGGTGTTTTTCCCGCCTATCCGTCAAGCGGCGGCATCATCACCCATCACGAACGCCGATTACTGAAAAAAGCGGGATTTCCCCTTTCGGGCGATGCCGATTCCCGCGTGATGGAAGAGCGCTTTTTTGCCTACTCCGCCGTCACGGCCCCCTCACAACGGTTAATCGTCACCTATGCTCAAAAAGTAGGAGTTGAGGCTCAACAACCCTCTTCACTCGTAGAAACCATCCGTCATTCTCTTACCCATTGTCGCATCGACACCCCGCAAAGCAACGTATCCGAATCATTGCGCGATGCTTTTTATCATCTGACCTCTCTGTGGAACGAAAACACAGCCACCGCTGCTGCTTATCGTTTTGTTTTTCGCGAATTATCCCATTATCAGGAACAAATAAAATCAATTCAAGACTCCGAAAAAGATTTTTCGTTCCAAAATCCAGCTGTTGCACGCCAACTGTTTGGCGAAAATTTGCGACTTTCACCCAGCCAGGTGGAGGTTTTTCATCGTTGCGCTTTTTCGTATTTTTGTCAATACGGTTTACGTGCAAAGCCACGCAAACCGGCAGAACTCAATGCCGCTGTTGCCGGCACGTTAGTCCACTATGTTATGCAAGAATCGCTGCCGACATATATCCAAAACGGCATTGATTCTTGTACAGAAGATACCGTAAAAGCAGATGCCGAAAAAATTGTGGCGCAATATGTAAACCAATATTTAAGCGGCAGTGCCGAAAAAGACAGCCGCTTTGAAAACTTACTGCTGCAACTGACAACTCTCTGTGCACAGTTGCTGTGGCGCGTAGTATGTGAGTTTAAGCAAAGCCGCTTTGTACCGGTGGATTTTGAGTTGCCGATCGGTCGCTACGACGAAAACGGAAACGGCATCCCACCGTGGGTTATCCACACGCCCGACGGGACTTCCGTGCAAGTACAAGGCGTGGTAGACCGTGTTGATACGTTCGAAAAAGACGGTCAAACTTATGTGCGTATTGTGGATTATAAAACCGGCAACAAAGTGTTTGACATGGCAGAAATTACCGCAGGTATCAACATGCAAATGCTGATTTATTTGTTTTCGATT
The DNA here is from genome assembly GCA_045648765.1 of Acutalibacteraceae bacterium. Taxonomy (GTDB): domain Bacteria; phylum Bacillota; class Clostridia; order Oscillospirales; family Acutalibacteraceae; genus RGIG3009. Next base: position 9,485 of record JAZROQ010000015.1, read on the forward strand.
TGTCAAAACGGACAAGCCCGATATCACTCCCCTGCTCCTGCGGGTGTTTTGTATTTACCTGCCAAATTACCCACCATTCGTGTAGAACGCAATGCAGACTCATCCGAAATGCAACGCGAACGATTAAAAACCATGAAGATGAACGGTCTTTTACTTGCCGATTCCGATGTACTGGAAGCCATGGAAAAAGAAAACGATGGTGTGTTCATTCCGGCAAACATAACCAACAGCGGTGCTTTGTCCAAAACATCGTCCGTTGCGACTGCTGAACAATTTACGTGGCTTGAACAACACATTCAAAATGTACTTTCGCAAATGGCAAGTCGTTTGCACCAAGGCGAAATTGGCGCCGTCCCGCTTAGCGGTTTGACGGACAGCTGCCGCTATTGCGAATATCACGATATTTGCGGTCACGAACCGGAAGATGTTTCGCGCGTATTGGTGAAAAAAAGTTTACAAGAAGCACTTTCCGATTTAAAGCCGGAGCCGAAGGAGGAATGCGACGATGCCGTGGACAAATGAACAAAAACAGTGCATTGAATCCCACGACGGAACGTTGCTAGTTTCTGCAGCGGCCGGTTCCGGAAAAACCTCTGTGTTAATTGAGCGCATTGCCGCACGCGTAACCGACAAAAAACATCCCGTAGATATTGATAAATTGTTGGTGGTCACCTTCACCAAAGCTGCTGCTGCCGAAATGAAGCAACGTCTTTCCGTTAAATTCAGCGAACTGTCTGCGCAAAACCCAAACAACTTACGGTTACAGCGCCAACAAATCTTGTTGCCAAATGCTTCGATTTGTACCGTCGACAGTTTCTGCTCGTCTTTGATACGCGAACATTTTCATCAATTGGGTATTTCACCGCAATTCAAAGTAGCGGAACAGCAACCGCTGCTTTTGTTGCGAAAACAATCCCTGACAGAGACATTAACCGAGTTTTACCAAGAAAAGCATCCTGACTTTTTGGAACTCACCGCTATGCTGACTAACGGCAAGAACGATAGCAAGCTCACCGCGACAATTGAAAAAATTTACGATTTCATTCAGTCTCACCCTTCCCCCGAAGCATGGTTACAACAAACGGCAACATTGTACGATACCACTGCGCCGCTATTTGATACCGTTTGGGGTGAAAAAATACACCACCAGTTGGAAGCCTCTCTTGCCAAAGCAACCACACTGTACGAAAAAGCATTGGTAATTGCACAAGGTGAAGCAGACTTGGCAGAAAAATATTATCCCGCCATTTCACAAGATTACGCCGCAGTTTTACGGTTGTCAGAATGTTTGTCGGAAAAGAATTGGGACTGTTTTTTTGCGCTGCTTTCCAACTTTTCTGCCACTCCTTTTTTGGCGGTACGAAAATGTCAAAACGAAGCCGCCAAAAAGCAAGCAGCCTCTTTGCGCAACAGCGCGGCAGACTGTATCAAATCGTTGCAAACACTCGATTGCGGTACCGAGCAACTGTGCAAACAAGATATTCAAACCACAAAACGTTTGGTGGAAATGCTTTATCGCATCGTGCGTCGTTTTTCTGCTATTTACCAAGAAAAAAAACAGCAACAAAACTTGATGGATTTTAGCGATATTGAGCACTATGCCCTTCAACTGCTTACCACGCAAGACGAAAACGGCAATCGTGTTCCCACGACTGTCGCCAAAGAACTTTCCTTACAGTACGAAGAAATTTTGGTGGACGAATATCAAGATACCAACGCCGTGCAAGATGCACTGTTTTCGGCACTGTCGCGCGAGGAAACCAACTTGTTTTTTGTTGGCGATGTCAAACAAAGTATTTACGGTTTCCGCCAAGCGATGCCGGAACTGTTTGTAGGACGCCGTGACCGTTATGCACCTTTTAAAGGAAACAACTACCCTGCCACCATCACGTTGGGAAATAATTTCCGTAGCCGACACGAAGTGACCGACGCTGTCAACTGCGTGTTCCGCCAGTTGTGGGGAGAATGCATTGGCGGTATTCAATATAACGAAAACGAAGCCCTAATCCCCACCGCCCAATACCCTGAATCAAAAGATTTTGCGCCGGAACTTTTGCTTGCAGACAGCACGGAATATCCCGACACAGATAAGGACACGTTGGAAGCCGCCATCATTGCCGACCGTATTTCTCAAATGATCGGCAAACTTTCCGTTACCCTTAAAGACGGTTCAACACGTCCGCTGCAATACGGTGATTGTTGTATTTTGTTGCGCAGCCGCGCTTCTCACGCCGCTACGTATCGTACCGTGTTGGAAAGCCGCGGCATCCCCGCCGTTTCGGAAGCAGAAACCGGGTTTTTCGGCACAGCCGAAATTTCGTTAGCTCTTTCATTGCTCAGATGTATTGACAACCCGTTACAAGATATCCCATTAACCGCCGTGCTGCTCTCGGCAGTGTTTTCCTTTACACCGGATGATTTAGCAAACATCCGCTTACACCGCAAAGATTGCGCGCTGTACACCGCCCTTTTAGCGGCACGTCAAAGTGACGACACCGCACTTGCTCAAAAATGCACTGCCTTTTTGCAAACACTCACCCGTTATCGCACGTTAGCAACTACCCTTTCGGTCGACCGTTTGCTGCACAGATTATATGAAGATTTTTCGTTGCCGGAATTGTGGGGTGCTCGTAAACAAGGCGCACGTCGTCGCGAAAATTTGCGGTTACTGCACGAACAGTGCGCTCGTTTTGAGCAAAACGGTTTTCGAGGATTGTCCGCTTTTGTGCGATATGTCGACAGGTTACAAGCGGGTCAAGCAGATTTACCTGCCGCTTCGCTGAATGCCGGTGCAGAAAACGCTGTTTCCATCATCAGTATTCACGGTTCCAAAGGTTTGGAATTTCCGGTGGTGTTTTTGGCGGGTTTGCGCCAAACCTTCAATCAAAAGGGTTTGCAGGAAGATTTGCTGTTGCATCCCACTTTGGGTGCGGGTATCAAACGCCGCGACGAAAAAACCTTTAACGTTTACAAAACCATTTCCCACCAAGGCGTATCACTCGCGTTGCGCAACCACGAACGTGCCGAAGAACTACGTGTTTTATACGTGGCAATGACACGTGCCAAAGAAAAATTGTGCTTGGTGTTTGTCGCTGACTACCTACCAAAAAAGATGCAACGTTTTTGCGAAGAGTTGGATTTTTCGACTGCCATGTCATCCGACACGGTGCTTGGCGCTTCATCTATGGGACAGTGGCTAATATCCTCTTTGCTACGTTTGCCCAGCGCCACCTCACTGCGCGACACGTTTCTGTTGAATGAAGTCCCGCTTATTGAGGACAACACCGCTTGGGACATCGTTTTTCCCACACCTGTGTTACAAGAATCGGTAACTACTGAAAGCGAAATTGCTGCCGTTGCCGCCGATGAGGATTTGGTGCGTCAAATTCGTGAGAATATGGCATATATCTATCCTCACGAAGAACTTACCCATTCTCCTGCCAAAGTCGCAGCATCGGAAATAGCTCGTCAGACAACAAGCAATCCCTTTGTTGCCACCGCTCGTCCCAAGTTTATGAGCAATTTTGGACTTACCCCGGCAGAGCGCGGCACTGCCATGCATGCGTTTATGCAGTTTGCCAATTACCCCTCTGCCGCAGTATCACTCACAGATGAAATAGAACGTCTGACCGCATTATCCTTTCTTTCCAAAGAACAAGCCGATTCGCTGGATACAGCGCGGTTACGTGCGTTTTTCGAAAGCGAATTGTATTCCCGAATGTGTCGGGCATCACGCTGTTTGCGAGAATATCATTTTACGTTTAGGCAACCAACCGACACCGAATATCTAAAAGCCACAGCGGTGGTGCAAGGCATTGCCGACTGTGTGTTTGAGGAAGAGGACGGTCTGGTGGTAGTCGATTACAAAACCGACCACGTAAAAACTCCCGAAACGCTGATAGAACGGTACACCCCACAGTTAAACATTTACCGCGAAGCTCTGCAAACCATTTTCCAAAAACCGGTCAAAGAGTGTTTGCTGTATTCTTTTTCTCTCAATGCAACTGTCACGATTAAATAGAACAAGCACCGCCTTTCGGCGGTGCTTGTTCTATTTTAAGATAAGAAAAATCCATTGTTGTCAAGGCACAGTGAAACCTCGATTTCTTTGGGACAATCACCAAAAAAAGGCGGCGTTTCGTTGGGATACCGTTGTTGTGCTCGCCTTGTCAACCCCAACACGTCGCAACGCGCAGCATCTGCTTTTTGCAACGATTCTTGCATACAGGTTTTGAGTTCTTCTTCGATTTGTTGCAACAACGTTTTTCGTTGCTGTACCGTCAAAGCAACGGTTTCCTCCAACAACTTTGCCTCGCCGGACAAGGAAAACATATATTTCACAAACGCTTCTTGCTTTTCTATCTGTAACGTTGTTTTAAGAGAATGGAGTTCAAAAACTGTTCCGTTTACGTTCCATATTGTTCGGCTTAGCTTATCTCCCGCCGCTAAAATTCCGGTCGTGTGAGGAATATCCAATGTCCCTGCCCATTTTCCATTGCAAAACAAAGCACTTCCATTTAATTTTGGAGACCCTTCTCGAAGTTCCATTAAAGGCAATGCCACATCATACATACCGGAAAACGCACGTTCCACATCCAACAACGTACTGTCAAAACAAAGTCCACACCGTTTTCCCTCTTCCACCAACTGTGTCAGCGCGGTTGCCGCAATGGCTTCGCTGCCGGAAGTAACTGCCAACAAATCAGCAGGCTCACCACGAAAAACCACCACTCTAACCGAAGAATTGCTTTCGGAATTGCGCATAAAATAATCCAATATCACAAACAACGACCGTTGTTTGCACAAGTCTTCACTGATCACTAACAATTGATTTTGCAAAACGTATGCGCGGTTCCCCGAACTGCTCAAAAAATTTTGAAAAGCCGCTGCAACCGTTTGTCCGTCAGATGAATACACGTCGGTGGCACCTTCTTTTTGCTCTGCTAAATTGGCTGCTGTTTTGAGCGCTTCCACCGCTTGTACCGAAACAGTATACTTGCTTGTATTTCCCGAAACGCCAACCGCTGTTATCACGCGGCGGTTACGCACCACCGAGTCTTGTCCCCACCCCAATAATAATCCTGCCAAGGTACAAACAAGCACAATAACGCTAGCCAGCCCGTGTATGGTTTCTTTTTTCATTGTTTGTTCTCCCCATTTTTATAACAAAAGGCACCACCAAGCACAGTAAAACCAACACACCACCATAAACGAAGGTGATTTCTTCCCACCATTGGGCAAAAAAACCTTGTTTGAATCCTATTAAAAACAACGCCACCCCCGCGCTGATACAAACAGCAGGCAACAGTTTTTGCTTTTTATCAAACAACTTACGAAAACGGTCGATGAATAACCAAAAAAACAACGAAAAACGAATAAAAAATGTTCCTAACCATAAAGCGGTGATCACCAAATCCATGCGTGGTAATAACCCTAAATGTCCCACGCTTACCGCCGCATAATACGGATACGCGTTCAAAGCAGCAAAATCACCCAAAACACCGGTGGCGGTTACACACGTCAACACCGAAAAAATCGTATGACATATCACAAACCAATAACACCCTTTTTCTGTCTTGCCGTTCACACGCGGATATAAAACACCAATGGCGGCAACCTCTGCCGTGCGCGGCAACTCTCGTAACGCTTGATACAAAAGCACCCGCGGTTCACTGACTGTAGCCGGCAAAAAATGTAACAAATCCATTTGCGGCAACAACATAACGGCAAAAAACAAAAGGGAAGCAGCGGAAAAAACAGCCACCACCGTAGCCGTACGTGAAAGAGCTTGGATTCCGTAAAACGAAGCAAGCAAACTTGCTGCTAATACCAAAAGTGTAAGACCCACCACCGAAAACTCGGCTTTCACGGTTTTTTCGGCAAAATCTGTAAACTGAACCATATCCAACACCAAAACCAATGCATACAACAACAAAAATCCGCTGTTAATCCAACGCGATTGTGTTTTTGCACACTCTGCCAAATCCTTTTCAGGCACAAAACGCAATACACGGCATGTCGGCAAAAGTAAAATCAGTAACAAAAAACCGTTAAATACTGTCACCAAGATAACATCCGGCAACGACAAAGCATGTAAACTGTCGGCGGGCAACAACAAATCACTTGAAAGCCGAGCCGAAAGCAACAACAAAACAAATTGCCAAACACTGATGGTGTCTTTGCCTTTCACTGCTTTGTTTCCTCCTTGCCGTCTTTGATTTGGGAACCCACCACGTTTTGAACACGGAAAAGGCGTCGTGACAGCACACGCCAATCCGAGCGAACAAACACGTCACGCATCGTTTTAAAACTGAACGGAGTCACAGGCGAGGTAATGGGAATACCGTGCATTTCCACTGCGCTCAAACTGCAAATCAACAACAAAAAGCCCGAAAAAACACCGTAAATACCAAAAGCGCCACCCAAAATGATAAAACCAAAGCGCAACACGGCAATGCCGCCGTATAAGCTGGGAATAACAAAAGCGCTCACCGATGTCAGCGCCACGATCACTACCATGGGGGCACCAACCAAACCGGCGCTAACCACCGATTCACCAATCACCAAAGCACCAACAATACTCACCGCGTGACCTACGGATTTGGGGAAACGCAAACCCGCCTCGCGCATAATTTCAAACATAAAGTGTATTAAAAGCGCTTCTGCTGTCAACGAAAGAGGTGCCGAGCGCTCCGCATTGATAAAGGAAAGCAACAACGATGAAGGCAGCATTTCCACGTGATGCGTACCAACGGCAACGTACAACCCCGGTAACAACAAACTGATAAAAAACGATAAATATTTGATAATGCGAATAAAACTGGCAAACAACGGATGTTGCAAATAATCATCCATCGATTGAAAATGTTCGGAAAATAAAAAAGGAACAACCAACACAAAAGGCGTTCCGTCAACCAAAACACCAATACGCCCTTCTGCAATTTTTCCGCAAAGCGTGTCGGGACGTTCCGTGGTATCCACACCCGAAAACAGCGAATGTTGTTTCCCCTCCAAAAACGGCTGCAAATATCCCGAATCGAGCACAATGTCCAGCGAACACGCTTTTAACCGTTCACGCACCTCGTTTAGCAGCTTTGAGGATACACGGCTTCGCAAATAACAAAGACAAACCGCCGTTTTGCTTTCTTTGCCAACCGCAGTCATCTCAAACGTAAGGTCCGGTGTTTTCATACGACGTCGCACCATGGAAATGTTAATACGAATGGCTTCCGTAAACCCCTCGCGTGAACCGCGCATCCCCATTTCGGACGAAGGCTCAGAAATACTGCGAATCATGAACGCTTGCAAACCGCAAAGTACGGCATACGGTACACCATCAAGCAAGACGGCGGCAAATCCGGAAATAATCAGTTCTGTCAGTTGTTCAATCGTATCTGCTTGCAACAAATCCACGCCACCAAGCACGGTTTTTTTTACCGTTTGCATCAGTTGTTCTGACGATTGCTCTGTTTTTGGCAAATTGACAAGCGGCAATATGATGGCGTCTGCCATCATGTGTCGGTCTATCATGCCTTCAATACTCACCATTGCCGCTTTGACACCCGCCACCTGTATGTCGCGTATCACCAAATCAGCGCTTACACCAAAATGCTCACGCAAAACGTCCAGATTAGCTTGTAAACTGTCGGTAAGCAATGTCTTTTTTTCCATGTCTATCACCAACAACAGTATTTGCCAAACCTTTCAGAATATCCCACCAAAAAATCGGGCATACTCAAAACAACACTCACAAAAAGGAGCGTGCGTTATGATTATCACCGCTCTGCGCACTATCATTATTTATTTGATATTGATTGCCGGTTTTCGTATCACCGGCAAACGACAATTGGGAGAATTACAGCCAATTGAACTCGTCGTCACCCTTTTGCTTTCCGACCTTGCCGCCGTACCTATGCAAGAAACCGGTATTCCGTTGCTCAACGGCTTAATACCGATAGCGGTGCTCGTTTCTTTGGAATTGATTTTATCTGCGTGGATGATGAAAAGCGGCAGCTTGTCCCGCCTAATCAGCGGAAATCCCATCGTGATTATTCACGACGGGAAATTGCAGCAAAACGCTTTGCGAAAACTTCGTTTAACAGTGGACGATCTCACCGAATCCCTGCGACAGCAAGGTGTTTTTGATTGGCATGAGGTGCAATATGCCATTGCCGAAACCAACGGAAAAATCAGCGTGTTTAAGTTTTCCGAATATCAATCGGCCGAAAAACAAGACATATCCTCTGCCAAAAAAGCGCTCGCTCAGGTACCGCTTATCAGCGATGGCAACTTTGTCGACTGGGGACTCACCTTTTGCAACGTTTCCAAAAAGGACGTACAACGTTTTTTAAAGAAAAAACATTGTCCCTTAAAGAAAACATTATTGCTCATGGGTGATAAAGAACACCACTACGTATTAACCGTTAAGGAGAAACCATAATTATGAGACGCGTCATCGTTGCCGTTTTACTGTTGCTGCTGGTAGCAGGAGGATGTATCACCGTGCTGTCCCTAACAGAATCCCGCTTCTCGTCCTTGTTATCGCAAACAGAGCAACTCGAACAATATTATCAGCAACAGCAAACTCAACAAGCCATACAGTCTGCCGCTCGTTTTTCAGAACAAATAAACCGCGATGTGCGCTTTTTTTCATTGTTTATGCCACACAAAGCACTCATCGAAGTGCAAACCGTTGCCGCCTCGCTTTCGGTCATTTTGGCCGACGGTGACAGCGCTGATTTTCTAACCGAATTGTCCAAATGTCGGTTAATGCTCACCACACTGCAGCAACAAGAATATCCGTATCTCGAAAATATTTTATGAGGACATTTTTTCGAACAAAGAATCCGCGCTCATTTGCCCGGTGCGTAAATACCTACCCAAGCCATACAAGCAGTTTTCATCGCGGGTGATAACATTCACACGTTCCTCACATTCCATCGTGGCTTGAAATCCCATTTCTTTGAGCAACGGAACCGATTCTTTGCTCACTGCGCCAAACGGATACACAAAAGTGGTTGCCGCTTTGGAAAGTTCCTCTTTCATACGTTGCTGCATATACATTATATCCTTTATTAATACCTTTCGATATTCGTCCACCGCTTCACCCGTTTTTTTAGCAGCGCCTTTTCGGCTGTCAGTACCGTGCAAGTTGTAAGAATGGTTTTGAATTTCCACTCTGCCCGATTCTTGCATTTCTTTCAAATGCTTCCAATGGCAGGTGGCGTATTCCACCTGACAATTTCCGTTTTGAGTATAGCGGTCTACTGCCTCACCAATCGGCGAAATCACCATTCTGCAATCATACTTTTGCATCAGCGGATACGCATATACATAATTGTTGTAATTACCGTCATCAAACGTCAACATCACCGGTTTCTTCGGTAACTCTTTTCCTTTTTGAACAAACTCTATAACATCTTGCATCACCACAGTGGTATACCCATTTTCTTTTATGTACTTTAAATCCTCTTCTAAAACGGCAGGCGATATCACGTACCGTCCTTGCTTTTTGGGATTCTCGGATAACCCGTGATACATAATAATAGGTAAGTATACGTCATCGTTTAAAACATTCCCCTGCGTTGTGATCGTTTGGGTAAGAGAAAAAAGGAAAAACAGTATCATTGCCGTCAGCCAACCGACAAAGACGACCTTTTTCATTTTCTTTGAAACACGCAACAAAACAAACATGCTAACACCTCTTTTTATTATTCATACGAAGGAAAAGAGATACCTATGAAAATATTTAATCATTTATCCCTCTTGTTTTTTACCGCAAGACGTGTTAAAATGCAAAAAAAGGGGGATTTTTTTATGAAACTCGGCGCACAACTCTACACTGTACACGACTATGTAAAGAATTTAAAAGATTTTGATGAATCGTTAAAGAAAATTGCCGATATCGGTTACGAATATGTCCAGGTCTCCGGCACTTGCGCATATCCTGCTCAATGGTTGGCAGATACACTCAAAAAATATGGCCTTAAATGCTGCTTAACGCACATTTCGGAAGACCACCTTATCAACGCCACCGATTATGTGATTGAAAACCATAAAACGTTCGATTGCCCGTATATCGGCATTGGCGGATTAGCCGGCTGGTGGGACGGCAAAATCGATATCAACGAAGTAGTTGCCGATTTTAAAGAGCGCTTTATCCCTGTCGCACAAAAAATCAAAGATGCCGGAAAATACTTTATGTACCACAACCACCATTTAGAATTTGCAAAACTGTCCGACGGCAGAACTGCTTATCAAGCGTTAATCGAAGATGTTCCTGCCGATATCTTGGGTTTCACGGTCGACACCTATTGGGTACAAAAAGGCGGCTGCAATCCCGCAGATATCATCCGCGACTTAAAAGGACGTTGCCCTGTCGTGCATTTCAAAGATTTTAAACTGGAACGCACCCCTGAAAAGAAAGATTCCATTTTGGCAGCTTGTGGCGACGGAAACCTGGATTTTGCAAAAATTGCCGAAGCGTGCGAATATGCCGGCACCGAATATGCCGTGGTAGAACAAGACGATTGCTTTGGCGAAGATCCGTTCGTCTGCTTGGAAAGAAGTTATAAATATCTCAAATCGTTGGGACTTTAAGATTTGTTTGCAGCAAAAATGCACCGCGTTCAGCGGTGCATTTTTTTGGTAATTTTGGGAAAAATATATTGGTAAAAAAACTGCTTGACAAGCAAACACCCTTATGCTACAATAGTCAATTGTGAACGAGTGCCCTTGGGTGAACTATGCCCAAAAACACCCGTTGCTCCCTCAAACGTCAGGCCTCGGTGTGACTTTGTCGGAACTTTATTGTTAGGAGGTGTCATGATTGCCAACTTTTAACCAGTTAGTCCGTAAGGGCCGAGAAGAACTCGAGAAGAAAGCAAAAGCTCCCGCTTTGTTAAAGGGCTGGAACTCCAAAAAACGCATTCCGACCGATCAAAATTCTCCCCAAAAACGCGGCGTGTGTACTGCTGTTAAAACCTCTACCCCGAAGAAGCCGAACTCCGCTCTTCGTAAAGTCGCTCGTGTGCGTCTTTCGAACGGTATTGAAGTTACGTCTTACATCCCGGGCGAAGGTCACAACTTGCAAGAACACAGCGTTGTGTTGATTCGTGGCGGCCGTGTAAAAGACCTTCCCGGTGTGCGTTATCACATCATTCGCGGAACGTTGGATACGCAAGGCGTTGCGAACCGCATGCAAGCCCGTTCTAAGTACGGTGCCAAACGTCCTAAGGCAGGAGCTGCCAAAAAGTAAGACATTTTCATCAGCGGCTACATAGTAGCGGCAGATTAACATAAACGGTGCACATCGTTTTTGCAAGCTGCCTCTCTGTGGCGCCAACGGGAGTATGTCACTTTCGAGTACCTATGATATCATCTTTATGAAGGAGGGAAGTAAAGTGCCGAGAAGAGGTTCTATCGCAAAACGCGATGTTTTGCCCGACCCGCTTTACAATTCCAAATTGGTGACCAGACTCATCAATAACGTAATGTACGACGGTAAGAAGGGTATTGCCCAGAAGATCGTGTACGAAGCATTCGAAATCATCCGTGAAAAAACCGGTAACGAACCGTTGGAAGTTTTCGAACAAGCAATGGAAAACATCATGCCTCTGTTAGAGGTAAAAGCTCGCCGTGTTGGCGGTGCTACCTATCAAGTTCCGATTGAGGTTCGTCCCGACCGCCGTCAAACCTTAGGTTTGCGTTGGTTGACCACCTATTCGCGTACCCGTTCCGAACGTACCATGAAAGAACGTTTGGCCGGTGAAATCCTCGATGCCATCAACGGCAACGGCGGCGCCGCGAAGAAACGCGACGACACCCACAAAATGGCGGAAGCAAATAAAGCATTTGCACATTTCCGCTGGTAATTATTTGCCGCATTATGGAAGAAGGAGGAATAATCAATGGGACGACAAGTCACTCTTGAAAAGACCAGAAACATTGGTATCATGGCTCACATCGACGCCGGTAAAACGACAACGACTGAGCGTATCTTGTACTACACCGGTATTAACCACCGCATTGGCGAAACCCACGACGGTACCGCCACGATGGACTGGATGGCGCAAGAACAAGAACGTGGTATTACCATCACCTCTGCTGCTACCACTTGTTTTTGGAAAGAACATCGTGTCAATATCATTGACACCCCCGGTCACGTGGACTTTACCGTGGAAGTGCAACGTTCGTTGCGCGTGTTGGACGGTTCCGTTACCGTGTTCTGTGCCAAAGGCGGTGTGGAACCGCAGTCTGAAACCGTATGGCGTCAGGCTGACGAATATCGTGTTCCCCGCATGGCATACGTGAACAAAATGGATATTATGGGCGCTGACTTTTATCGCGTTGTGCAAATGATGCGCGACCGCTTAAAATGTAACGCCGTGCCGATTCAATTGCCGATCGGTGCCGAAGATACTTTCAAAGGTATCATCGACTTGGTAGAAATGAAAGCCTACATCTATTACGATGATAAAGGTACCGACATTCGCTGCGAGGATATCCCCGCCGACATGTTGGAAAAGGCTGAACAATACCGTACCGAACTGATTGAACATGTGGCAGAACAAGACGATGCTTTGATGGAAAAATACTTCGAAGGTGAAGAACTCACCATCGACGAAATCAAATCTTGCATCCGTAAATCGACTTTGGCAAACACCATGATTCCTGTCACCTGCGGTACTTCTTATCGCAACAAAGGTGTACAAAAATTGTTGGATGCCATCATCGATTACATGCCCGCTCCGACAGATGTTCCCGCTATCAAAGGTACCAATCCGGATACCGGCGAAGAAATGGAACGTCACTCCTCGGATGACGAGCCGTTTGCCGCTTTGGCATTCAAAATTGCTACTGACCCGTTTGTTGGTAAATTGTGCTTCTTCCGTGTGTACTCCGGTACCATTACCGCCGGCACCACGGTTTACAACTCCAACAAAGACAACGACGAACGTATGGGTCGTATTCTGCAAATGCACGCCAACCACCGTCAAGATATCGACACGGTTTATGCCGGTGATATCGCTGCGGCTGTCGGTCTCAAAAACACCACCACCGGTGACACGCTGTGCGACGAAAAACATCCGGTTATCTTGGAATCCATGGAATTCCCGGAACCTGTTATCCGCGTAGCTATTGAGCCGAAAACCAAAGCCGGTCAAGAAAAAATGGGTATTGCTTTGGCAAAACTTGCCGAAGAAGATCCGACTTTCAAGACCTACACCGACGAAGAAACCGGTCAAACCATCATTGCCGGTATGGGCGAGCTCCACTTGGAAATCATCGTGGACCGTCTGTTGCGTGAATTCAAAGTCGAAGCTGACGTAGGCGCTCCGCAGGTTGCTTACAAAGAAACCATTCGCAAACTGGCTGATGTTGACAACAAATACGCCCGTCAATCCGGTGGTAAAGGTCAATACGGTCACGTTAAGATTAAAGTGGAACCCAACGAAGTCGGCAAAGGCTACGAATTTGTCAACGCTATCGTCGGCGGTGCTATTCCGAAAGAATACATTCCCGCTGTCGATGCCGGTATCCAAGGCGCTATGCAATCCGGTGTGGTTGCCGGTTACCCGGTTGTTGACGTTAAAGTCACGTTGTACGACGGTTCTTACCACGAAGTTGACTCTTCTGAAATGGCATTTAAAATTGCCGGTTCCATGGCTTTCAAAGAAGCTATGCGCAAGGCAGATCCCGTTTTGTTAGAGCCGATCATGAAAGTGGTTGTGATTGTTCCGGAAGAATACATGGGCGACGTTATCGGCGACATCAACTCTCGCCGTGGTTTGATGCAAGGTATGGAAGCTGTTTCCGGTGCACAACAAATCAACGCTCAAGTTCCGCTGTCACAAATGTTCGGTTATGCTACCGACCTGCGTTCCCGCACACAAGGCCGCGGTCAGTACGTCATGGAACCGAGCCACTACTCCGAAGTTCCGAAAAACATTGCGGAAGACATCATTTCTACCCGCACGAAAAAATAAGGAACCTGTCGGATACACATTTTCAAAACTTTTGTAAAAAGGCTTGAAATTTGCCTAAAATATGATAGAATATTTTTAAGTGAAATCAAGCACTTATTATTGAGGTTAAATAAAAGGAGGAAATCACAATGGCAAAAGCAAAGTTCGAAAGAAATAAGCCCCACGTAAACATTGGCACCATTGGTCACGTTGACCATGGTAAAACCACTCTGACCGCCGCCATCACCAAAGTGTTGGCACTCAAAGGCGCTGCTGACTTCATCGATTACGCAAACATCGATAAAGCTCCCGAAGAGCGCGAACGCGGTATCACCATCAACACTTCTCACGTTGAGTACGAAACCGACAACCGTCACTATGCTCACGTTGACTGCCCCGGCCACGCTGACTATGTTAAAAACATGATCACCGGTGCTGCTCAAATGGACGGTGCTATCTTGGTTGTGTCGGCTGCTGACGGCCCGATGCCCCAAACTCGTGAACACATCCTGCTTTCTCGTCAGGTTGGCGTTCCCTACATCGTTGTTTTCATGAACAAATGTGACCAAGTTGACGATCCCGAATTGCTCGAATTGGTCGAAATGGAAATTCGTGAATTGCTCAACGAATATGACTTCCCGGGCGACGATACTCCTATCGTTAAAGGTTCCGCTTTGGTGGCTTTGGAATGCGCTTCCAACGATCCTTCCGCTGCAGAATATGCTCCTATTTACGAATTGATGGATGCTGTCGATAGCTACATTCCCAATCCGGAACGTACCACCGACAAACCCTTCTTGATGCCTGTTGAAGACGTGTTCACCATCACCGGTCGTGGTACTGTTGCTACCGGCCGTGTGGAACGTGGTCAATTGAACATGTCCGACGAAGTCGAAATCATCGGTTTGACCGAAGAACGTGCGAAAACGGTTGTTACCGGTATCGAAATGTTCCGTAAACTTCTCGACTACGCTGAAGCCGGCGATAACATCGGCGCTTTGTTGCGCGGTGTGCAAAGAAGCGACATCGAACGTGGTCAAGTTCTTTGCAAACCCGGCTCCATCAACCCCCACACGAAATTCCATGGCCAAGTTTACGTCTTGTCCAAGGATGAAGGCGGCCGTCATACTCCGTTCTTCAACAACTATCGTCCCCAATTCTACTTCCGTACCACCGACGTTACCGGTGTTATCGAATTGCCGGCCGGCACCGAAATGTGCATGCCTGGTGACAACGTAGAAATGGACGTTGAACTCATCACCCCCATCGCTATCGAAGAAGGCTTGCGTTTCGCTATCCGTGAAGGCGGCCGTACTGTCGGTTCCGGTGTTGTTACCAAAATTAACTAATTTTTCGTAACGCTGCTGCGGTACATTCCTTTGAGGAATGTACCTCAGTTTTTTTGCGAAAAAATGATAAAAAATTCCCCAAAAAAAGATATTTTCTTGAATTGACGAAAAGTACGTAACAGTGTATACTTTTGGTAAAGAATAACCGGTCTTTAACCGTTAAGGAGGCTCTTTATGAAAAGAAAAATGCAGCGTGCCGTCCACTTCGATTTTCACACTCAACCCGGGAATGATGTAGGCAGCAAATTTGATGCCAAAACATTTGCTAAAACACTCAAAGACAGCCACGTAGGCTACATCAACTTTTTTGCTCGTTGCAACCGCGGTTTTTCCTATTACCCCACCAAAATCGGTATTCCCTATCCCACACCCAATGCGCAAAGAATGTTGCCCGAAATGCTTGAAGAATGTCATAAACTGGGGATTGGTGTTACCGCCTACTTTAATGCCGGTATTTCTGCCGCCATTGCCGAAGCGCATCCCGAATGGCAAAAAGTTCTCGGTGGCGGTCGTCCTCATGCTACCAGCTATCCTTGCTATAATACCGAATACGGCGACCATTTATTAGCCGAAGTCAAGGAAGTGCTCGAACTCTACCCCGATATCGACGGTTTCTTTTTGGACTGTGTCGGTGTGGATACACAACACACCTGCTATTGTGAAACCTGCCGCAAAATGATGGCAGAACAAGGCATCGATTTTCACGATACCGAAGCAGCCTATGAATTCAATCGTCAAACCGCCAAAAATATGTGCAAACGTATTCGCGATGCCGTTCCCTACGATAAATACATCTACTTTAACGGCTTTAACTTTGGTATGACGGAAGAAGAAACCTACGTTGACAGCCACATGGAAATCGAGGCTTTGTCCGGCTCCAATTCCTGGGGATATGATTATTTCCCCACCTTTGTTGCTTTCGAACGAAACAACTTTAAAGAATCGGTGTTTATGACCGGTCGTTTCCACGATTCGTGGGGCGATTTTGGTGGCATCACTACCAAAGAAGCCATGGAATACGACTCGTTTTACGCCTTGGCCCTCGGTTCGGATATTTCCATCGGTGACCATCTGCATCCTTCCGGCGAACCGGAAAAAGGATTGTTTGATGCTATTAAACCCATTTACGAGCAAATTAAAGCGGTAGAGCCTTGGACCAATGGTGCGGTTTACACAGCGGAAATCGGTGTCTACTGCGGTGAACGTGATCATTTTTTAAATTACGACCGCTACTATACCGTATATGCCGGTGCTTCTCGTGTTTTAAGCGAACTGAAATATCATTTCGACATTGTTACCAATCAACATGATTTGTCCCGCTATAAAGTTCTCATTTTGCCGGACGAAATTGTATTAGATGAAAAATCCGCCAAGAAGATTAAAGAATATTTGGCAGGTGGTGGCAAAATTCTTTCTACCGGCAACTCCGGCCTCACACCTGACGGCAAATCTTTTGCCTTGCCGGAATGGGATTTCACGCCGTTCCCCGAATACCAAGCCTCCCCTTTCTTTGACCCCAACGCTCCTACACCGAAAAAAATCGGTATATTGTATACCGATGCCGCAGGAGAATTCCTTTTCCCCGAAATGAACGCTTTCTACACCGAATGGCTCATGAAATTCTTTGGATACGATTACGATTTGGTGTCAACAAATGACGATTTCAATGACTACCGCGTCGTTTTGTTACCCAATGCTTGGACAATGGACGATGCTACCGCCACCAAAATTGCTAAATACATCCAAAACGGCGGAAAAGTCGACACCTATGGTTCCGGCAACTCTCAAGTGGGACGTGTTCCGGAAAAAACAGGTCCTTCCTTCTTCCGTTTACATGGCGATTTAGCAAAAAACACGCCGGATATGGTGCTTCGCAGCTACATTCACGGCACATTGTTAAAACTTGGTAAAACAGCCGAAAACTTAGCTGACCACATTGCCGCACAAAATGTTACGATAATGCCCGACTGGGTATATTTGCCCTATGGTGAACAAAGCGGCTATTCCGCGGCTGCTAAGAGCGGTAACGTCATTCATTTCAGCACCAAGCTTTTCAAAGCATATCAACGAGACGGCTACACGGTTTATAAACAAATTGTGGATAACGCGTTAAGAATGCTGTATACTGAAAAAATGATCGAAGCCGATCTTCCGTCCTTCTCGCGCAGTACGCTTACCAAAAACGGTGATACCTATCTGCTACACGTGTTAAGTTATTCTCCCGAACGTCGCGGAAGCGCCGCCAAAGTAGAAGATAAAATCACCTTGATAGATACGCCGTTTACACTGCGCGTTGCAAATGCAAAAGCAGTTTATAGTTTACCAAACAAAGCCCCCATCCCCTTCACGGCAAAAGACGGCACGGTTTCATTTACCGTTCCCCGCGTAGATGGTCACGCCATAATAGCCATTGAAACCAAATAAACACTCAAAAAAACATAGCAAAACAATAACTTTTGTTTTGCTATGTTTTTCTGTCTTTTTGGGTCTTTTTGCTGAAAATAACAGCTTTTTTAATTGACAAAAAAAGGCCTAAATGTTACACTTGTGGGGAATTGAGAAACCCCAAAAAAATTAAGGAGGTCTCCTTTATGAGAAAGATGAAACGTGCCTTTCACTTTGACTTTCACACCTATCCCGGTGTCGAGGATTTTGGCAAAAAGTTTGATGCCGCTGCTCTTGCCCAAACGTTGCAAGACAGCCACATAACCTACATTAACTTCTTTGCCCGCTGCAACCGCGGTTTTTCCTACTATCCCACCAAAATCGGCGTTCCCTATCCTTCCGAAAACGGTGAACGCCTGTTCCCTGAAATGCTCAAAGAATGCCACAAGCGCAACATTGGTGTCACCGCTTATTTCAATGCTACGCTCAGCGCTGCCATTGCTTTGGAGCATCCGGAATGGCGCTCAAAAGGCACCAACGAAAACCCCGCGCAAGACAGTTCGCTTTGTTTTAATACCCCCTACGGCGATCATCTGTTAGCCGAAATCAAAGAAGTTTTGGAAATGTATCCCGAAGTGGACGGTATTTTTGCCGACTGCTTAACATTAAGTCCGGTTTGCTATTGCGATGCCTGCTGCAAAAAAATGAAAGAAGAAGGCATCGATATCAACGATACCACTGCCGTTCTCAAATACAGCAACCGCCTTCGCGTGGAAATGGCGCATAAAATCCGTTCGGTCGTTCCCGAAGGGAAATACTGCCTTGTCAATAACTTTCACCTCATTTGGCCCGACGGTGAGCCAACACCCAACACCCATATCGAGCTGGAAACACTCCCTGTTTGGGGATATGAGCTCTATTCCGTCGACGTGGCGCTCAACCGTAATTTGTACGACACCACCTTGTTCATGACCGGCCGTTTCCACGATATGTGGGGCGATTTTGGCGGTATCACCACCGCCGACGCTTTGGAATACGACGCGTTTTCTGCTTTGGCACACGGATCAGAAATTTCTATTGGCGACCACATGCACCCCTACGGTGAATTTGAAAAAGGTTTGTTCGATATGGTCAAACCGCTTTACGAAAAAGTAGAAGCCACCGAACCGTGGACAGACGGTGCCAAATACGTTCCCGAAATTGGTATCTTGTACCCCAGTCGCGCTCATTTTTATGCCGAAGAACGCGAATGGACTGTTAACACCGGCGTTGTACGTATGCTCGGTGAACTGAAATATCAACACGATTTCATCACACCAAATGACGATTTATCCCGCTTTAAATTGCTCATTTTGGCCGACGATGTCCCGCTTGACGAAAAGGCGGCGCAAAAGGTCAAAGAATACATCAAAAACGGCGGTAAAGTTCTTTCTACCGGTAACTCCGCGTTAACACCCGACGGCAAATCCTTTGCCTTGCCGGAATGGGATTTTGAACCCATTCCCGAACGTGAACTTTCCCCCTTCTTTAACCCCGATGCACCGGCACCCCAAAAATGGGCGGTCTTTACTTGTGACGCTGCGGGTAAATATCCCAGTGCCGGCGTAACAGGCGGTCAAATGGAATGGCGCTTACAACACTACGGTTACGATTACGACGTGGTAAATGCCGACAGTGACTTGTCGCAATATTCGCTGGTGTTTTTGCCAAAATCCGTTTCACTGGACGACCGCTCCAAAAAGACAATTGCCGACTTCTTGCAAAAAGGCGGCAATCTCATCACCTATGGTGCTCCCTGCACCCGCTTGTCACGTAAGAAACCGGAATCCACACAATCTTTCTTCCGTACCAAGGGCTTTATGTCAAAAGGCATTCCGGATATGGTCCTCCGCAGTTACTTTGGAGGCACGGCTTTAAAGCTCGGCAAAACTGCCGAAAGTTTAGCCGACCACGTTCAAGCGGAACCGGTCGAAATCAATCTTGCCGACTGGCAATACATCCCCTACGGCAAAGAAGACGGATATTCTCTGGCAGCAAAAAGCGGCAACGTTATTCACATCGGCACCAAAGTTTTCTACGACTACGAAAACGACGCTTATGTCATGTATAAGCGCATGGTAGATAACGCTATTCGCGATTTGTGCCCACAAAAATTGATGGACGTCAAAATGCCGTCTTTTGCTCGTTGCTCACTCACCAAAAAAGACAGCACATATTTGTTCCACGCCCTCTGCTATTGCCCCGAAAAACGCGGTGAAAGCGCTGTGGTGGAAGAACCTATCGAACTGTATAACGTGCCCGTCACGTTGGCGATTGAAAATGCAACTGCCGTTTACAGTGTGCCGGACAAAACCCCGATTCCTTTTACCGTAAAGGACAATACCGTTTCGTTTACTGTTCCTTACGTAAACGGTCACGCCATGGTGGCTATTGAAACCAAATAATCTAAAAAAAGATGCACGCAGCCCTAGCTGTGTGCATCTTTTTTGTCGAAAACCGTTGCGAGTAACACACTCTTATGATATACTTGTCAATATGAGCAATGGGGGTGAAAGTGTTGTCTACTGTTGTTTTTCCAAAACAGTCGTTCAAAAGACCTTTGCAAATCAATACGTTGTACAGCGCTTTTTCTTACCGTAGTCCACGCGATTTTTCTTCTCCCGGCGAAAGTCACAATTTTTGGGAATGTATCTATATCGACAAAGGGCAAATGCTTATCACCGCCGGTGAACAGCACTATATTTTAAAAGCCGGCGAACTTGCCTTTCACAAGCCAAACGAATTTCACGCGGTGCGCACACTCGAAAACACACCCGCCAACTTTATTATCTGCTCGTTTGATTGCAAAAGTCCGTTAATGCAATATTTTGAACATAAAATTTTGCATCTTAACGCTACAGAACGTCAACACCTGCGCCGTGCCACCGAAGAAGCCGACGCCGCCTTACGTTCCGAAAACAGAGACTTCGCACAAAACCCTTTGTTCCCCATCGACAAAACACCTCCGGTGGTCACACAAACCATTATCAACGCATTAGAACTTCTGTTGTTGTCGTTGTATCAAAACCGCAACAGCACCAAAATTGAGCCACGGGCGGTGTCGTATGCTGCGCAAAACAAAAACGCCCAACTCGCCGAACTGGTTGCCAATTTTTTAAGCGAAAACCTTTCGCAAAAACTCACGCTGGAAGAAGTTGCTGCTCATTTTTGTTACAGCGTCTCGCACCTGAAAAAACTATTCCGTCACCAAACAGGTATGGGCGTTATCGATTACTTTATCGACCTAAAAATGAAAGAAGCCAAATTTATGATTCGCAGTGGTGAAAAGAACTTTACCGAAATTGCGGCTTCTCTTGGTTACGACACCGTTTATTTTTCCAAACTGTTCAAAGCACGTGTCGGTATGACCATGACGGAATATTCTCATTCCGTCACCCCTTAATCCAATAAACCTTGAGGAGGTTATTATTTATGAAAAAGATGAAACGCGCCGTCCACTTTGACTTTCATACCTTACCCGGTATCGAAGGTTTGGGCGAAAATTTTGATGCATCAGCCTTTGCAGATACACTGCAAGACAGCCATGTCGGTTACATCAACTTTTTTGCTCGTTGCAACCGCGGCTATTCTTACTACCCCACAAAAGTAGGTATCCCCTATCCTTCCCAAAACAGCCAACGCCTTTTGCCCGAAATGATTAACGCATGCCACAAGCGCGATATCGGTATCACAGCATATTTTAACTCTGTGCTCAGCGCTGCTGTTGCCGACGCACATCCGGAATGGATGCGCAAAGGTGCCGATGGTCGTCCACACAAAACCAGTGCTTTGTGTTTCAACACCGGTTATGGCGAACACTTGTTGGCAGAAATCAAAGAAGTTTTGGAACTTTATCCGGAAGTTGACGGCATTTTTGCCGATTGCCTTTCTTTTGGTCCGGTGTGCTATTGCGATGCTTGCCGCAAAAAAATGGCGGAACAAGGCATCGATATCAACGACACCACCGCCGTTATTAAATTTGATGCTCTTTGCCGTGTGGAAATGGCACACCGTATGCGCGCTGTTATTCCCGAAGGAAAATACTTCTTCGTCAATAACTTTGACCGCATCTGGCCCGACAATACACAAAGCCCTCTCACCCACATGGAAATGGAAACGCTCAGCACATGGGGCTACGATATGTATCCTATCAGCGTTGCTCTCAACCGCAACTTGTATGATATGACCGTATTTATGACCGGTCGTTTTCACAGCTCTTGGGGCGACTTTGGTGGTATTGCTTCCAAAGCTGCTTTGGAATACGACGCCTTTTCCGCTTTGGCATACGGCTCGGAAATTTCCATTGGTGACCACTTGCATCCTTATGGCGAACCGGAAAAAGGCCTGTTCGATATGATCAAACCCATCTACGAACAAATCAAGCCCACCGAGCCGTGGACAGACGGTGCCAAATTTGTGCCCGAAATCGGCGTTGTTTGCAAAAGCCGTTCTCACTTTTTTGAACACGACAGAGACTATACCGTCTACACCGGCGCCGTTCGTATGCTCAACGAATTGAACTATCAATGCGACATCATCACCGCCGAAGACGACTTTTCTCGTTTTAAATTGTTGGTTTTACCCGATGAAATGACGCTTGACGAAGCCACTGCCAAAAAGGTAAAAGAATACATTGCAAACGGCGGTAAAGTTCTTTCCACCGGTAGTTCCGCTTTGACTCCCGACGAAAAAGCCTTTGCTTTGCCCGAATGGGATTTTACGCCCATTCCCGAACGCGAACTTTCTCCCTTCTTTAATCCCGATGCTCCTGCTCCCAAAAAACTGGGCGTGTTCACCGGCAACGCGGCAGGCGAGTTCCCGTCCGAGGGTATGACTGCGGGTCAAACCGAATGGTTATTACAATATTTCGGCTATAATTACGATATCGTTAATGCCGACAGTGATTTGTCGCAATATCCCATCTTGTTATTGCCAACCTCTGTCACGCTTAGTGATAAAGCCAAAGATGTTATCGGCAATTTCTTGCAAAATGGCGGAAAAATTGTCACTCCCGGTCTCGGCTACACTCGCATTGGCCGTCCCTCGCCCGAATCGGCGCTTTCTTTCTTCCGCCTCAAAGGTTTCTTGGCAAACGGCACACCGGATATGGTTATTCGCAGTTATGTTGCCGGCACCGCTTTAAAGCTCGGGAAAAATGCCGAAAACTTGGCAGACCACATCAGAGCAGAAGCAGTCGACACCTCTTCTGCCGATTTTGGATACTTCCCCTACGCCAAGGAAGACGGTTATTCCATGGCGGCAAAGAGTGGCAATGTCATTCACATCAGCCCCAAAATCTTTCGCAGTTATCAGGCCGATTCCTATTTTGTTTACAAACAAATGGTGGACAACGCCATTCGTAACTTGTGCAACCAAAAATTGATCGAAGCGGGTATCCCCTCTTTTGCCCGTGGCACACTAACAAAAAAAGATAACACCTACGTGCTGCACTTGCTCAGCTATTGCCCTGAAAAACGCGGTAACACCGCCGTCGTGGAAGAACCCATTGTACTAAACGACGTGCCTGTCACCTTGGCAATCGATAAAGTCGCTGCTGTATACAGCATTCCCGACAAAAATCCGATTTCCTTCACAACAAACAACAGTACTGTTTCGTTTACTGTCCCCAAAGTAAACGGTCACGCCATGGTGGCTATCGAAACCAAATAATCAGCAAAAAAGCACGGTGAAGAAAATTCTTCACCGTGCTTTTTGTTTTTTTATATCATATCAATCGTTTTCTACGCAGCAAACCACCGTAACATCGGGGTGCAATTGCAAAATCGATGCGGGAACTTCGGGGGTGATGGGACCAACCAACGCTTTTTCTAAAATTTCTTTTTTCTTGGTTCCGTTTGCCATCAACAAAATCTTTTTGGCCGACATAATCCCGCCCATACCCATGGTCAATGCAAAACGCGGAACATCGTCAATAGAAGCAAAGAATCGTGCATTAGCTTCTACCGTACTGGGGTCAAGTTCTACGCGATGAGTGGGCTTGGTAAAGGTGGTATCCGGCTCGTTAAAACCAATATGACCGTCAGGACCAATGCCCAGCACTTGAATATCCGTACCGCCCAGTTCCTCAATCAAAGCATCGTAGCGCTCGCATTCTGCTGTTGCATCATCCGCTTTTCCGTTGGGCACATACGTATTATCCATATCAATGTTCACGTGATTAAATAAATGGTGATTCATAAAATAACGATAACTTTGGTCGTTTTCACCGTCCAATCCGCAATACTCGTCCAAATTCACCGAACGAATTTGCGAAAAATCCAATTTCCCCTCTTTGTTCCATTTCACCAATTGTTCGTACATACCAATCGGTGTCGAACCGGTTGCCAACCCCAACACGCTATGCGGTTTTAACACCATTTGCGCTGCAATGATTTTGGCAGATTCAAAACTCATTTCCTCATAGTTTTTTGTGCGGATGATTTTCATGCTTAAAACTCCTTTTTTATAAAAACATTATTGTGATACAAAATAAAATTCATACGGATACTGTGACTTTTCTTCTGTCGATAATGACGGATCGGTAGAAGAAAGGATCGTCAATTTTGATTTTTCGATCGAAAAAATTTCATACGGTGTTTTGTCGATGATCTCCAACGGTTTGTCCGAACGATACAATCGATTCCCTTGGACTTTATAATATCCGTTGTTTTCAAACGGCGCAATAAAAGTCGACATTTTGTTTTTTTCTTCCAGTGTTTCTCGCACTGTCGAACCGGTATCCTTTTCGTATGCCGCAAAAAATTCATCAATGGACCCTTCGGGGTTAGACGCTTTGTAAGCGGCTTTCATCCCCTCTTCAATCGCATCTAAAAATTTGTCCCAACTCTTTTGCGTTTTTTCCGTGTTCACCTTTACGGCAAAAGTGCCGTCCTCAGCAAACGAATATAACAAATATAACGAAATATCACTCAACTGAATGTACCCGGCAAACACACTGTCACCCAAGTAATATCGCAAATATTCGCTAATATCCACCGTGTTTTCCCACGTACCGACAACACCGTTGGTGGGCTTTGGTTTGCGTGCACATCCCACCAAGGATGCCAGCAACAAAATCACAGCGAAAAGCGAAAAAATTCTCTTTTTCATACGGTTTTCTCCAAAAACTTCTGATAAATTAACCAGTTTTTAAACAACGACACCCATTGCTTTACGTGGGGGTAATCGTCGCGCATTCCTAACCCATGGCAACCACAAGGAAATACATGTAACTCGGTAGGAATGTCAAACTTCTTCAAAGCCGTAGCATAAGTGTAACTATTGATAACATTCACCCCAGCATCCTCCGCGGTGTGCCAAATAAAAGCGGGCGGCGTTTGCTCGTTCACCAAAAGCGCAGGGTCATATGCCAAGCAATACTCTTTATCTCGCGTTCCCAATAAGTATTGATAACTGCCAACATGGCTGATACCCACGCTTTGAGGTGAACAAATCACCGGGTAACACAGCACTTGCGCATTGGGACAAAAATCGGCAAAAGTATCGGTTTCCCCCTCCAAAGCAGCAGTATAGGTACTAAGCAGCGCTGCCAAGTGTCCACCGGCGGATGAGCCAATCACCACAATTTTTTGCGGGTCAATGCCATATTCTGCTGCATGAGAACGAACGTGCCGCACGGCATCACGGGCGTCTTGGAGTGGTGCAGGAAAAAGTTCTGGCGAAACACGATACTCGGAAACAAAAGCCGTAATTCCCCATTCGTTAAACACCGTAGCGTATCCTTCGCCTTCGTGCTCTGCTCGATGAGTATATCCACCACCGGGGAAAATGATAATTGCCATATCGCTGCTGCGGGTTTCGGGTAAATATGCCACCAAACGCGTATCTACTTGCTTTTTACTCATAATCCTCGCCCTTTTCTATACAGTTTTCTCTAAAAACTTTATATATTCCAACCAGTTTTTAAACAACGATACCCATTGCATCACATGTGGATAACTGTCACGTATCCCTAGTCCATGCCAACCATAAGGAAATATGTGTAACTCAGTAGGGATATTAAACTTTTTCAAAGCCGTTGCGTAGGTGTAACTGTTTATAACATTCACTGTTGCATCCTCTGCCGTATGCCATATAAAAGCAGGTGGTGTTTGCTTGTTTACCAACAGCGAAGGATCGTACGGCAAGCAAGCTTGCGGATCCATTGTTCCTAACAAAAACCTATAGCTGGCAGTATGAGAAATGCCCTCATATTGTGGTGAACAAATCACCGGGTAACACAGCACTTGCGCATTGGGGCAAAAATCGGAAAAAGTGTCGGTTTCTCCCTCCAAAGCAGCAGTATAGGTGCTAAGCAGCGCTGCCAAGTGCCCACCGGCAGAAGAACCGATCACCACAATTTTTTGCGGGTCAATGCCATATTCTTCCGCATGAGAACGAACGTGCCGCACGGCATCACGAGCATCTTGGAGCGGTGCAGGAAACGTATTGGACCAAACACGATACTGCGATACAAAAGATGGGATACCCCATCCGCTAAACACGGTAGCATATCCCTCTCCCTCGTGGGCTGCCAAGTCGGTATAACTGCCGCCGGGGAAAATAATGATTGCCATATCGCTTTTGCGCTCATCGGGGAAATAGGCAACCAATCGAGTATCCACTTGCTGAACGTTCATAACTCTCGCCTCATTTCTAAAAAAAGTATACTGTATTTTCAAATTCAAGTCAATACATTAACGGTTGAAAACAGGGCACTTTTGGTGTATACTGATAAGCAAGATTGTGAGGTGTCGGTATGAAAGTGGCTGTGGTTGGTTCACGCACAATTAACACTATTCCGTTGGAAACTTTTTTGCCGCCGGGGACCGACGAATTGGTATCGGGTGGTGCCAAAGGTGTCGACACGTATGTCCGCTTTTTTGCACAGCAAAAAGGTGTCAAACTAACCGAGTTTTTTCCGGACTATTCGCGTTACGGTCGCGCGGCGCCGCTGTTGCGCAACCGCCAAATTGTGGAATATGCCGATTTGGTTTTAGCTTTTTGGGACGGCACCTCCAACGGAACACGATTCGTCATTGACTATTGTAAAAAAACCAACACCCCACTTCGTATTTTTTTGTTAAAAAAATAAAGGATACCTTTCCTATGTGAAAGGTATCCTTTTTTGTTATTCCAATTCGAATGCGCCGGTATACAGGCGGTAATACTGCCCTTTTTGGGCAATCAACTCTTCGTGGTTGCCTCGTTCGATAATGCGACCATGGTCGAGTACCATAATCACATCGGAGTTTTGCACCGTAGACAAACGATGAGCAATCACAAAAACGGTGCGTCCCTTCATTAATCGATCCATACCCTGTTGAACTAACGTTTCGGTGTGTGTATCAATGCTGGATGTTGCCTCGTCGAGTATCATCACAGGCGGATCGGCAACTGCCGCACGAGCAATGGATAACAACTGACGCTGTCCTTGCGATAAGTGCGCGCCGTCTGCTGTAAGAACAGTTTGATACCCTTGCGGCAAACGAGAAATAAAGCCATCGGCATTTGCTAAACGAGCTGCCGCGTATACTTCTTCGTCCGTAGCATTCAAATTGCCGTAGCGAATATTTTCCATTACCGTTCCGGTGAACAGATGCACATCTTGCAACACAACACCTAATGAACGACGCAGATCGTCTTTGCGAATTTTGTTGATGTTAATACCATCATACCGTATCTTGCCGTCGGCAATATCATAAAAACGGTTAATCAGGTTGGTAATAGTTGTCTTACCGGCACCCGTTGCCCCCACGAAAGCCACTTTTTGTCCCGGCTTGGCATATAACGTTACACCACTAAGCACTTGCTTTTCGGGTACATAACCAAAATCCACATTGGTTAGCTGCACATCACCTGTTACAGGTATGTACGTGACAGTTCCGTCTTGGTGAGGATGCCGCCACGCCCATTTTCCGGTATGTTCATCGGTTTCACACAACACACCGTTTTCTTCCTTGGCGTTAACCAAGGTGACATACCCATCATCCGTTTCGGGAACCTCGTCGTACAATTCAAAAATACGCTTGGCTCCTGCCAACGACATGATCACCGCATTGATTTGTTGCGAAATTTGATTGAGCGGCATATTAAAATTCTTGCTTAACTGTAAGAAAGAGGCAATAGCCCCCAACGTCATACCACCCAAACCAAAGGTCGCCATGGTACCACCCAAAGTAGCAATCAATACGTATTGCAAGTGACCCATATTCCCCATGATAGGCATTAAAATGTTGGCGAATTTATTGGCTTGTGTGGCGTTTTCGCACAACTCATCATTAAGCGCGTCAAACTCCCGCTTGGCAATATCTTCGTGACAAAACACCTTGATCACTTTTTGCCCGTGAATCATTTCTTCCACATAACCGTTAACGGCGCCAATGGCTTGTTGTTGCTTGACGAAAAACTTGCCGCAACG
>JAZROQ010000016.1:0-15277 GCA_045648765.1 Acutalibacteraceae bacterium
CGCGGTCCCCGAAGCGGTGTTTTTGCCGTTGGAGGATGAAAACACGCTTTTGTTACCCGCTGCCGATGCCGTTGTGGTGGGTTGCGGGTTAGGGCAAACCGAGACCGCCCTTTCGTTATTAAAAAACGTACTTGGCACTGCGGACTGTCCCGTTGTGGTGGATGCTGATGGTATAAATTTGGTGGCAAAGCATATATCTATAATACAAACCATTCGTACTCCCCGAATTTTTACACCGCATCCAATGGAACTGGCACGGCTACTCGGTGTAACCGCTGCCGAAGTGCAACAAAACCGCGAAGCGGCGGCTGTTACCGCCGCACAAAAAGTGGGTGGCATTGTAGTGCTCAAAGGGCACCGCACCGTGGTTGCCGACCAAAACGGTGTGTTGTGGGTGAACACCACCGGCAACGCCGGCATGGCAACTGCCGGTATGGGTGACGTGCTTGCCGGAATGATCGGCGGGTTTTTGGCACAAGGTGTCTCCCCCGCCGATGCCGCCTGCGGCGGTGTGTATTTGCACGGGCTTGCGGGCGACAAAGCCGCCGCCAGACTTTCGAAACGCGCATTGTTGCCAACCGACGTGTTGGAAGAATTGGGGACGTTGTTTGCCGAATGGGAATAATTCTCAAAGGTGATGTTTGATGCGTCGTTTTGCCGCTTTGTCTTTGCTTTTTTTGGGTGTTTTGTGCGGTGCGGGTTGCCGCAAAAAGCAGGTTGCCCCACCGATTGCCACGGATTTTTCGTGCGAGTTTCGCGCTGTGTACCGCGAATTGGCGGTAGAAGGCACGGTGACCAGACGTTCGGCGGGTTCGATTTCGCTTGGGTTTACCAAGCCCGAAACCTTAAACGGTCTTACCGCCACGTGGGACGGTGAAACGGTGAAGCTTTCGTTGTTGGGGCTTGAATACACCCTCAATCCCGAAAGCGTACCCGAAGCCGCATTGGGAAAAGAGTTGTTGGCGGTGTTGGATGCCGCGTTGCGAAACGAAGGCAACACCGCACAAGACGGCAAGGCAGTACTGTTGCAAGGGGTTTGCAACAACCACGACTACACCTACCGTTACGATGCCGCAAGCGGCGCGCCGTTGTCACTTTCGGTCCCCGATTTGCCGCTTTCGATAACGTTTGAAAACTGCAAAACCAATTAAAAAAAACGGAGAAGAACGATTTGTTCTTCTCCGTTTTCTTTTTTGTGTTACAGTTTTTTGCGAATGACGTCGGACAAAATGGCAATGCCTTTGTCGATTTCTTCTGCCGAGGGCATGGAATAGTTAAGGCGGAACGAATCGGATGGGGCTTCGGTGTCGCAGTTAAACGCCGTGCCCGCCACCACAAACACCTTTTGCTCGGCGGCGGCTTTGACCACGTCCATCATAGCCAAATTCTTCGGCAACGTACACCACAAGAACAACCCGCCTTCGGGACGTGTGTAGTTCACACAAGTGGGCATATATTGTTCCAGTGCTGTCAGCATTTCGCCGCATTTTTGACGGTAGAGTGCTTGAATGGAAGCAATGTGCGCATCTAAATCGCACGTTTGCAAGTAGCGTGTGCACAGCATTTGGAAAAATTGGTTGGTGTGAACATCTTCGACTTGTTTGGCAACCACCATTTTTTGAAGCAGCGCTTCGTTGCCACAGGCAAAGCCAATGCGCATACCCGCCGAAAGCACCTTGGAAAACGAGCCGCAGTAAATGACGCGACCGTCGGTATCCATGCTTTTGAAAGTGGGAACCTCTTTGCCCGCAAAGCGCAGTTCGCCATAGGGGTTATCTTCCAAAATAATGACGTTGTATTGTTGTGCCAACGCATACACAGCGCGGCGTTTTTTGGCCGACATGGTAATGCCGGTGGGGTTATGGAATGTGGGGATAAGATACAGCATCTTGACGTTTTTGGTGGTTTTTAACGCCGTTTCCAACGCTTCGACACAGATGCCGTCGGCTTCCATTTCCACCCCAACGGGACGAGCGCCCAACGAGCGAAAAGCATTGAGTGCGCCGATAAAACTTGGGTTTTCGCAAAGGACCACGTCACCCGGATTGCACAACACCTTGCAAGCAAGTTCAATGGCTTGTTGACCGCCGCTGGTAATGATGGTCATGTTGTTTTCGGTATCGATGGCAAATTTGCTTTGCAACCGCTTGGCAACCAGTTCGCGCAAAGGGGTATACCCCTCGGTGACACCGTATTGCAAAGCAGTGGAGGGTTCGGATTCGAAAATTTCTGCCGCCAAAACAGAAAGTTCTTTAACCGGGAACGATTCCGGCGCAGGATTGCCCGCCGCAAACGAAATGGCACCGGGCGTACCCAAACTTTTGAAGATTTCACGGATGGCAGAAGGTTTTAGTTGTTCGAAAGGTTTTGAAAAAGTATAATTCATCATATATCACCGAAAGGTAGTATATCACTTTCCCCGCTTGATTGCAAGTAACGGTTGACAAAGAGTATAAATTAATGTATACTTTTTAGTAGTTTTTAAGAAAGAGGTTACCCGCTATGAACAGACAGCGAATGTTTATGAACATGAGCATGGGCATGATGATGCGCATGTCTGTTTTTGTTGCCTTGCGGTAACCGCACACAAAAGCATTTTGTTTTTGGAGAAAAAAGGCAACGAGCAATCGTTTGCCTTTATTTTTTAGGAAAGGTCGTTTTAATATGAGTTATCGTGTTGACACCAATTGTATTCAAGGCGGTTATCAACCGCAAAACGGCGAACCGCGCGTGCTGCCGATTTACCAAAGCACCACTTACAAATACAATTCCGCCGACCATTTGGGCGATTTGTTCGACTTGAAGGTTGACGGTCATATGTATACCCGCATTTCCAACCCCACCGTCGCTTGTGTGGAAGATAAAATTGCCACACTGGAAGGCGGCGTTGGCGCTATGTGCACTTCTTCGGGTCAAGCCGCTTCGTTGATGGCAATTTTTAACATTGCTTCTTCGGGTCAAAACTTTGTGAGCTTGTCCACCATTTACGGCGGCACCACCAACTTGTTTGCCGTTACCATGAAACGCATGGGAATCGAAGTGCGCTTTGCCACACCCGACATGACCGACGAACAAGTGGATGCTTTGTTCGATGAAAACACGCGTTTGGTGTTTGGCGAAACCGTTGCCAACCCCGCTTTGACGGTGTTGGACATCGAGCGCTATGCCGCTTTGGCTCACCGCCACGGTGTGCCGCTGATTGTGGACAACACCTTTGCTACGCCCGTTTTGTGTCGTCCGTTTGAATTTGGCGCGGATATTGTGATTCATTCCACCACCAAATACATGGACGGTCACGCCTCGGTTGTGGGCGGTGTCATTGTGGACAGCGGTAACTTTGACTGGGCGGCTTCCGGCAAATATCCGGAACTGACCACCCCCGACGAATCGTATCACGGTGTTGTATACACCGAACAATTCGGCAAAGCAGCTTATATTACCAAAGCCCGCGTACAACTGATGCGTGACTTTGGTTGTACACCCCAACCGCTTGCTGTATTTTTGCTGAATTTGGGGTTGGAAACACTTGCTGTTCGCATGGAACGTCATTGCCAAAACGCGTTGAAAGTCGCCGAGTTTTTGGAAAAACACCCGCAAGTGGGTTGGGTGAACTATCCGATGCTTAAAAACTCCGACCAACACGCCTTGGCTCAAAAATATTTGCCCAACGGTTGCTGCGGCGTTATTTCGTTTGGCATTTGCGGCGGTCGCGAAGCGGCTGTCAAATTTATGGATTCGCTCAAACTTGCCGCTGTGGTGGTTCACGTGGCCGATGCGCGCACCTCGGTTTTGCATCCCGCCAGCACCACGCACCGTCAACTGACCGACGAACAATTGGTTGCTACGGGTATCACCCCCGATATGATTCGGTTGTCCGTTGGCATTGAAAACATTGACGACATTTTAGAAGACCTGCAACAAGCCTTTGAAGCAGTATAAGGAGATGGGTTACCATGCCTATTAAAATCCCCAATCAGTTACCCGCCACCAAAACGCTGACAGACGAAAACATTTTTGTCATCACCGAAACCCGCGCGTTGACACAAGATATTCGTCCGTTGAAAATACTGTTGCTGAATTTGATGCCCAAAAAAATTGTGACCGAAACACAACTTGCGCGGTTGCTCGGCAACACCCCTTTGCAAGTGGAATTGGAACTGATTCACACCCGCACTCACAAATCTCGCAACACGCCCGAAGACCACATGCTGACGTTTTACAAAACGTTTGATGATGTTAAACATCAAAAATACGACGGCATGATTATCACGGGGGCACCGGTAGAGTTGTTGGAATTTGAACAAGTAGAATACTGGGACGAATTGTGCGAAATTATGGAATGGAGTAAAACCCACGTAACCAGCACATTGCACATTTGCTGGGGCGCGCAAGCAGGGCTTTATTATCACTACGGTGTTCCCAAGCATCCGTTGCCGCAAAAAATGTTTGGTGTTTTTCCGCACACCGTCGAACACAAAACTTCCATTTTGTTTCGCGGGTTTGACGACGTGTTTTACGTGCCTCATTCGCGACACACCACCGTTTTGCGCGAAGATATCGAAGCGGTACCCGAACTGAAAATCTTGACATCGTCCCCGCAAGCGGGAATACACGCCATTGCGACCGAAAGGGGAAAACAAATTTTCATTACGGGACATTCGGAATACGATGCGGGCACGCTTAAAGAAGAATACGACCGTGACGTAGCGGCAGGGTTGCCCATTGAACCACCGGAAAATTATTTTCCGAACAACGACCCCACGTTGCCCCCGCAAGTTACGTGGCGGGCACACGCGCATTTGCTGTTTTCCAACTGGCTGAACTATTTTGTGTATCAAACCACACCATATAATTTGGATGAAATTCAATAAGCATTGTCGCACTGCCGAAAGGCAGTGCGATTTTTTTTGAAAAAAGGGTTGAGAAATGCCAAAAAAAAGCGTAGAATGGTAAACGTTGCGAAAAAAGGAGAGGACGTTTATGAAAAAAGAAAACGGTGTGTTCGCACCGAAGATTATTTCAACGCTCAAACACTATTCTTTTAAAGATCTTACTTCCGATTTGATAGCGGGTCTGATTGTGGCAATTATTGCCTTGCCGCTTTCCATTGCACTTGCCATTGCTTCGGGAGTGTCGCCCGAAAAAGGCATGTATACCGCCATTGTTGCAGGGTTTGTGATTGCGCTGTTTGGTGGAAGCCGTGTCAATATTTCGGGGCCTACTGCCGCGTTTGCCACCATTGTGGCGGGCATTGTTGCACAATATGGTATTGAAGGCTTGGTACTTGCCACGTTGATGGCGGGTGTTTTGCTTATTTTGATGGGGTTGTGCCGTTTTGGTTCTCTTATTAAATATATTCCCAACACCATCACCACGGGTTTTACTTCGGGCATTGCGATGACCATTGCGATTGGTCAGCTGAAAGATTTTTTGGGTCTCACCTTTGCCAAAGGTACACACGCTGTGGAAACCATGGAAAAACTCGAAGCGGTTGCCGCTTCGATTACCACGGTGAATCCTTGGGCACTGTTGGTAGGCGGTGTCGGCTTGGTGGTTTTGATTTTGTGGCCGAAACTGAGCAAAAAAATCCCCGCTTCGCTGATTGCGGTGTTGGTAGGCACAGCTTTGGTGGCTCTTTTTAAATTAGACGTTAACACCATTGGCGATTTGTACAGTATCCCCTCTACCCTGCCTGCGCTTTCGTTCCCCACGGTGAACGCTGAACTTATCAAAGAGCTGTTCCCCAGCGCCGTAACAATTGCCGTGTTGGCGGCAGTGGAATCGCTGCTTTCGTGCGTGGTGTCCGACGAAATGATTGGCGACCGTCACAACTCCAACACCGAATTGATTGCACAAGGGCTTGGCAACATTGCTTCGGGTCTTTTTGGCGGTATTCCCGCCACGGGTGCGATTGCGCGTACCGCCGCCAACGTTAAAAACGGCGGAAAATCGCCGATTTCGGGCATGGTACACGCTGTGGTACTGCTGCTGATTTTGGTGGTGCTTATGCCGTATGCTTCGTGGATCCCCATGCCGATTATTGCCGCTGTTTTGTTTATGGTCGCATACAACATGTCGGAATGGCGCCATTTTGCAGCGCTGTGCAAAACCGCACCCAAAAGCGATATTTTGGTGTTGGTACTGACCTTTGTGTTGACCGTGGTTTTTGATTTGGTGGTTGCCATTGAGGTGGGGATGTTACTCGCCGTTATCTTATTTATGAAACGTATGGCAGATACCACTGCCGTGAAAAAAGAAACAATCGAGGGCAAACCGATTGCGGTGTTTGACATTGGCGGTCCGATGTTTTTTGCCTCTTCTTCCAAATTCGAAGGATTGGTAGCGGACGACGGTGTTCGCGTGGTAATTTTGCAAATGCAAAAAGTGACGGCCATGGATTCTTCGGCGGCAAAAATTTTGTTTGCGTTGTGGGAGGATTGCCAACAACGCGATATCACGTTGTTGCTGACAAATGTCAGCGAACAACCGCTGAAAGTGCTGAACAAAACAGGGTTTATACAAGCCATTGGCAACGAACGGTTATTGCCAAACATGGAAGCGGCATTACAAGTTGCTGAAAATTAAACAAAAAGAGTGGGTATTTCGCAATACCCACTCTTTTTTTAAAATACGTAACCGACAAAAATACCGAGTGCCGCTGACAACAAAATAATTAAGATGGGACTTAACTTTTTGAGAGCGAGAACCAATGACAAAGCAAAAATGATGGCCGAACTGATAAACGCCACACTGCCAAGCGTTGCCAACGAAACCGAAACCGGGAAAAACACCGTTTGACCCGTGGTGAAAATAGCAGCGCCGATAAGCCCGATCACAGCGGGTTTAAGCCCCGACATACAGCCCGATACCACGCGGCTGGTTTTGAATTTTTCAAAACATTTGGCAACAATTAAAATGATAATAAACGAGGGCAGTACCACACCCAGCGTGGCGCAAACAGCACCGAACCAACCGCCCATTTCCTGCCCGACGTAGGTTGCCATGTTGATGGCAAACGGACCGGGAGTGGATTCGCTGACCGCAATGAAGTTAAGGATTTTTTCGGTTTCGAGCCAACCGTGCGCTTCGACGTCGGCTTGAATGAGCGGTAACATGGCATAGCCGCCGCCAAACGTGAACGCGCCGATTTTGAAAAAGGTGAGAAACAGTTCCAAAAAAATCATGGTTTGCCGCACCTCTTTTCTGCCACGAACGAGGAAATCAGACCAATCAGTGCGCAAGCAATAATCACAAGCAGCACGTTCACTTTGAAAAACGCCACCGCAACGAACGCCAAAGCCATCACCACATAGGCTACCGCGCTTTTGGGGCTTTTTTTATACATCGTGATGAGTGCCTTGAGAATGAGTGCCAACACCCCCGCACGAATACCGTTGAAGGCGTATTGCACCACGGTTAAACTTTCGAACCGATCGAGCACCATGGAAATAACGGAAATGATAAAAAACGATGGCAATACCACACCCAAGGTGGCAAACATAGCGCCAAAGAAACCCGCCGTGCGATAACCGACAAAGGTGGCGGAATTAATGGCAATGGGACCGGGGGTGGATTCGGCAATCGCGATAATTTCCAAAATGTCGTCATCGGTGAGCCATTTGTTTTTTTCGACCACTTCGCGTTGAATGAGCGGGATCATGGCATAGCCGCCGCCAAACGTGAACGCGCCGATTTTTAAAAACGTTAAAAACAGTTTTGCTATCAACAATATCACACTCCTTAGTGTCACTTTATTGTATCACGCTTAATAAACAAAAGCAATAAAAGAGTTGTTTTTCAAAATAGAATATAGTATGATAATACTATAAACAAACGAGGTGTTTTTTATGAAAATTACCGTTAATCCCGACAAAGCGATTGCGGATGCTGTCAAAGAAGGGCTCAAAAAAACGGGCGGGTATTGTCCGTGCCGTCGTGAACGCACCGAAGATAACAAATGTATGTGCAAAGAATTCCGCGAACAAATTAAAGACCCGAATTTTGAAGGGTTTTGCCATTGCTTGTTATATTACAAGGAAAATTGACAAAATTTTGTACCCGCGGTATACTGTATGTTGAAAGAAGGGGTAGTATGTCTGAATTTTATACCATGAAAATTGCCGGTTTGGAACGAAAATTGGAAAAATTCCCGGTGAGCGATACGCTCGACATTGCCGCGTTTATCATTTTTGGTGACGTGGAACTGACGGTGGCGGGCTGCGCCGAATTGCTTAAAAAAGTGCCGGAGTTTGATGTTATTTTAACGCCCGAGGCAAAAAGTATTCCGATTGCTTATGAAATGGCACGGCAATCGGGAAAACCGTATGTTGTCGCCCGCAAAGGGGTGAAAGTGTACATGCGCAATCCGTTGGAAGTATCGGTTACTTCCATTACCACACAGCACGAACAACGCTTGTTTTTGGGTGAAACCGAGGTTGCCATGCTAAACGGAAAACGCGTGTTAATTGTGGACGACGTGGTCAGCACGGGCGAATCGCTGATTGCCGTTCGGCAATTGGTGGAAAAAGCCGGCGGCATTGAAGCGGCGGCGTGTGCCTTTTTGGCAGAGGGCGATGCCGCAAACCGCGACGACATCGTTTTTTTGGAACCGTTGCCGCTTTTTTTAAAATAAGCTTAACACAAAAGGGCGTGCCCGCCAATGGCGGGTACGCCCTTTTTTTATTCTTCGTCTTCTTGGATGCGGCGGGTAGCAAGCGAAACACAGACCACCCGTTTGGCACCGTAGATTTTGAGCATTTTGGCACATTCATCCGCCGTGGCGCCGGTGGTCATGACATCGTCGACCAACAAAAGGCTTTTTCCTGCAACCGATGTGTCGGTCACATCGAACACTCCAAACACATTACCCATTCGTTCAATGCTTTTTAGTTCCTTTTGCGGCTTGGTTTCGTATACTTTTTTGAGGATATTGTACACCGGTAAATCTAACCGTTTCCCCAACGCTTCTGCCAACAATTTTCCTTGGTTGTAACCGCGTGCAAACTCATCGCGTTTTGTCATGGGAACAAAGACAATGCCATCGATATCTTCAACGGTATATTCACGGTGTACCACGGCGGCCATTTGCTGCGTAAAATACGACATCGCCTGTGCATCGTTCCACTGTTTTAAACGCAATACCCCCACGCGAACACAGCCTTTGTGATAAAACGGTGCGACTTGCGCGTCAAAATGACGACGGCGTTTTTGACAGTGGCATTCCCCTTTGCGTTGACCGCAAAAAGGACAAATCGGCGGTTTTATGATAGGGAGATAGCGACGACAAGAAACACATATTGTTTGCTCCGGCAAAACCACCTTGCCGCAAAACACACACCGTTCCGGTAAAAAACACGACAGTATCTCCCGCAGGAGATGCTTCATTCAAACAGCCTCCCTGCTTGGTTGATAAAATGTTCCAAGCCGGTATAGCGCAACATTTCGCGACTGTTTGCCACCATATTGCCCAATGTTTCACTGCTGCCCACGGTTACGAGCAACGATTTGGCGCGCGTAACCGCCGTATATAACAAATTGCGGTAGCACAGTTGCGACGGTTGACGAAAAATCGGAAGTACCACGGTGTGAAACTCGCTGCCTTGGCTTTTATGTACCGTGATGGCATAGGCAAGTTCCAGCTCTTGCGCTTGGTCGTAAGTATATTGCGCAACGCGGTCATCGTAGCGCACCGACAACACTTGGTCGCGCGGTGAAATTTCTTCTAAAATACCGATATCCCCGTTAAAGACGCCTGTACCGTAGGTGCCGTCGTCACGCGTCCAACCGATGTCATAATCGTTTTTGATATGCATCACTTTATCGCCTTGTCTAAACAACGTGCCGTTTGCTTGGCACTCGGCTTTTTTGTCCGATGGCGGGTTTACCAATTCTTGCAACGCAGCATTGAGTTGTACCGTACCGACAACCCCTTTTCTGCCCGGACACAACACTTGTATTTCTTGTAGCAAACTGGTGCCGTATCCCGCGGGCAGGCGGCGGTGACACAAGTCCACCACAGTACGCGCCGTTTCCTCGGCCGAGGGCTGCGGAATGAAAAAGAAATCACCGTCTTTTTTGGTGAGTTGCGGCATCTGCCCCGCTACAATGCGGTGAGCGTTGGCAACAATATCGCTCGTCAGCGCTTGGCGGAAAACTTCGGTAAGTTCCACCATCGGCAACACGTTACTGCGAATAAGGTCGTGCAAAATACTGCCCGCACCAACCGCGGGAAGTTGGTTGGTATCTCCCACCAAAATCAAGCGGCAATTCGGTTTTAACGCGCGTAACAAGCTTTCGAACAACACGGCATCGACCATGGATACCTCGTCCACAATCAACGTATCGATATCCAATGGATTTTTTTCGTTTCGGTCAAAGTAAGGACGGTCGTTTTCGTCCCACTGCACTTCCAAAAGCCGATGAAGTGTGCGTGCTTCGCAACCTGTCAGTTCGCTCATACGTTTTGCGGCACGGCCGGTGGGAGCCGCAATTTCCACTCGATCACCCATGCTTTCGAGCAGTGTGATAATCGCGCGCAACGTGGTGGTTTTACCGGTACCAGGACCGCCTGTGAGAATCAGCGCCCCGCGTTCCACCGCGGCAATAATGGCGCATTTTTGTTGGGTTTCGTAAGAAATGTTGTTTTGTTTTTCGATTTGTTCAATTTTTTTGAGCAACAAGGTGTCGGTAACGGTATGAACCCCGCCCATCAGTTGTATGCGTGAAGCAATGTATTTTTCTGCTTGATACAAATCGGGCAAAAAGATAAACAAGCGCTCGTTGATGGTTTCTTGCCGAACCGTAAAATTGCCGATCATATTTTGCAACGTGGCGGCAACTTCTGTCGGTTCCACTTGCAACAAACCCGCGGCCGCCAACACCAATTTATCCGACGGCAAACACGTGTGCCCGTTGCTTAAATTGTGACGCAACACGTGAAGTAGCCCCGCTTCGATGCGATTGACATCGTCGTGGGCGTGTGCCATGCTGTGTGCAATGGCATCGGCACGTTCGAACGAAATATACAAGCCCGTGGAACACAGCAAATACGGATTAGCGCGAATGGTTTCGACCGCCGAAGCACCCCAACGTTTGAAGCAACGCAGTGCCTCGCTTTGCGTGAGACCATAGCCCGAAAACGCCAACAAAATTTCGCGCAGACCGAATTGTTCGCGGAATTCTTTGCCGATTTCTTGTGCACGGCGCGCGGTAATCCCCTTCACTTTTACCAGACGTTCGGGTTCTTCTTCAATGATGCGCAACGTATCGTCACCAAATGTTTGTACCAGTGCCGAAGCGGTGACAGGACCAATCCCTTTGATAGCACCCGATGCCAAATACCGAAACACGGCTTCGGTGTCGGTGGGCAAATATTGTTCGCACGACACAGCACGAAATTGACGGCCAAATTTTGGGTGTTCCACCCAATTGCCCGTCAATTTGAGTTGCTCGCCGGGGTGCACCGCAGGGAAAACACCGACAACCTTATGCAGTTCTTCGTCCGAAACCACATCCAACACTGTCCAGCCGTTTTCTTCGTTTTGAAAAACAACACGCTCGACAACGCCGGACAAGATTTGTTCGCTTTCCGACATGGATACGTCCCTTTCTGTTACGCTTTGATTCTTTCATAATCATACTTCATTTTGTGTCGGTTGTAAAGTATCTGTCCACTCTTTTTCGTTGTAAAAATGGAGTTTCAATTCTTGGCAAAGCAATGCGGTTATTTTTTCGCTTTCGCGTGTTAAACCGCGGTTTATCACCACAAACGACACGTTTTTAAACGGGAAAAACCACCGAAGCAAAGAAAATCGACGCACGGCATATTCCGCGCTCTCTGAGCCGCCTTCCAGCGGTAAAACATAATATTCCTTTTGATCTTTGGTCGAAAAGAACAGGCAAAACACCACGCGACTGACAATATCTGCCACCGCATATACCGAAAGCAACAACACAACCGCTGTGAGCAAAATTTCTCCCACCATCCACTTCGCCTCCTGTTACTTCACTATACGCAACAGGACAAACTGTGGTTACGGTATATCTTGAATTTTTCCAAAGGAATAACCCATGCCTTTCCATTTTGTTAACAGCTCATCTAAAATTTCGGCATTGGTTTTGGAAGTGCTGTGAAGAAGCACCACCGCGCCGGGATGAACGCGAGGTAACAATTTTTGGAACGCTTGTTCGCGGGTGGGTTGGCGGTCAACATACCAATCCACATACGCCAAACTCCAAAAATAGGTGGTGTAGCCAAGTTCTGCCGCCATTTTGAGATTTTGCTCGCTAAACTTGCCTTGCGGCGGACGATAGATTTTTTCCATCGGTTTGCCGACAAGCGTTTCGTAGGCATTTTCCAAATCGGAAAGTTCTTTTTGAAAAGCCGATTTTTCGGCAATTTTGGACATATCGGGGTGATGCGCCGTGTGGTTGCCCACGGTGTGTCCCTCGGCTACCATGCGCTTGACCAGTTCGGGCGCCGTATCCAGATAATTTTTGACCAAGAAAAAGCACGCCGAAACGTTGTGCTTTTTGAGCGTATCCAAAATCGACGCCGTGTATCCGTTTTCGAACCCCGCATCAAAGGTGAGATACAACACTTTGTTAGACTGACTGCCATCCGAGGTGGTGTTGCCCACGTAATACGCGTTATATTGTTTTAAGTACGCGGCATCGGCATTGCCAATCGGCACTTCACCGTTTTTTTGAAAACTGAGTCCCCAGTTGCTTGTGGGAGATGCATTGGTCGGCACAATCTGACCAACAGATACCGTCAAGATGGCGGCTACTACCAAAAAACACGCACTCACAACGATCCATTTGTTTTTGAAGACAATCACCATAGCACTCACACTCCTATGTTAATAGATATGCGAGAAGACAAAGAAAAAGCACCCTTTTTAGGGTGCTTTGGGTTATTCTTGTTGGGCTTTGATGACACGGCAGCACAAGTTTCGTAAATCGTTGAGCGTGCAAAGCGTGCCCGCTTCGCCGCGGAACACCGCCGCGCCGCGCAAGTTGCGCATGTACCACGAAGCGTGTTTACGTGCTTCCAGCAATGCCACTCGCTCGCCTTTGAGCGCTGCCGCCCATTCGATTTGGCGGCACAACACGTCCATGCGTTGTTCCACTGTGGGTTCGGGAAGCAACGTGCCGTCTTGCAAAAAGGCGTTGACCGATTCAAAAATCCACGGTGATCCCAAAGCACCACGACCAATCATGATAAGGTCGCAACCCGTTTGTTCATACAAAGCGGCGGCTTGTTCGGGGGTGGTGACATCGCCGTTGCCGATCACCGGAACCGACACTGCCTGCTTTACTTGCCGAATGCAATCCCAATCCACCGGCGGGGCATACATTTGGTCGCGGGTACGACCGTGAACGGTGATAGCCGCAGCGCCGCCGCTTTCGCACGCAAGGGCTACTTCCACGGCGTTGACTTCGGTTTTGGAATAACCTTTGCGGATTTTAACGGTAACGGGGACATCCACCGCTTCGCACACGGCTTTGACAATGCGGCGGCAAAGTTCCGGCTCACGCATGAGTGAACTGCCGCAATGGTTTCCCGCAATTTTAGGAGCGGGACAACCCATGTTAATATCCAACCAATCGGGTTGCTCTGCCATGGCGAGGCGCGCCGCTTTTGCCATGGTTTCGGGGTCGTCACCAAACAACTGTATGGCAGCGGGACGTTCACGGTTATCGAGTTGCATCAATTCGCGGCTTTTGGCATCACCAAATGTGAGCGCTTTGGCGCTGACCATTTCCGAAACGGTGAACGCCGCGCCGTAACCGACACATAACCGCCGAAACGCCGCATCCGCTACACCCGCCATGGGTGCGAGCGCCGCGGTTTTTGAAAATGTGAATTTACCGAGTTGCATACTTTTAATTCCTTAAATCGTTTTTCTGTTTTTCAGTTTACCACACTCCCCTGCCGCAGGTCAACTCAAATATGCGGTGATGCCGTTTGCCACGCCCAGTGCAAACAACTGTGGCGAGTTTGCCATCAACGCGGCATCCCCCGCGTTGGTGATAAACCCAAGTTCCACCAATACCGCCGGCATACGCGTGCGGCGCAGCACATACAAATTGGTACGTTGTGTAACGCCTCGATTGGGAAGCCCTGTGGTTTCTTCCAACCCCCGCAAAATGCTTGCACCCAAATCTGCCGCCACAGAATTGAGGTTATAGACCAACGCTTCCGAACCCGAAGCCCCTGCCAGCTGTGAAGCGTTGGCGTGCAGACTGATAAAGTAGTCGGCACCCCAAGCATTTGCCTCGTTCACGCGCGCGGCAAGTGACGTGGCATTCGACGTGCCGAGTTGCGTTTCGGGCGTGGGGCGGGAAAGTCGCGTTTCGTACCCTTCGGCTTGTAAAATGGCAGAAAGTTCCTGTCCGATGGTATATACCAAATCTTGTTCGCGGTAACCGTTGCCTTCGGCACCCGCATTGGGATTTTGCGGGTTATGTCCTTGGTCGATGTATATTTTTGTTGCCATGTGGTATTCCCCCTTTCCTCACAGTATATGCGGGATTTATGGTATCGGTTAATCTTCAAAAAAAGATAAAATATTTTCGAAAGAAGGCTTGACTTTTTAAAAAGAACGTGGTATATTAACTCTTGCGTTTGACGCGGGGAAATTCCCGAGTGGCCAAAGGGGGCAGACTGTAAATCTGTTGTCTCTGACTTCGGTGGTTCGAATCCACCTTTCCCCACCAAAAAGAAACGACAATTTTCGACAAGAAAGTTGTCGTTTCTTTTTGTTCTTTTCACTTTTCTCTTTTCATTCTTCTCTCTTCTCTAAAATTGTCGTTTCCAGAGAAAAGATAATAGAGAAGAGATAAAAGAAACGGTGCTTTTTTGTTTGAAATATTAAAAAGAAAGTGCTATAATCAATCCATTGACAAGGAGGGCGTGAAATGAACGATAAATTCGGTGTTTCGATTAAATGGTTATCTGTTACTTGTTTTGAAATACGTTGCGGTGACGTGACGGTGGTAAGTGACCCGTTTGTGACAGACAGTGAAAGCACAAGCCTTACGTGGGAAGCCATTGAAAACTGCGATATTATTTGCCTGTCTCACGCGCATTTTGACCACATTACAGATATTCCTAAATTGCTTGACAAGTTCCACCCGCTTTTATTGTGCGGCGACCAAACGGCCATGCCGTTGGCAAAATGGCTGAACTACACGCCTTCGCGCATTTATCCGATGTACCCCGATATGGAATTGGATTTTGACACCGTCAAGATTCGCGCGTTATACGGTCGGC
>JAZROQ010000017.1:0-9105 GCA_045648765.1 Acutalibacteraceae bacterium
TAGCAAGACCTACAAGGGTGGCTTTCACGCGGTAAAATGAGAACTGCTTTGTTTTTTCCGGCGTTTCACGGATTTCAATAATCGCATAAATATAGCCAAACAAAGGATGCATATCCAATTCATAAGGTATCGCCAACCGTAATAGCTGCCATATTATAAAAGCAACACACGTCGCAATCAGACTTTTTATTTTTCTAAGACCGATTTTAGGAATAGTAAATTTTTGCAACCCTAACACCAACCTTACCGTTTTTTCTCATTATACCACCGAAGAGGGGTGGAGGCAAGAAAATTATTCCTTCTTCATCAGCCACCAGCGGCTTCCTTTTTCATGATTCCTATAATAATCCGTTCTTTATCTAATGAATAATGAATGATGAATATTGAAAAATGAATAATACAAACGAAAATCCGCCCACTTACGTGAACGGATTTTCGTTTGGAGCTGCTAACCAGAGTTGAACTGGTGACCTCATCCTTACCAAGGATGCGCTCTACCTACTGAGCTATAGCAGCAAATGGCGACCCGGAACGGGCTCGAACCGTCGACCTCTAGCGTGACAGGCTAGCGTTCTAACCAGCTGAACTACCGGGCCATTGTCAACCACCTAACCGTGACACGGTATCGGCGACGCAGTTTATTATATCTTTTGTTCCCCCTTTTGTCAACAGTTTTTTTGAAAATGTTACTTTTTTTCATTTTCATTCATATCTTGCACGTGATTCAGCACCGCACACCGCTGTACAGCGCTTTTTCCAAACCGTCCGTTCAAGGTATCCACGGCGTTGTCCAACGTTTCTCGGCGCTCGTGACGTGAGTCGTCGCTTTCGTCAAACAAACACAATTGCTCCGTGGGTTCCTCTGTTTGCAAATTCGTCGCTGTCACCGTAATA
This sequence comes from Acutalibacteraceae bacterium, assembly GCA_045648765.1. Taxonomy (GTDB): domain Bacteria; phylum Bacillota; class Clostridia; order Oscillospirales; family Acutalibacteraceae; genus RGIG3009. The sequence goes on from JAZROQ010000017.1 coordinate 895, forward strand.
CTGCGAAGCGGTGTACCCGCTTTCCAATAATCGTGTAACAAAGCCAATAAACCGGCATACAACTCACCGGTCACAGCGGTAGCAGTTTGTAACGTGCGACTGCGGGTAATCGTTTGAAGCGAAGGATATTTGAGTGTCAGTTGAACAGTGGCACAAAATTGATGCGCGGCGCGCAACCGCGCCGCTACCGGCTCGGTCAAAAACAGCACGGCATTTTCCACTGCTTTTTGGTCGGTAAGATCGTGGCGAAACGTCATGCCGTTTCCCACGGATTTCGCAACGCGTTTATCGGTAAATAAGCGCACGGGAGAGGGGTCGTAGCCGTTGGCATAGTCGTGCAACTGTGTTCCGATTTTGCCAAGGGCCGCTGTCACACACGCTTTGTCTGCGGCTGCCAAATCCCCAATGGTTTTAATGCCCATACGCAAAAGCGTGTCGGTACTGCTTTTCCCCGCAAACAACAACCGTGATACCGGCAACGGATATAACAAATCTTGATACGTATCCCTCGACAACACGGTGGTAGCATCGGGCTTTTTGTAATCGCTTCCCATTTTAGCAAGCGTCTTGTTAAACGAAACCCCCACCGAAATGGTAATCCCCAGTTCTTCTCGCACACGCTTTCGCAGCGTGTCGGCAATGGTTTTTCCGTCGCCAAACAATCGCTTACTGCCTGTTACGTCCAACCACGATTCATCAATACTAAACGGTTCTACGCGGTCGGTATATTCGCAATAAATTTCATTAATACGGCGGTAATACTCCTCGTAACGGTCGTGGTGGGGCGGAACCAACACCAAATCGGGGCATTTGCGCTTGGCTTGCCACACCGTTTCCGCTGTCACAATGCCAAAAGCCTTGGCTTTTTCGTTTTTGGCAAGCACAATACCGTGACGGTTTTTGGGGTCGCCGCACACCGCCATGGGAACGTCCCACAACGCGGGGTTATGGGCGCACTCCACCGAAGCAAAAAACGAATTCCCATCGCAATGCAAAATGGTACGTTCCACCACCGCCACTCCTTTCGAACAAATGTTCTAACGCTAGTATATATCCTTTTACAAAGTCTGTCAACAAAATCAAATGTATAAACCCAAGAAAAAAATCCCAAACTTTAGGCTGGCGGGAGCTGAACTCTTTACGCCTGCACAAGAAAGGGGAAATAAGTATGTCAGTCGATTTCAAAATCAGCGAAACACGTAATAATCTGATGAAAGCTTTTGCGGGGGAAAGCCAAGCCCGCAACCGCTACACGTTTGCCGCCGCCGCGGCAAAAAAACAAAATCTGCACGTCATTGAAGCGGTGTTCCGTTTCACCGCCGACCAAGAAAAAGAACACGCCGAAATTTTTTACAACCATCTCAAAGAATGTACGGGAGACACCGTCACCATCGAAGGCGGCTATCCTGTCGACATTCACGATTCCGTGTTGCAACTGTTGCGCTGTGCTGTTCACAACGAATACGAAGAATACGAACCGGTATATAAAAGTTTTGGCGATAAAGCCAAAGAAGAAGGATTTTCTGCTATCGCGCAATCGTTCTATAAGATAGCCGAAATCGAAAAAACACACGGCGACCGATTCAAAAGATTTGCCGATTATATGGAAAATAACCAACTGTTTGTAGAAGAATACGAATGTGGCTGGATGTGCCTAAACTGCGGTCATATCCATAACGGCAAAGAAGCTCCGGGCGTTTGTCCTGTGTGTCAGCACGACCAAGGCTATTTTATCCGCCTGACATTGGCACCGTATTCTACCACCTGTTAACAAAAAAGGGACGCTTCGGTCAGAAGCGTCCCTTAACTTTTTTAAAAATCCTTCTTGACAAAATAGCATCTCGGCTGTATCATTGTATTAAGCCAATAATACAGTGTGGAGAGAAACTATGAGTTTTGATTTTAATAACACGGTTCCCATTTACCTTCAATTGGTGGAACAGCTAAAAAAAGAGATTATCTCGGGCAAGCTTTCAGCGGGGGAGCGACTGCCTTCCGTAAGGGATTTGGCGTTTGGGCTCAAAGTAAATCCCAACACGGTGCAAAAAGCGCTCGCCGAGCTGGAAAATATCGGGCTTGTTTTTACCGAACGTACCAACGGAAAGTTTGTCACGGAAAACACATTGCTTATTGAAACGTACAAACAAAACTACGCAAAAGACATTGCACGGAAATACATTGAAACCATGGCCGAAATCGGTCTCAAAAAAGATGAGGCAATAGCCTTTATTGAGCAACAGGGAGGAAACGAATAATGGAATTGTTGCAATGCATTAACCTAAACAAAAGTTTTGGCAAAAAGCAGATACTAAAAAACGTCAATTTAACTATACCGCGTGGAAAAATCATTGGTCTTTTGGGCAAAAACGGCACGGGAAAATCCACGCTGATAAAACTTATCAACGACCTTTTAACCATAAGTTCGGGGCAAATCCTTGTTAACGGCAAACCGCTTGGCACCGAAAGCAAAAAAATCATTTCCTACCTTCCCGAGCGCACCTTCCTCGACAAAAACATGACGGTAGAGAAAACTGTGAAGTATTTCGAGGAGTTCTATGATAACTTCGACAGTGAAAAAGCCTACAAACTTTTGCAAGATTTAGACCTCGATATCACTCAAAAACTCTCCAAAATGAGCAAAGGTATGCAAGAAAAAGTTCAGCTGGTGTTGGTTATGAGCCGCAAGGCGGAATTGTATATTCTTGACGAACCGTTGGGTGGGGTAGACCCGGCTACCCGCGACTATATTTTGGATACCATCCTTACCAATTTTAACGATGGCGCCAGTGTGATCCTCTCCACCCACCTTATCAGCGATATTGAACGGATATTGGATAACGTCATTTTTATTGACAAAGGTGAAATCGTATTAACCGCCGAAGCGGACGAACTCAGAACCCGCGAGGACGCTTCCATCGACGAAATTTTCAGGAGGATGTTCAAATGCTGAAAAAATTACTCAAACATGACCTTAAAAGCATTTTTAAGGTGCTCATCATTTTTTATATTTTGGCTGTGTTTTTCGGCGCGTTAACGAGGGTGTTTTTCAGTTTTAAAAACTCCCTTGTGCTAATGATTTTGGGCGAGATCGCACAAGGTGCCGCCATTTCCATGATGTGCAGCACACTCATCAACAACCTCATGCGCATGTGGGTAAGATTCAAAACTCATTTTTACAGCGACGAGTCCTACCTCACACACACCTTACCTGTGAAAAAAAGCACACATTACCTGTCAAAAATTTTAGCAACGGTCGTCACTCTTTTTGTGAGCTTTGCGGTGGTTTTCGCGGTGCTGTTTGTGGCGTATTATTCAAAAGAAAATTTATTGTTTATCAAAAATATGCTGTTGCCGGTAGCTCAACTTTACGATAGCACCATTCTCGGAATTATCGCACTGCTTGTATTTGTTCTTTTTTTGGAATTCCTAAACATTTTACAATGCGGATTCACAGGAATGTTGCTGGGACACAAGAAAAACACGGCAAAAGTGGGCTTTTCGGTTTTGTTTGGCTTTGTGACCTTTTTGGCAAGTCAAATTGTTGTGTTGGCCGTGCTGTTCGGCATAGCAATTTTCAACAAAGAGTTTATGAACCTTTTTGTAACCAACGCTTTGCCGGACATTTCCACACTAAAAAGTATGGTATACACGTCCATTGGCAGCTACACTTTCGTATCGGTACTGATTTGTTTTGTCAATATTCATCTCTTCAAAAAAGGGGTAGACGTGGACTAATTACGGTTATCTGCAATAAATAAAGCGAAAATCTTGCAAAATGTATATATTTATGGTATCATACTAGGTATTCCAAAAGAAAAGAGGAAAAACCGTGGCTTGTTATCAATTACAATTGCCGGAGGGCTATTCTCCGCAGTTAGATATTTTGGAAACCGAAAAAGCAATCAAACTACTCAAAGATACGTTCGAAGAACGCTTGGCACGTCATTTGTCGCTCACGCGTGTTTCGGCGCCGCTGTTCGTGCTGCCGACTTCCGGCCTTAACGATAATTTAAGCGGTGTGGAACGCGCCGTCAGTTTTGACATCCGCAACGACGACGGTCACGTTGCCGAAGTGGTTCACTCGCTCGCCAAATGGAAGCGCTATGCTCTCAAACGCTATGGCATGGCAGAGGGCACAGGCTTGTATACAGATATGAACGCCATTCGCCGCGACGAAGTGACCGATAACTTGCATTCTTTATATGTCGACCAATGGGACTGGGAAAAAGTTATTCGCCGTGAAGACCGCACCATCGATATGCTCAAACAAGTGGTAAACAGCATTTACGGTGTGTTTTTGGATGTGGAAGCCATGGTGGAATCCCGCTATCCGTTCTTAAAACGCAAATTACCCAAACAAATCACCTTCCTCACCACGCAAGAACTGGAAGATGAATACCCCCATTTAACAGGTTCCGAGCGCGAAACCGAAGCCGCCCGCAAATACGGTGCCATTTTCCTTATGCAAATCGGTGGCGCGTTGCGTTCCGGCAAACCGCACGACGGCAGAGCACCCGACTACGACGATTGGCAGTTAAACGGCGACATCATTTTCTATTACCCGCTCTTGAATCGCGCGGTGGAAGTATCGTCCATGGGCATTCGTGTGGACGAAGTGTCGCTCAAACACCAGCTCGAAGTTTCCGGTTGCACCGAACGTGAAAACCTGCCTTTCCAACAAGCGTTGCTCAAAGGCGAGTTGCCGCTGACAATCGGTGGCGGTATCGGTCAATCCCGTTTGTGCATGTTTTTCTTGGAAAAAGCGCACATTGGCGAAGTTCAAGCCTCGCTTTGGCCGCAAGAAATGGTCGAGCGTTGCACCGCCGCTAACATCCCACTTTTGTAAGGTTTTTCAAAAAAAATAAAAAATTTTAAAAAAGGTCTTGATTTTTCAGCCGCTATTCCTTATAATAGTTTAGCACTATGTTGCGAACTCGGAGAGTTGGCTGAGTGGTCGAAGGCGCACGATTGGAAATCGTGTGTACGTTTAAAGCGTACCTAGGGTTCAAATCCCTAACTCTCCGCCATTTTGATTTCTGCGAAGTTTACTTCGATAAGGAATACGACAAGCTTCTGAAAGAGGTGACAAGAATGAAAGAAAATATCCATCCCAAGTACGAGAAAACCACAATCACCTGTGCCTGCGGCGAGGTCATTGAAACAGCTTCCACCAAAGAAAACATCCGCGTGGAAATCTGCTCCAAATGCCATCCGTTCTTCACCGGTAGACAGAAGCTGGTGGATACCGGCGGTCGTGTGGACCGTTTCAACAAACGTTTCGGTATCAAAGAAAGCAAATAATTTGTGGAAAAACGGCAGTGCAGTAATGCGCTGCCTTTTCTCATTAAATGAGGTAGCGGTATGCAAACAATCTATAAAACCGTGGCAAAAGAAGCAACGGCCGAATTTGTCGACCGTCGTTCGCGCTTCATCGGTGCTGTTTGTTCGGTAACGGATGAACAACAAGCGCTCGCGTTTATTGCCGCGCGCAAAAAAGAATATTGGGATGCCAAGCACAACGTCTACGCCTACTGTTTGCGAAACGGTGTTTGCCGTTTTTCCGACGATAACGAACCGCAAGGCACCGCCGGCATGCCGGTGTTGGAAGTGTTGCAAAAAAAAGGCCTTGTGGATTGTGTTGCCGTGGTAACACGGTACTTTGGCGGCATTTTGCTCGGCACAGGCGGACTGGTGCGGGCTTATTCCCAAAGTACTGCATTGGCAGTCGAAGCGGCAGGTATTGCCGAACACCGTCTTTGCGTGTTTGGTCAGCTGCACTGTGACTATGCGCAATATGGTCGTTTGCAAATGTTGTTTGCAGAACATGGCTGTGTGATTGACGACACTGTGTTTGCCGATGATGTTACGGTAAGTTTGCACATTTTGACCGAGCAGTGCGACCACTTTTGCAAGGAACTTACCGAAATTACGTGCGGCGCTGTTACTTTTTCGCAAGATCAAGAAAAATTTGATATTTTTTTGCAAAAATAAAGGGAAATCGATTTTTATAACGTATATAACATATAAAGGTGGTGGAACAATGGTACCCAGAGAACGAATAGAGGCAACGGAACGCCAAACCTTATCGCCGCTGGCGGCGCTTTCGTCAGAAAGCAAAGGGAGAGCCGTTTCCGAAAAACCGTGCGATTTTCGCACCGACTTTCAGCGTGACCGCGACCGTGTGTTGCATTGCAAAGCGTTTCGTCGGTTGCGCCACAAAACGCAGGTGTTTTTGTCTCCTGAAGGTGACCATTACCGCACTCGTCTTACCCACACACTGGAAGTTTCGCAAATTGCTCGTACCGTGGCACGCGCTTTGCAACTCAACGAAGACCTGACCGAAGCCATTGCCTTGGCGCACGACCTGGGTCACACACCGTTTGGCCATGCGGGTGAACGTGCACTGAACCGTTGCATGGAAGGCGGTTTCCGTCATTACGAGCAAAGCGTCCGTGTGATGAACGTTTTGGAAAAAGAAGGGCAAGGCCTTAACGTCACGTGGGAAGTGCAAAACGGTGTGCTGTGTCACACCACGGGGGATTGGGCCGCCACACTCGAAGGGCGCATTGTCCGTGTGGCAGACCACATTGCCTACATTAACCACGATATTGACGATGCGTTGCGCGCCAACGTGTTTTGTGAATCGGATATCCCTGCCGATATCAACGAAGTGTTGGGTGATAACCGCGCCCGCCGCTTTAACGTGCTGATTTCTTCGCTGGTAGAAAACAGCGAAAAGGATATTCAAATGGCACCCGATGTTCAGTTGGGTTTTGACCGTTTGCACACCTTTATGTTTGAACGGTTGTACTATAATCCCGTTGCCAAAAACGAAGAGAAAAAAGTGGATGATTTTATCCACCGCTTGTTCACCTATTTTTGTCAACGTCCCGAAAAATTACCCAAAGAATATTTAGATATTTCTGAAAAAGACGGTGTCGAACGTGCGGTGTGCGACTACATTGCCGGCATGACCGACACGTACGCGCTCGAACTTTACGAAACCATTTTCATTCCCAAAGGGTGGCACGTCAAATAATAAAAAAGGAGGGGTACGGTGCTTCCGGATAGTTTTTTACAAGAACTGATTGCAAAAAATGATATTGAAAGTGTGGCATCGTCCTACGTTTCTTTCAAACGCCGCGGCAGGAACCTGGTTGGTTTGTGCCCGTTCCACGGTGAAAAAACACCTTCGTTCAACCTATATCCCGAAACCGCTTCGTTTTACTGCTTTGGTTGCGGCGCAGGCGGCGATGTTATCACTTTTATTCGCAAAATCGAAAATTTAAGTTACATTGATGCTGTCAAATTTTTGGCAGACCGCGCCGGAATGACTATGCCGGAACAATCGTACAACGACGTTTCGGCAAAACAACGGATGCGCATTTTGGAAGCCAACCGCGAAGCGGCACGGCTATTTTATGCCTACTTGTATTCCTCGGGCGGCAAAGCCGGATTGGATTATTACCACAGCCGCGGTTACACCGATGCCACCATCAAACATTTCGGTTTGGGTTATGCACCGCCGAGCTTTGACTTTTTACGTACCGAACTGCGCAAAAAAGGTTTTCACGATGAAGAGCTGGTTCTTGCTTGGTTGTGCGCACGTAACCGAAACGGCAACGGCATTCACGACATTTTTCGCAACCGTGTGATGATACCCATCATCGATGTGCGCGGCAACGTGATTGCCTTTGGTGGTCGGGTGCTCGACGATTCCAAGCCTAAATACCTAAACTCCGGCGAAACCATGGTTTTCAAAAAAACCAACAATCTGTTTGCACTCAATTTTGCCAAACAAGGCACACACGAAAACTTGATTTTGTGCGAGGGCTATATGGATGTTATCGCGCTGCATCAAGCAGGGTTTACCAATGCGGTGGCAGCGCTCGGCACTTCGTTCACAGCAGACCACGCGCGGCTTCTTTCGCGCTACACCGACGAAGTGGTGCTGATTTTCGATGCCGATGCAGCAGGCAAAAAAGGTGCGCAACGCGCTATTTCATTGCTGCGCGAAACGGGCTTGCGCATTCGGCTTGTCAACGTTCCCGACGGAAAAGACCCCGACGAATTTATCCGCAAAAACGGTGCTGACCGCTTTAAACTGTTGTTACAACGCGCCGCAAATGATGTGGAATATCGTTTAATGGAGCTTGGCAGCAAACATTTGCTGAATACATCGGAAGGCAAAGTGGAATATTTAAAACAAGC
>JAZROQ010000018.1:0-49150 GCA_045648765.1 Acutalibacteraceae bacterium
GGCAAATGTAAACTCTTTGCGGTTTTCGGCAATCAGCAAGGCATAAATAGCCGCGATGCCGGCAATGAAAAACAGTAAGCATTTGGAAAAAGCGGAAGCACCCGCCGCCCCCAAACGTTCAGTAATCAAATCCGCTGCCACGCTGTCAAACACAAAGGGAAGTAAAATAATAATCGGAAGCAACAATCCCTTCCAACCGTTTTTGAACGTTTCTTTGAGGGAAGGGATATCTTCTTTTGCCATAGGTTTGACGTGATAATATTTGCAAAATGCCCATACCATTAAAACACGCTGCGCTATAAAATACAACGAGATACCCCATAGCACCACCCAAAACTGACCCGATGTCACTTGGGAGTTCGGATACAGCGCCATAAAGGCACCAAGCGCCCCCACAATGTTGGAACTTGGCGGAATCATGTTACCAAGATAACTGGAAGTACTTTCAACATTGGCCGCCAAATGCGCAGGAAACCCCACTTTTTTCATGGCGGGGATAGTAATGACACCCGTTGCCATAACATTGCCGGGACCCGAACCCGAAAGAGCGCCCATAAACGACGATGTAATGACCGCCGCGTACCCTACGCCACCCGTGATACGTCCAAAACAGGAGATGACCAAATATACACACGAATCAATAACCTTGGTGTGGGTGAGCAGTTGACTCATCGCCACAAAAGCAATCATGGAATACAAAAGCCCCGTGGAAAAAGCGCCATCGATATATTGCCAAATGTTTTCCCACGTACCGGTCATTGCCACCAAAATAAGGAACGACAAAAACAGCGCTTCGTACACAGGACGTTTAAACAGTACGAACCACAGCAAAATAAAAGCTAATAAAAAGACAAGATACAAAAGTGCAGAGGGTATCATTTTTTACTCCTTAATGTTGGGTAACAGATCATGGCGCATAATATCGTTACCGTTATTATCCAAAACTTTCATGGAAGCACAAGCGCTTGCGTGCTTGTCTTGCAATTCTTTTATCGTATCGGCTCCAATGGTAAATCCGCAAATGCGGTCACCACTGCTTTGGATGCCTTTCATGGCAGCACCTTGCCATTTAAACAAATAGTAATCCACAATGGTGCCGTTTTGTTTTAGTTCTTCAAACCCAACAAGTTTATCAAAAACACCGTCGTGGCAATAGACAAATTCGTTGCTGATATATTTATATTCTTCTGCCAGTTCACCAACGTGAGGCTTTATTCCTAACGTCAAATCTACCACGCCACGGATCACATCAAAACCACTGGCACGTTGAATCATCAAATATTTGACGCCGCCACCGGTCCGTGCGCTAAATTCCAACACGAAAATGTGACCATCACGATAGATGGCTTGTATAAGCATGGGAGAATTTTTAATACCAAAAGCATCGGCAATTTTTTGTGCCACTTCTTTGATTTCTTCTTGAACAACTGCTGCTTCTTTGGCAGGGTAATTGCCGCGGAAAATAACAAACTTATCGGCATCGGCAATTTTTTCGCTGTTAGAAACACACAACACGTGTGCTTTGCCCTCTTCTACCCAAACGTCGATAGAAAGTTCGGGACCCTCGATAAATTCTTCAGCCACTGCGGTATTGGTACGGCTAAAATTCAGCGCGTCGGCAAGTGCAGCATGGAATTGCTCCATATCGGTTACTTTTCGCACGCCTTTGGAGCTGTTACAATCTGCCGGTTTGACAATCAAGGGGAAGGATAATTTTTCTATTGTGTACGGCTTTTCTTTTTGAATGGTTACATGTTTTGCAGTAGGCACGTCGTTTGCCAAGAACACGTCTTTCATATACTTTTTGTTGGTAACGTTACGTGCTGTTTCGTAATCCACATAGCACGGCAACTCCAAGTTTTCCGAAACCTTTGCCACCGTCAGCAACGCTTGATCGGTACACGCGGTAATTAAAAAGTCCACCGCTTCCGATTGGGCAATTTCTTGAATTTTTTCGATATCGAGCGTGGAAACTTGAAAAAACTTATCGGCATACGGTTTTGCCACCGGTTCGGCATAATAATCCGCCAACAATGTGGTAATTCCACGGCGTTTTAGTTCGCAAATTAATGCAATTTGCGCATATCCACCCGCAAGCACCAAAGCCTTCATACTTTTTCCACCTTTCTTTACATTCCTTGCTTTTTCTTTAATAATGACAATAACACCAATAATCCTTTGGGACGAAAAACAAACGACAACACCGAATAAACCACTGCCCCGCCGATAACTTGTAATACCAAGATAAGAATTGACGGTAATGCAATGCGAGAAATCAGCCATACGACACAGAGCATCACAGCCGAAAACAAAATAGCGGGAGAAATGTCTTTGATTTGCTCGGTATAAGAATAATTGATTAGTTTTTTGTTGGGATGAGCATTAACAAAACAACTAATTAACGTGCTCACCACACCGCTAAGCGCAATAGCAATCGGCGAATCGAAAAACAGCACAGCGGCAATCAGCAACAGCAAACCATAGGTTTTTTTGATAAGTTCCAGTTTCAAAAACAAATCGCTGCGTCCCATTGCATTGATGGCTTGCAAATTGCACGTATGCACCGGCATAAACAACAGCGTGAAACAGTAAATTTGCAAATACGGCACACACGGTAACCATTTTTCGGTCAACAATACGCGGACAAGCGGTTCCGCCACGCCCGCGAGCCCGAACAAAATGGGAAAAACCACGTAAGCGCTCACGGCAATAGAAGTCTGCATTAAATTTTTTACTTGTGATTTATCATCTTGTTTGGCAGACATGGCAGGCAACATCACGCTTTGCACCGCACCGTTAATGCCGTTGATGACAAATTGCGGGAATTGTTTGCCGCGGTTATAAAAGCCCAAAGTATCGGCTTTGTATTTTTTGCCGATTACCAAACTGCGAATATCTTGGTACAACGTGTCGATCAAGCCGGAAACGAGGAGTTTCCAACCATAGGTAAACAACACTTTTACACGTGCTAAATTGCAAATAAAGCGCGGACGCCAATCTACCACCTTGAGCATAACAAGGCAAGCAATCAACACGTTAAGAACGTTCTGTGCCACCAAAGCCCACACCCCGGCATTTTGGTAGGCCATGACAATGCCCACCACACCGGAAACAAGAATGCCGAAAATATTGCTGAAAAAGACTTTACGAAAATCAAGTTGACGGCTGACCTTGGCAAGTTGAACCGAGTTGAAACTGCCGGGAAACAACACAAGCATCAGCACACGAAACGGCCAAACAATCTCGGGCATTTTATAAAAGGCGGCAATGGCGGGTGCGGCAAAAAACAAACCGCCATACACCAAAACAGACACCAACATTGTCACCCAAAAGACCGATGAATAGTCTTCTTTGGTAACATCTTTGTTTTGCATTAGTGATGTGTTAAACCCCGATTGGACAAACACGTTTGCTAAATTAACAAAAATCAGCATCATTGCCAAAGCGCCGTAGTGTTCGGGCAACATAATACGCGCTAAAATCAGTTGCAGTACAAATTGTATGCCTTGAACGCCGAAACGCTCTAACAGTTTCCACAGCATACCGCCTGCAATGGTATTTTGTTTCATGCGCTCACCCACAATTCTTTGTGCAATACGTGATGACGTAAAACATATTCTCCATACAACCATGCGGTTGTTAACTTTTTCGGGATATAAGATGAATATTTGCAAAATTCGCGAACGGTTATTTGCCGTTGCTTAACACCTTGCAAAAGCGAACGAAAATAAAGCAATTGCGCATATTTTGACGCCGTTTTATTGGATTGCTGCAAGGCATATTGCATCAGTTCAAAATACCAATGCTCGTCTTTTTTGAAAGAATAGCGCGAAGTGGCGCTAAAACTGCTGCCATGCGTGGTTACGTGACGATAGGCGCTCATTACCTCTTGCATACAAAACACTTTTCCGTGCGTTGCCAAAGCAAAATACAGCAATCGGTCACCCGGTGAAAGACGACGTTCAAACAACGAAGTATCCATGTAAGGTTCGGTTATGTAATTGCGGTACATCACGGTGGTAAGTTGTCCGGGCATTTGTTCGCTGACAAAATGACGCAAGGTATATTCCTCGTCCTTACATTCGGGGTATTGCTCACCATTGGGCAAGGAATCGTCCCCTACCACCACACAGTTATGGGCTACCGCCAAATATTCGGGATGCGTTTCCAAAAAGGTGATTTGCTTTTCCAGTTTGTTTTCGTCGGTCCAAAAATCGTCGCCCTCTAAACCGACAATATATTTACCGCGGCAACGCCTTTTTAGATCTAGTGCATTGGAAACTTCGGTGCCGTGCATGTTTTTTTCACGATAAAACATGGTGAATTTGCCCGGAAATTTTGCTTCGTACTCTTGCAAAATAGTGCGAGTGCCGTCGAGAGAAACATCCTCACCCACCAACACTTCATACGAATACTGTGTTTTTTGCATAAGCACACTATCCAAAGCACGGGCAATATATTTTTCGTGATTATAGGTCGGGATATAAATGCTGAGCATTGGTTTTTCCATCGGCATCACCATTTTTGGTCCTTTTCGCTCAAATTAAGCGGTGTGCCATCGGCAAGCGTATAACCCTCGGCAGAAGCCGTGCCACGGTATTCGCCCACCACTTCGGGCCAGACAATACCGATTTTGGGGTCGTTCCACGCCATGCCGCCTTCATCGCCGGGATGGTAAAAGTCGGTGACTTTGTAGCAAAATTCTGCCGTATCACTTAACACCAAAAAACCGTGGGCAAAACCCTCGGAAATATAAAATTGTTTTTTGTTTTCTTCGGTCAATTCCACACCGAACCATTGTCCATAAGTGGGGCTGCCTTCACGGATATCCACTGCCACGTCAAATACGCGACCTTTGATAACACGCACCAACTTGCCTTGGGCGTATTGTTTTTGGAAATGCAATCCGCGCAACACACCTTTGACAGACATGCTCTGATTATCTTGCACAAACACCATATTGAGACCGGCCTCGGCCATGTCTTTTTGATTGTAGGTTTCAACAAAATAACCGCGGCTATCGCCATGGACAGTCGGTTCAATAACGTATAACCCTTCAATCGGGCAGGGTGTGACTTTAATTTGCCCCATCGTTTTCTAACTCCTTCAAATAGCGTGTCAGTGCGTCTTGCCACGTGGGCAACGGTGCAAAACCCGCTTTTTGTAACTTGGATTTTTCCAGGCGGCTGTTAAACGGTCGCGCCGCTTTGCTCAACCCATATTCTTTGGTGGTTACCGGTAAAACGTTGGTGGTGTACCCCGCTTGGCGGAAAATTTCGGCTGCGAAGTCATACCAACTGATATATCCTCCCTCGTTGGTGGCATGGTAAAAACCGTATTTTTCGGTTTCTATCATATCCACAAGCAACCGCGAAAGGTCAAATGTGTATGTCGGTGTGCCGATTTGGTCACACACCACACGCATAGTATCGTATTTTTTGCCCAGTCTGAGCATGGTTTTGATAAAGTTATTTCCGTTTTTGCCGAACACCCACGCAATGCGCACCACAAAAAACTTGTCCAGCGTATTTTGAACAGCACGTTCACCGTCAAGTTTTGTTTGACCGTAAACGTTAAGCGGTTCAAATTCGCGACAATCGGGTTCCCACGGTGTATCCCCTTGACCATTAAACACATAGTCGGTAGAAATATACATCATTTTGCACCCCGACAGTTTGCAAGCCTCGGCAAGATACTGTGTGCCAAGCGCATTTACGGCTTTGACGGTATCGCGGTTTTCTTCGTCTTCGGCGGCATCCACCGCTGTCCAAGCGGCACAATGAATGACCGCCTCGGGTTTGACTTCGGAAATTGTCGACAAAACCGCCGCTTTGTCCGTGATATCCAACGGGATATACGAAAAAGCGGTATGTGCACAAGTCGATGCCACATCCGAGCCAACACATTCGTGACCGCGGTTATGAAGTTCGTTCATGACGTCATGTCCCAGCTGACCACCGACGCCCGTAACAAAAACTTTCATAGATAACTCCTATCGATTACCATACATTTTTTCATAGTAATTTTGATATTCGCCCGAAATGATAGTTTCCCACCATTCTTTGTTATCCAAATACCATTGGATGGTTTTTTGAATACCGTCGGCAAACTTGGTTTCGGGCAACCAACCTAATTCGGTGTGAATTTTGGTGGGGTCGATAGCGTAGCGCATATCGTGACCTTTGCGGTCGGTAACGTATGTAATCAGGCTTTCGGGTTTGTCAAGTGCTTTACAAATCATTTTGACAATGTCAATGTTTTTCATTTCGTTGTGACCGCCGATGTTATACACTTCACCCTCGCGGCCGTTATGGATAATCAAATCAATCGCTTTGCAGTGGTCTTCCACATATAACCAATCGCGAACGTTCAAGCCATTGCCGTATACAGGCAACGGTTTATCGTTCAAAGCATTGGCAATCATAAGCGGAATGAGTTTTTCGGGAAAATGGTACGGACCATAGTTGTTAGAGCAACGTGAAATTGTCACCGGCAACCCAAACGTGCGATGATAGGCTTGTACCAACAAATCGGCACCCGCTTTGGACGAAGAATACGGCGAACTGGTATGAATCGGCGTTTCTTCGGTGAAGAACAAGTCGGGGCGGTCAAGCGGTAAATCACCGTACACTTCGTCGGTAGATACTTGGTGATACCGTTTGATACCGTATTTTCGACAGGCATCCATTAATACTTGGGTACCTAAAATATTGGTTTGCAAAAATACCTCGGGGTTTTCGATGGAACGGTCCACGTGACTTTCGGCGGCAAAGTTGACCACCATGTCGGGGTGTTCTTCTTCGAACAATTGGTATACCCCTGCGCGGTCACAGATATCCATTTTGACAAAGCGAAAATGGGGATTATCCATCACGGGAGCAAGGGTGCTTAAATTTCCGGCATAGGTTAATTTATCCAAACAGATAATGCGGTAATCCGGATATTTTTTCAGCATATGGAACACAAAGTTCGAACCAATAAACCCGGCACCGCCGGTAACAATGATCGTCATAGTTTTTCCTCCTTTAAGGTGAAACGATTAATACCGCAATTTGTCGTTTGCCACTTGCCGCAGATGATCGCCATACGAGGATTTGCCATAGGCTTCGGCAGCATTGAGCAGTTGTTCTTTGGTGATCCAGCCTTTGATATAGGCGATTTCTTCGGGAGCGGAAATTTGCACCGATTGGCGGCTTTGATTCATTTCGACAAACTGTGCCGCTTCGAGCAAACTTTTAAACGTGCCGGTATCCAGCCACGCAAAACCTCTGCCAAGCAGTTCCACCGCCAAGGTGCCTTCATTCAAGTACATTTCGTTCAAAGTGGTAATTTCCAACTCACCGCGCGCCGAGGGCTTGACTTGTTCGGCTTTTTCTGCCACACCGGCAGGATAAAAATACAATCCTGTCACGGCATAGTTGGATTTGGGTTGGGCAGGTTTTTCCTCAATCGAAATAGCTTTTCCGTTTTCATCAAACTCTACCACGCCAAAACGTTCGGGGTCGGAAACGTGGTAACCAAACACCGTTGCCGTGCCGTTTTGAGCGTTTTGATTGGCGTTAGCCAAAATTTTGCTAAACCCGTTGCCGTAAAAGATATTATCGCCAAGCACCATGGCACACGCATCGTCACCGATGAATTCTTTGCCGATAATAAACGCTTGCGCCAAACCATCAGGAGAAGGTTGCACGGCATAGCTCAAATTCACACCGTAACGAGAACCGTCACCCAACAGTTCTTGAAACCGCGGGGTATCGGCAGGCGTAGAAATAATCAAAATGTCACGAATACCCGCAAGCATCAGCGTCGACATGGGATAATAAATCATGGGTTTGTCATAAACGGGAAGCAACTGTTTGCTCGTCACCAATGTCAAGGGATACAACCGTGTACCGGACCCACCGGCTAAAATAATACCTTTCATGCTTTTTTACCTCCTGTTACGGATTATACTTCGTTTTTATTTAACGTCCGTTCGCTGTTTACCACAGCCAACGTACAAGCGTACAAGAAAACGCAGGGCGCTACTTGCATATACGGTTGGAACAAAGAATACGTCAGCATACCTGCAAGTACCGAGACCCACAAAACACTGCACATTGACCTTTTTTTCAATGTCAACCGAACTGCCACAATAACGCTCAATATAAACGGCAGCAAATACAGTGCCAAACCTACCAAACCGATTTTTGCCCACAAATCTAAAAAGAAGTATTCCGGCATACGGTTAATGATTTCCAACTGATATACAAAGCCGACACCAAAAATCGGATTTTTGGAAATCACTTCGTGCAGTTCCACCGTGATCTGTTGACGATATTCGTCGGATACTTGTGTAGCGTTCAAATAATTGTCTTCTTGCTCTTGTAAAATATCGCCCGATTGGGAAGGAGGCAACATGGGCGATTGTGTTCCCACCGTGCGGTTAATGGCAAAACCAAAATAGTTGTAACCCGCCACCAAACTGAACGCGGCAATCAGCAACGCGCATATCAAAACCGCTGCAAGTACATGTTTTGCCATTTTCTTTTTTTGTTCAGGTGAGGAATGTATTAACAAAAGAACAATTACCACAGCGGCAGTTACTAATGCCGCCAAGTACAGCGCCCGTGTAAAGGTGATAAACATGCAAAAAAGTCCCAAAGCTGTAACAATGGCATACCACCAAGAAAAACGCTGATTTTTGATTTGAAAATAAACCGACGCCGCACAACTAAACAGTTGAAGCGGTGTTGTCACAAACAAAATACGACATAATTTATCGGAAATATAAGTGAAATTGATATATTCCTTTTGCCAGAAAAAATTGAGTATGTATCTAAACGGTGTTTTAGCAAACAAGAAAACGATAAAGAACAAAACCGTAATCACGCTCATAGCAAAACCCGCATACATCACCACTTTGGACAGCGTGGCAGTACGTTTGGGTGTCGATAAAATTGCCGCCACAAAGGGGAAAGTTACAAAGTATGCCAAACCGGTGATGGCGGGAAGAATGTTCCCCACCGTGTATCCATTTTGCAACGTGCGCAAAAACTCAACCGCTAAATATGCTGCCAAAACCAACAAAGAGCACATAAACGGATTGACACACGCTGTTTTAAATCGAAATAAAACAGCCGGCATTGCCGCAGCAAGTAAAACCACTATCAACACAGACCAAAGGGAAAACCCACTGAACGTAAGTATGGAAGATGTCCCTAACACCACGCAATAGGCGGCAACAGCACACAGTGCCACAAAAGACACTGTATCGAATGCAGCGGTTATTTTATGGTTGCTTTTTTCCATGGTTTACCTCCTTACTGCGTTAAACTTCATTGTTTGCTTTGAGAGCGTTATACAATGCTTGTAAATAGGCGTGTCCGTATTTTTCGTCCGGTTCCATATAGCCGCCTTCCGCCCATTCGTTCCATGCAAACAAGAACAGCATATCTTTGTGATACACTTCTTTGGCACGACGAATTTGAACGGTCATATATTTTTCGAACTTTTCGGGTGAGGCGCCTTCGAATACTCTGCCGGTTTGACGGCGGCGAGGCGTGTTATCCCAGTCCACAAAAGCACCGGGAACGGATTTTTCGTCGGTAGGTTTGCGGGCAAGCACCGTTTTCCAAACTTCGTCGTAATTTTGAATGGTCAATCCTTGCGGGTGGATATCCCGCACGCGGTCGAGCAACGATCCAAACGTTTTACCATACCACGTCTGTTTGCCTTTTTCGGACAATTTTGACCAATGATTTTCCAGACCGTTAATAATTCTCTTTTTTAGAGCACTTAAAAACTTGTGTCCGCCTTTATCCATATCGCGCCAAGCATAAGAGGGCTGATACTCGATTTGATAAGCAAAGCGGGAATCGTCTTTATCTTTTTGTTCGGCAAAAAACACTTGCTGATAGGCAAAGGTTATTCCCTCTAAACCGTTTTCTTTTGCAAGTTGTTGCAGGTAGTCGATCATATCGTTCAAGCACTCTATCAATTCGGGACGATAAATCACCATAAGCGGTTTGCCGTCTACGCGAATATAGCGTTTGTCTTTAAAAAACGGTAGCAAATATTCAAAATGTTCTTTCCATTCTTGCTCGGAACCATAATTTTGTTCAATGAGAACTTTGTTTTTGGAAGAAACCCAAGCATTTGTCCAAGCCTCGTTTGCCCAACACAAGCAAAAAGGGAAATCAATTTCCGTGTGTTCCAAAAACGCGTCAACCGGTTTTTCAAGCAATTTGTGCCCGCCAAACCAATAATGATAAAAGCAAAAACCGTACAAGCCGTATTTCTTTGCCAACGATACTTGCCATTTCATCACGTCAATATCCAGCAAGTTATAGTAATTTTTATCCAACGGAACGCGCGGTTGGTAGTGACCTTCGTACAACGACTCAGCTTTTTTTACGTTTACCCATTCGGTAAAGCCTTTGCCCCACCATTCGTCGTTTTCGGGTATGGCATGGAACTGCGGAAGATAGAAAGCAATTGTTTTCATAGTCCGTTAAACCTCTTTAATCTTTATACAGCAAACGCACAAAGGCGTAAAAGAAACATTTCGAAAACAAGAACAAACGACAAGCCAGTTGCTGAGACCGACTTAAAAAACGTATTTGCGATTGGTATTGTCGAAAATGGATGCGTTGTGCCATGGTTTTAAACGTGGCATACGACAGTTGCACCGCCATTTTTCGCAAAGTTGCAATATAATATCTTGCGCCACCTATTTGACAAAATAGTTTGGCGGCATCGGTATCCTTTTGAGAAAGCTTTGCTACCGTTCGCTCAAAGCAAGCCATGCCGCTTTCGAATTTATCTATCCGCGGACTGCGGCTAAGTGAACCTGCCGCGGCATAATACAAATACAAATCACCGTCTATTTTAGCAACGCACTCGGACGCTTCGATCAATTCGGTAATAAACGGAATATCTTCGTGGTAAATGCATTTTTCGTCAAACAGTACACCGCTTTTTTGTAAAAACCGAGAATCAATCAGCAAACAAACAACGCCCACCCAATCCCGATAAAAATTTGCCATAGCTTGTGCGGGGGTGATTGCTTGATAAAGCAGCGATTCTACGGTGTTGGGTTGTTTGCCCGAATTTATCGGCAACATTTGAAAACCACAGACCGTAACATCGGCTTGCGTGTTTGTTGCTGCCGTGTGCAAAAATTCCAAATAGGTTGGCAAAACCCCATCGTCACTATCTATAAAAGCAATATACGGTGCCTTAGCGGCACGAATACCGGCATTGCGCGCCGAAGCTGCACCACCGTTTTCTTTTTGGATGATTTGGTATTCAAAATCCGCTTTTGGCAAAAATGTTTCCAATGCCTCCACGGTATTATCAGTGGAACCATCGTCCACCAATAACACACGGAAGTTTTTGAACGTTTGTTGGTTCAGCGTTTCAATTAACGAAGGGATACACGCTGCACGGTTATACAGCGGGACAATAACATCAATCTGCTTTTCCGTTGGTACCATCTCCTAACACTTCGCTTAGCGTTTGGCGGAAAACCGTTTCCGAAAAACAGTTTTGAAACATTTCTTGTGCCGCAAAGCGCATTGCCGTGTTTTCCGATAAGGTCTGCGACACAACAGCCTGCGCAACTTGTTGCAAAGCATCGCGTTGTACGTTGATACCGCAGTGCCATTGTTCCACCAAATCCCACGTGTCTACTTCGATGGTATTGAGGATTGGAAGACCGCCCGAAAAATAATCCATCGATTTCATGGTAAGACCAACACAAACCGAGTCTTTCATGATGTTTAGACCAAAATGGCAGTTATCAAAAATGGCTTGTTTTTTGGAAGCATCGTAAATGGTTCCGTAATACTTAACCAAAGCACCCGTTGCTTGTACCGCGCGGATAAAAGCGTCTTTACTTTCTCCGCCGCCGATGATATGTAACGTTACGGGACGCAAACGTTGAATATGTTCGATCAGTTGTGCGATGGTCGGAATATCAATGATATTGTTAATGGCACCCAAATAGCACAAATGCACCCTTTCGTTTTTGGTAACGGAAACAGGGGTATTCCCCGCGGTATAAGGGCGGCACAAGTGCAACACTTTAGTTTTTTGTGCATCGGTATAGGGTGCTAATTTTTTGCGGAACAAATCACATTCCGTGAACACAAAATCCGCTTTCGGTAATCCGTGATTGCGAAACCACGCCCATACCTTGAACGGGAGCTTTAAAAGCTGTTTGGCACGGTGGTTTGGGAAACATTCCGGCCACATATCAAAAACATCGAAAATCAGCTTAACGTTTGGATTTTCTTTTTTGTATTTTGCCGCTTGACGGCACAAACTGTTGGGCGGCACTTCTACATACAAAACGTCCGGTTGAATACGACGAACTTCTTCCATGACTTTTTTGGAGAATTGCATGTGCGACCGAATACGAGCAATCGAGATATTTTTGGCATACGGCTTAGTAGGAATTTGCGTACAATGAGGCAAATCCACCGTGAATTTTTGTTTAAGCGTATGGTTGAAATCGGATGTAAGATAGCAACAATCGTACCCGCAGTCACGTAAAAACGTTTCCACCGGCAAAATCCGTTCCTCATAATGATTGGTGCAACTGATACACACAGCTTTCATATCGTGAAAAAACCTCGCTTTTTGCACATTTCTCCCAAAAGTACTATCGTCGTTTTGAAAAACAAGTACCCATGTTCAATTCGGTTTATTATAGCATATTACAACATCTTTTGCAATTTAATTACAAACCTGTAACTTCCTACCATTGAGCATATTTTTTGTTCAAGAAACATAGAAAATTAACAGGGGTGTAACCATGAAAAAACTTCTTGAATATGTCGAAGCCATCAACTCTACCGTTGTTTGGGGAATCCCTATGGTTGCCTTTATACTCGGCA
Organism: Acutalibacteraceae bacterium; assembly: GCA_045648765.1. GTDB lineage: Bacteria > Bacillota > Clostridia > Oscillospirales > Acutalibacteraceae > RGIG3009. Next base: position 12,882 of record JAZROQ010000018.1, read on the forward strand.
TAGGGATTTTTTTGTTTTTTGTTACCAAAGGGGTGTTGTTTCGGCGCTTCGACATTGTTTTGCGATACACAATCAAAACCATCTTTCAAAAACAACCTTCTTCCAAGGGTACTGTCACCCCTTTCCAAGCCGTGTGCACCGCCCTTGCCGCGACTGTCGGCACCGGGAACATTGTCGGCGTGGCTCTTGCCATTTCAACAGGCGGACCGGGTGCGCTGTTTTGGATGTGGATTTCTGCGTTGGTGGGAATGGTCATCAAGTACAGTGAAGTCACTTTATCGGTGGCATACCGCACCAAAAATTGTCACGGCGAAACAGTGGGCGGTCCTATGTACTACATACAAAACGCTTGGGGTGTCAAATGGTTGGCGGTGCTGTTTGCTCTTTTTGCCACCTTTGCCTCTTTGGGTATCGGTGCCGGTGTCCAAGCGCATTCCTTGGCAAACAGTATGCAATCCACATTGGGTATTCCCGTTTGGTTGTCGGGCACCGTGGCAACGATGCTGGCCGGTTTGGTTTTGGTTGGTGGAATTAAGCGCATAGCACGTACCGGTCAAGTGTTGGTCCCCTTTATGTCGGTTTTATATATTCTGGGTTCTTTTATCGTTTTGGCAATCAATGCGCCTCGTATTCCCCACGCATTTGCCGAAATTTTCAAAGATGCCTTTTCCGGCAGCGCCACCATCGGCGGCTTTGCGGGAGCAACCGTAGCACAGGCTTGTCGCGTGGGGATGGCACGCGGCGTTTTTACTCACGAAGCAGGAATGGGCTCGGCACCGATTGCCCACGCACCCGCTTTTACCGATCATCCCGCCCGACAAGGTTTGTGGGGAACGTTTGAAGTGTTTTTTGACAGTATCGTGATGTGCACGGTAACAGGACTTGTCATTCTTACTTCTGGTTTGTGGTGTTCTACCGAACAAATCTCCCCTGCTGTTCTTTGCTCAAAAGCTTTTGGAAATGCCCTTGCAGGCGGAGAATATATCGTTTCGGTAGGTTTGGTATTATTTGCTTTTGCCACCATTATCGCGTGGTATTATTATGGTGAAAAATGTGTGGAATACTTGTTTTCGACCAAACCATTTGCTATCACTTTTTATCGTATGATATATGTAGGCACTGTTTTTGTCGGTTCTCTTGTCAGTTTGGATGTCGTATGGGCTTTTACCGATTTATTCAACGGTTTGATGGCTATCCCAAATCTTTTGTCCTTGCTTGTTTTATCACCTGTTATCGCCAAACTGACACGCAACTTTTTTAAAACTCCACACCGTCTACGAGCACCCGACGAGGATTTTAGCCGCTATTTGACAGTCGAAAAACAGAGTGCTATAATGAAGTCAAAAAAATAAGGGGTGTTTTGTATGTGGTCGTTAATTTTAACCATTTTTTCAGCAGTAGTTCTGCTCCTCTCTTTGGGTTTTTGCGTTTGGTTTAGCTACCGCCGCGGTGTATTTAATACCGCATTACGATTCGGATGTTTTCTGGTCGGCGGTCTTATTTCGTTTTTGCTTGTCAAACTGCTCTCTCCGGTGATTGCTTCCTCGGTGTTGCCGCTTTTGACCGAAGGTTTGGAGGAAGAAGTTCTTAAAATACTCGATTTGCCCACCTTGCAAACTCTCATCACCAAATTAGCTGCCGGAATTATTTCGCCGTTGTTGTTTGTGGTTGTTTTCTTTTTGGTGGAAAAACTCACCTTCTTTGCTTACATACCGCTCAAAAAGAAGTTTGCCGAAAACGAAAAATTGCACGGTATCCCCCACGATAAACTTTACGGTGCTTTGTTAGGGGTGGCGTTGGCAATCATCACCACCATTACATGGATCATGCCCATCAGCGGATATACCTATTTTGTAGGTGATACCGTTGCCACTCTCGGCGACGTGGAATTTATCGACCTACCCGAAGAGACGGCACAATTGGCAGACGAATTTGCCACCTCCCCCATTGCCAAAATTGATCATGCGATGACGGGGTGGTTGTTCCGTTCGCTTTCTACCGATTTACACAAAGTCACTGACGTTGTGGCAACGTTTGCCGAACTGGCCGATTCTGTTAACAACGATTTGTCGGAGGGTACTCTCCCCATTGACAAGATTACCGAAGTAATTGCTTCTTCCAAAGAAACAGCAACCATAACCATCGGTTTGATTCGCGATATATTGCCAACGGTGGTCCCCACCGAAAATCCTGTTGTTTCTCAAATCGTTTCTTCGATTTCGAATGGTCTGGACAAATTGTTGGCAGCGCAAAAATCCATGAGTGATGAAGAATATCAAAAAGAAGTTGCCGCGTTGACCGATTTGTTATCTGTTCTGCAAGAACCGGACGATGCCTCTGTCATTACTGTTGCGGAAACTGTTTTGAAATCAAAATATATTTCCGCCGCCATTGCCGAACAAAGCGATACCATTTTGCAAGAGCTTAACGGCGAAACCATTGAACTTTCCAAATCCGAGAAAAAACAAGTGGAAGATCTGCTTGACAAATACTCGGCAACCCCTGAGGTGAAAAACCTTATAGAAAAAGTGTTCGGTCTTAAATAAAAGATGCAAAAAGCGGTGTTTAGCGCATAGCGCTAAACACCGCTTTTTTGGTTACATTTCCGCCCACGTAATAAAGTCGTAACTTTTAAGGATATTCAAAAACTGTGCCAACCGCTCGTAAAGAGGCTCTGCCGCCTCACCCAATTGGGCTTTGAGCTGCTCACCTATGGCAAACACTGTGCTTTTGCCGTCAATAAGCGGCCACACCACACTACCCATCTCGTCCAAATGAACGTAGCTGATAGGCGGTTTTTTGAACAGTTTTTGCGCTATGCGATTAAACAAGCCTTTGTTTTTAACAAGCAACGTAACGGTTCCGTTTTCCTCGGTTTGCCATTCCAAATCTACCGCGTGACACGGTACGTGATCGAGCAGATTTTTCGGCTGCCTATTTTTCTTATTCATCGGCAACATCCGCTTTGTTGGATTTTGCCCACAAACTAAATTTGAGGAAAATCAAAATCAAAACAGCAAACAACACCAAACCGCCAATGTTGGAAACCGCAGCGGGGATGCCAAAGCGTTCGGCAAGATTGATGGTTTTATCAATGCCAAAAATAGCAAACACCGCTAACAAAATACCAACCAAACCTTCGCCGGCAATCATACCGGAACTGAACAGGATGCCGTCGTTAATGATTTTATCCTTGCGTTCTTGTTTGACTTTGAGTTTATCAAATGCCAATCGTACAAGACCACCAACCATGATGCAAGCGTTCAGTTGTACCGGCAAATACAAGCCAATGGCAAAAGGCAACACCGGAATTCGCAGCATTTCTGCCACAACGGCAATGCAAGCACCCGATAAAATCAAAGCCCACGGCAAATTGCCATCCATAACGCCTTCGATAATCATTTTCATCATACTGGCTTGCGGTGCTTCCAAACCGTTACCGCCAAAGCCCCAAGCAGCATCCAACAGATACAGTGTGCCGCCAATGGCTAAGCCGGAAGAAATCACACCAAAAATTTCGCCGAGTTGTTGTTTAACAGGGGTTGCGCCAAGCAAATAACCCGTTTTTAAGTCTTGCGAGGTATCACCCGCAATCGCCGTAACTATACACACGATAGAAGCAATGGCGATTGCGCTGGACATACCGCGCGGACCGACCAAACCGGTGGCACGTAACAAAACCGTTGCCACTAATACCGTGGCAATTGTCATGCCCGAAACCGGGTTGTTACTGCTGCCGACCAAACCAACCATACGGGAAGAAACAGTGGCAAAGAAGAAACCAAACACAACAATGATGATGGCGCCAATGAGGTTGACAGGGATAATATCTACCAACCAGATCACCAAAGTCAAAACAACAACGCCCAAAATCACAAACAAAAAGTTCATATCTTTTTCGGTACGTTTATCGGATACCGGTGCTTTGCCTGAAATTCCTTTGATGGAATCGCTAAACGTTTTGATAATCAGCGGCAAAGATTTAATCAAGCTGATAAATCCGCCCGCCACCAAAGCACCTGCGCCAATGTATTTGACGTAATTGCCCCAAATACCGTAGGCGCCGCCGGTGGTATACAGCTCCTGTACTGCGTCTCCGCCAAAAAACACAATCAGCGGAATAAGAACCAACCAGCTCAAAACACCGCCACTGAACATGACCGACGAAATTTTTGGACCGCAAATGTAGCCCACGCTCATGACCGCGGGATAAATTTGCGTACCAATGGTTCCCGCAAAGCCCTTGAAAGTGTGAGAAACTTCACCCGCCGCCACTTTAAGACCGTCGATGATAAACTTAAACAGTGCGGCAAAACCCATGCCGGCAAACACTTTGGAAGCGCTGCTGCCGCCTTTTTCGCCTGCCAAGATAACTTCAGCGCAAGCGGTACCTTCGGGATAGGGTAACACGCCGTGTTCTTTGACAATCAATGCATTGCGCAACGGCACCATAAAGAAAATACCAAGCAAACCGCCAATTAAGGCAATGAGTGTAATTTCCACAATACCGGGTTTGTCAACAACGCCTTCCGACGCCCAGATGAACAATGCCGGCAACGTAAAAATAGCACCCGCTGCCAACGATTCACCCGAAGAACCGATGGTTTGTACCATATTGGTTTCGAGCACCGAGTTTTTGCGCATGATCATTCGGATAACACCCATCGCGATAACCGCCGACGGAATGGAAGCCGAAACGGTCATACCGACTTTCAAACCCAAATATGCGTTGGCGGCGCCAAAAATAACCGCTAACAACATACCTACGATTATGGAAGTGACCGTTAATTCCGGTGTGATTTTATCGGCCGGAATGTACGGCTTAAACGAGTTTTGCTTTTCCATGGAAATAAACCTTCCTATTCGTTATTTTTTTAACAGTATATCATAGTTGGCAAGAGAAAGCAACTATTCCTTTGCCAATTGTTCTAACAACCGCAATACCACCGTGTACACTTTTTCTGTTGAAGAAACACTCAGTCGTTCTGCCGTGGTGTGCGCATCATAAATGGTCGGACCAACGGCAATGCAATCTGCCCCTTTGATCGACGAAGAGAATACCGCACATTCCAAACCCGCGTGAATAGCTTCAACTTTGGGGGAGGTGTCAAACAGACTTTTGTACGACTCCACGTACAACTTTTGTAGTTCGCTGTTTTGTCGGTATTCCCAAGGCGGATATTGACCGCCCACATCGGCAGCCGCTTTTGTTTTGGAGAAAAAGCAAAGCATTGTTTTTTCCAACGCGCGCAACGCCGAAGTTTTGTTGGAACGCAAAGCAAATTGAAAACGGACAACATCTTCTTTGGTTTGAAGAACCCCTAAATTTAAAGAGGTTTGCACCAGCCCTTCAATTTCGGCGCTCATTTCCATAATGCTGTTGGGTACACACATTAAAATATACACGGCATCTGCTTTTTCTTCTTCGGAAAACACCGCATATTCTCCCTTGCCAAGTGAGGACACAGCGTAATAAAAATCCGGTTCGCGGCAAATGATTTCGTCTTTGACCTCAGACAAGCTTTGTTCCAAAACCGCTTGTAATTCTGCGGCATTTTGGGTGACCAGCCGTGCGGTTGCCGTGCAAGGAATGGCGTTTGCCTTGTCGCCGCTGTCTATCGACAACATATCAAATGTTGCCTTTTCTGTTACATCGTTTAGCAACCGACCAAGAAGTTTGGCGGCGTTAACACGATGTTTATCAATTTCCACACCCGAATGACCGCCTTTAAGACCGCCGATTGTAAGGGTGATGCACTCGCCTTGTTTTTTGGTGCGTGTAAGTGGTAAAATTGCCGCCACGTCCGAACCACCCGCACAGGAAACCGTAACCATATCGTCTTGCTCCGAATCCAAATTAATGAGCCTTTTTGCCGAAAGCAACGAGGTATCCAGTGCAAAAGCACCAATCATTCCCACTTCCTCATCGGTCGTAAAAACCGCTTCAATCGGCGGGTGCGATAAATCGTTTCGTTCCAAAACCGAAAGTACCATTGCCACTGCAATACCATTATCGGCACCGAGCGTCGTACCATCTGCGTGTAAAAAATCACCGTCACGCCGTACTGTAATCCCCTCTTTTAAAAAGTCAATCTTTTTCTCAGCGGTTTTTTGGCAAACCATATCCAAATGCCCTTGCAAAATAACCGGTTGGGCCGTTTGACAATCTTGGGAACCCTCTTTATAAATAACAACATTATCTGCGTTATCGTGATGATACCGCAACCCGTTTTTTTGCGCAAACTGCACACAATATTGCGCAATTTGGTGGCAGTTTCCCGATCCATGCGGAATGCGGCAAAGTTCTTCAAAAATTTCTAAAACACGGTTTATGCTCATGCGTGTCCCTCCGATAATAAACTGTTTTTTATTTTATCATAAAAACAAAAGTAAAGCAAGAATCGTCTTGCAACATAACACCGAAAATGATATACTTCCCCTTGGAGATGATATTGTGGTTTGTGTATGGATTTTGTTGGGAATGTTTGCGGTGATTATAGCAGCAGCCTATCTTTGCTTTCGGCTGACGTTTTTTGTTTCGCCGCGCCAAAAACGACAAGCAAAAGACTTGCCCCAAGGCAAAGTATACGAACCGTTTCGCCAACAAATCGAAAACTGGGCAAAACAAACCGACGAAACTCCGCACAAAGAATTTTCCATTGTTTCTTTTGACGGATTACAACTTTTTGGGAAGTATTACGAATACCAAAAAGGCGCTCCTATCGAGTTGATGTTCCATGGCTATCGCGGCACGGCGCGAAGGGATTTATCGGGTGGCGTACAACGTTGCTTTCAACTTGGTCGCAACGCTTTGATTGTCGACCAACGTTGCAGTAATCAAAGCGAAGGGAACGTCATCACTTTTGGCATTCGCGAACATAAAGATTGTTTGCAATGGGTGGATTTTTTGGTAAACCACTTTGGAAACGACGTCAAGATTATCCTGACCGGTATTTCCATGGGTGCCGCCACCGTATTAATGGCAGCGGGAAAACCGTTGCCGCAAAACGTTATTGGCGTGTTGGCAGACTGCGGATACACCGGTGCCAAATACATTATTCAAAAAGTGATCAAGCAAATCGGACTCTCCCCCACGCTCTGCTATTTTTTTGTAAAACTTGGCGCGCGGATTTTCGGCGGTTTTGATTTGGAAGAAGATTCGCCGCAACAATCACTGAAATATTGCAAAATTCCCGTTATCTTCTTTCACGGAGATGCCGACGATTTTGTGCCGTGCGAAATGAGCAAACTTAATTACGATACTTGTTCTTGCAAAAAGAAACTCGTTATCGTGAAAGACGCCGGACACGGTCTTTGCTTCCCTGTTGACCCCGAAACATATTTAGATGAACTCAAAGAATTTTTCAAAGAAGAAAACGCACCTATCGGTTAAATAACGATAGGTGCGTTTTGCTTTTTAAATCACCAAATATAGGGTAGCAAACGATATCTCACACGTTGTTTATAGGCAACATATCCTGCTAATTCCTTTTCCAAAAACGACTCTTCTTCCTTGATTCGTTTAGCAATCAAAAACGGATAAGCAAGAAAAATCACAAATGCGTACAATGACCCCAAAATAAGCGGCATCGACAAAAACAGCAACAATGTCGCACCGTACATGGGATGACGCACCACACCATATAAACCGGTGTCAATGACGGTTTGGTTTTCTTGCACCGTGACGGTGCGGCTAAGATAGGTGTTTTCGCGCAACACTTCGGCATACATTACGTAGGCAAGCAAAAGCAAAACGGCGGCAATAACCGAAACGGTTTTAGGCAAGGTATACCACGAAAAACGGTGTCCCAGCCCCGAAACGACAAACCCAGCCGCAAACATAAGTCCGCTTAACTTAACAACCAACTGCTGCTCTTTTTGTTGTTCTTTGGCGTCGAGCCGTTTTTGAAGTAGCTGCGGATTCTTAAACAGCATAACCATCCCCGCCACAAACATTGGCACAAACAACATTGCCATGAGCAACCAACCGTTAAAGAAAGAAAACGTACCCGCAGGCAAGAACAAAAGCGTGGCAACCAAAACAACGCCTAACAAAAATTTAAAGATTGCTTGTAAAAACAGTTTCATGGTCACAGTCCTTTTTGTTCTTTTATAATAGTTCCGCCAATTTATCCAAAAACGCTTCTTCGCCCCATCTGTTCATCTTAAAGAAAACCGCCTGACTTCCCCCTGTGGCAACGGCAGATAAGTGAATGAGCTCATCCCCATTTTGAAAAAGCACAACACTTAAACTCACTCGGTTTCCGCCGGCATAACTATACCGCTCAAACACGCGAACACTGCAACGCGCATTACCATCTTTAAAATCACTGGATTCTTCGAGCGAAGCGGAGATGCTTCCCTCTAATATTCCTTGTTCTATTTTACTGATCCACGCATTAAAATCACCATGTAAAGTGCGTTCCAGTTTTGCCACTATGCTTCAACTCCTTTTCTAAAAGTATATCATATCTTGGCGCAACATACAACAACATTAAAATCCACAAAAACAAAAAAGAGAACGCGACCTTGCGGTCACGTTCTCTTTTTTGAAAGGGTTGTACGAATTTGATGCCCTTTGAATTTTTAACCTATGTGTTCGAACCCCTACATGTTTTTTCTTTTTTACATTTAAGCACTTTTATAACTTTTTTACACAAAACTAACTCGCTTGTGAAATTTGAGCGTGCCCTAATTGTTTTGCCATCTATGTTTGTTTCAACATTTTTCTTGTGTCGCTTTTTTAATCTTTTATAATAATTCTTAATCAAGGGAATAAAACGAACATCCTCTAATTTTTCAACAACCCAAAGATAAGGAATACCATAATAATCTTTTCCTTCTTCGAAAAGTTCAAGAAACCATTCATCGATTAATGTTTTTTCTTCATCAGAAAGGTTATCAAACTCTATAGCAGCATATTCAGCTGCACGCCCCATAGAAACACTATAAGTTTCGGGAGAAAAAGCATCATAAAATATTTTAAACTCTTTTGAAAGAGCATCAAAATCAAATGTCATTTTGAATTTTCCTTTGCAGTATTAATAGAAGCAATTAAGATTCGTTTTATTTCTAAACAGTCATCAAGCAAAGAATTGCTCATTTTGTCGTCGATATATTCAGACATATAAAGCAACTTAATCCAATATTCTGTTTCGGCAGTTTCTTTTAACGCAATATGCATTTTAGAAATAAAATCCGCCTTGCTTTGACCGTAGCTTGCTTCATTTATGTTTGCACCTATACTTGTACCACTACGGACAATTTGTTTGGAAATTACGGTTTCCTTTTTATTTTTAATTAAATGCTGAGTTAGTTTTATAATGCGTGCTGCAAAAATAATAGATTTATCTATAAGCAAATTTTCTTTCATTTAAAGCACCACCTTTTCCCATATTATAGCAGAAACGACAGTATAAATCAATTATTCATTATTCATCAGCGAAGCGACTTCATTATTCAATATTCATTGAAAATCCTGTCAAATGAATGATGAATATTGAATAATGAAAAATGAATAATACAAAACGAAAATCCTGCCGAAAACAATCGACAGGATTTTCGTTTTGGCCCGCCCGGAGGGATTTGAACCCCCGGCCTTTGGAATCGGAATCCACTGCGATATCCAGCTTCGCCACGGGCGGATGCTCAAACTATTGTACACTGTTTGAGCCCATTTTGCAAGACCTATTTTTTTGTTTTACCCCACGTTTACCGCTTGTTGGCACCGCGAAAAATCCGTTTCGATGCGTTTGCCGCATTGCGACGGTGAATACACCCAACGGTCAATGTGCCCCTCGGTAATAAAATATTTGAGCGGTGGCGGCATTTGCGCCGTATCTTGCGCATCAATTAACACCAATTTCAGTTTCATTTTATCCGCTAAAATGTTTTTGATATACACGCCCGCATGTTGTCCCACACGCACCCCCGCGCGTGGTTCGGCAAGACCCGCCAAATTGGGAGTCAGTTCCACAAACACGCCATAATCTTCCACCGAACGTATAATCCCCGCCACAGTTTCACCTTGCTCAAACAAAGCAGCGTTTTCTTCCCACGTTCCGAGCAACTCGCGTTGCGACAAACAAATGCGCTGGTTATCCATCGACGTTACCACGGCATAGATATCCATTCCCACATACAAGCGGTCAGAGGGATGAGAAATACGGCTGACCGACAATGCAGCAATCGGTAGCAACGCGGGGACACCGCAACCGATATCGCAAAACGCCCCAAAACTTTCTAGCCGCGTCACACGTGCTTCCACAACATCACCGGGCTGTAACGTTGCCAAATATTCATAACGGCATTTTTCTTGCGCCGCGCGGCGAGAGCACAAGGCACGACGTTTGCCGTCGGGAGTATAATCAAACCCTGTCACCAAAAAACTCACCGGTTTGCTCACACGGGAAATCAGCGCGATATCCCTTGTGGTCCCCTCTAAAATTCCTTCTGCGCCTTCTTCGCGCGGGATAATCCCCTCCATACACGGCAACTCGATGTGCAAATTGTGTTCACTGTCACACAGCACCGCCCTTGCCTCCAACACCGTTTGCTCCATTGCGGCTTCTGCCAATCCTCCCGATGTTTGGATATACCGGCGGTTGGAAGAGGTGTTAAACAACATACCCTCCGGAAAAAACTTTTGCATAATACTCGTCATTCCTTTCCCCTTTTTTTTGTATTCCGTTCGCAAACGAATTGAATAGTCCATATATATGCACCTTTTCCAACGTTCATGCGACAAAATAGATAAATTTAGTACCCAAAAAGATACTGCTTTTTTGAAAAAATCTTGGTACAATGGTATCGTAACATAAAGCATAGGGAGTGTTTTGTAGAATGAAGGCGCATGGTTTAACAATTTCCGTAAAAAATTTGCCGGTGTTGGATGCCGGTTTTATCCCTATGGCTGCTTTTTGCCGCGATTTTGAAAAATCGGCAGAAAACGGTCGTGAAATTGCTGTGGCGGTAGAACGCAACCAAGGTCAAGTTGCTGTTCGTCGTTTTCGTATCCACGGCACAGAAGAAATGAGCGAAGCCGACAAAATATACGTTGACCGCACGGTGAAAATGTTGCTTTGGGCCTACGGTGGTTTCAAAGTAATGATCTGCGGTGACGAAGCGATGGCAGCCACCATTGCCAAAGCCTACGCTCCCGGCGGAACTCGTGAATTCGATGCAAACTTTATGAGCCGCATTTACGAAAAACCGTTTGTAGTCGAATCGTTGCCGTTGTGCAAGGTTCCTTGCGAAAAATCGTTGCCGCAATCGATTGGCCGTAATTTGGACGGTTGCCGTATCGGTTTTGATGCCGGTGGCAGTGACCGCAAAGTTTCGGCGGTAATCGACGGTGTTTCGGTGTATTCCGAAGAAGTCGTGTGGTTCCCCAAAATCAATGAAGATCCCGATTATCATTTCAACGGTATTGTCGAAGCTTTCCGCTCTGCTGCTTCCAAAATGCCGCGTGTGGATGCCATTGGTGTTTCTTCGGCAGGTGTTTACGTGGACAACCGTGCTATGGTGGCTTCCCTTTTCTTGAAAGTACCGGAAGATTTGTATGACAAAAAAGTAAAAGATATTTATCTGCGTGCCGCCAAAGAAATCGGCAATGTGCCGATTGAAGTTGCCAACGACGGTGACGTTACCGCTTTGGCGGGTGCTATGAGCTTAAATCGCAACAAAATTTTGGGGATTGCCATGGGCACTTCCGAAGCCGCAGGTTATGTGGACGCCGAAGGCAATATCACCGGTTGGCTCAACGAATTGGCTTTTGCTCCTGTGGATTTGCAAGAAGATGCCATGGTCGACGAATGGTCGGGCGATAAAGGTTGCGGCGTAAAATATTTTTCGCAAGACAGTGTCATCAAATTGGCTCCGCGCGCCGGTTTGGTTTTGGACGAAGCTCTTTCCCCCGCCGAAAAGCTCAAAGCGGTGCAAGTGGAGCTTAACCAAGGCAACGAAAAAGTTAAAGATATTTACCGTTCCATCGGTGTGTATTTGGGTCACACGCTTGCATATTACGCTATGTACTACACCATCGGTGACGTGTTGTTGCTCGGTCGTGTAATGTCCGGCGAGGGCGGCGACTTGATTTTGGCAGAAGCCACCCGTGTTCTCAAAGAAGAATATCCGGAATATGCCGACATGGAATTGCATTTGCCGGATGAAAAAATTCGCCGCGTAGGTCAATCGGTGGCAGCCGCCAGTTTACCGACAATTTAACAAAAAAAAGCGTCGCATAGCGACGCTTTTTTTATTTTACTCTTTGACTTTACTGACTTTTCTGTTATACTAATTAAGTGTAGACTGAATTGGAAAGAAACGGAGTGAGTGAAATGTGCGGCTTTTGCGGATTTACGGGGCAAGTGGCAAACCGTGAAGAATTGTTGCAGCACATGGCCGACAAAATCACGCATCGCGGACCGGATTCGCAAGGTGTGTATTTGGACGAGCAAATGGCAATGGCTTTCCGCCGTTTAAGTATTATCGATCTGGAAGGCGGCAACCAACCGATCGAAAACGAAGACGGCACCAAAGTGTTGATGTTCAACGGAGAAATCTATAACTACCGCGATTTGCAAACGGAACTGAAAGCCGCAGGTCACGTTTTCAAAACCAATTCCGACAGCGAAGTGTTGTTGCACGGTTACGAAGAATGGGGTTCCGACTTGCTCACGCGTTTGCGTGGTATGTTTGCCTTTGCCGTGTGGGATAAAACCGAACAATCGTTGTTTTTGGCACGCGATTTCTTTGGTATCAAGCCCATGCACTATACCGTTTTGCCCGACGGACGTTTGATTTTTGCTTCGGAAATCAAATGTATTTTGCAACACCCCGATTATCAAAAAGAATTTAATGAAGCGGCGCTCGACAATTATTTGTCATACCAATATTCTTTGCCGCGTGAAACGTTTTTCAAAAACATTTATTGCTTACAACCCGCGCATTATTTGCGCTACCAAAACGGCGAAATCACCGAAACCCGCTATTGGGAGGCCACCTTCCAACCCGACGAATCCTTAACAATGGACGAGGCGGTAGACCGTATTGACGCCGTGTTTACCGATTCGGTGGAAGCGCACCGCATCAGCGACGTGGAAGTCGGTTGCTTCTTATCCGGTGGTGTGGATTCGTGCTTTGTTGCTTCGTATTTTGGCGGTCAAAAAGCATTTACCGTGGGGTTTGATAACGGCCAACATTATAACGAAACTAACTATGCCGAAGAATTGGCGGCAGCAGTTGGAATCGAACACCACAAACACATTATTTCCGACAAGGAATATTGGGAAGCTTTGCCGCAAGTCCAATATATGCTGGACCAACCGCTTGCCGACCCCGCGTGTGTAGCCTTGTATTTTGTGTCCAAACTCGCCGCCGAAAAAGTCAAGGTCGTGCTTTCGGGTGAAGGTGCCGACGAACTGTTTGGCGGATATCGCATTTATCACGAACCGCTGTCTTTGGCGGGATACCAACGTATCCCCCGCTTTTTGCGCAAAGCATTGGCGGCAGTGGTAAGCGCCGTTCCTTTCTCGTTTAAAGGCAAATCGTTTTTGTTGCGCGGCGCACAAACATTGGAAGAACGCTTTATCGGCAATGCCTATATGTTCAATCAGCGCGAAAAAGCACAACTCCTCAAAACCGTTCCTGCCACCAACCCTGCCGAGCATACCAAAGAGTGGTATGACCGTTGCCGTGGTTTAGATGACGTAACACGTATGCAATATTTGGATATTAATCGTTGGATGGTGGGCGATATTTTGCTCAAAGCCGACCGTATGAGCATGGCACATTCTTTGGAACTGCGCGTTCCGTTTTTGGATGTCAAGGTGTTTGAGGTTGCTTCGAAAATTCCCGCCAAACTGCGTATTGCAAACGGCACAACCAAGGCGGCCATGCGGTTAGCGGCACGCCGCCACATCCCCGAAAAGGATACCGCCCGTCCCAAATTGGGCTTCCCCGTCCCTGTGCGCGTGTGGTTACGGCAAGAGTCTTATTATAATAAGGTAAAAGAAGCTTTTACCGGCGACATTGCCAACCGTTTCTTTAACACCGATGTTTTGGTTCGCTTTTTGGACGAGCACTACAACGGCAAAAAAGATAACAGCCGAAAAATCTGGACAGTATATATGTTTTTGGTTTGGTACGAACTATACTTTGAAAATTAATTGGAAATTCCACTCGTTTTGAATGTTTATTCGCGTTTTTGCAACTTTATTCTTTCGAAATCGTCTTTTTTCGGTAAAAAACATGGCTCAAAAAGCAATTTTACGCTTTTTGGGCCTTTTTTTATTGTCCTTTTCTGTTTGGTTGCACAAAGTTTTCGCAAAAAAATTCAAAATCCGATTTCATTTCCATTTTTGTAATTTTTTGGAAAATTTGATGGGTTTATTGATAAAACATGGCAAGTTATAGTCAAAAAGTTAAAAATATCTTAAAACCAACCGGTTTTTTTATGTTTTTTCACAAATATGCCTTTTATCACTCTATCCAAAGAGGTTTTTTCTTTTTTGTCGAAAACCCGCGTCAGATTTGTGCAAATTAAACAAAAGTTGTTATTTTTCTTCGGTTGACAATGTGGGAAAGTTTGAGTAAACTGCCTAGTGGTGCTTTTAAGCGCCCTATCATTACAGAAAGGACGGCTGTGTAACCACAACCGATATTGTATGTTATGAATATTTCAACATTCTTCAATACCCTGCGGCAACACGAACTTGCCGTAAAAGCGAAAGCGTTCTGTAAGCGCCATCCTGCTGCATTGAAAGCAGCAAGCGCCCTGTTGGTAGCATTTGTAATGATGTTTGCCGTCACTGCCTGTTTGCGTCCGGTAACCATTGACGATAACGGCACGGTTAAAAAGATTTTGACATTGGGTCGTACCGAGTCGGCAATTTTGGCCGGCGCCGGTATTGTTTTGAATCCTGACGACGCTGTGACTTCTTCTTTGGAAGGAACAGACCAACACATTTGTATTGAACGTGCTTTTGATGTAAGCATCATCGTCGATAACGGTGACCCAAAAGTGGTGCGTATGACCGGCGGCACGGTCGCAGACGCGTTGCAACTGGCCGGTGTTTCCACCACCTCGCACGACGTTACCAACTTAAACCGCACCGATATCTTGACAGACGGTGTGAACATTCACGTAGAAAAAACAGAATACGAGGAACGGATCGTTACTGAACCCGTCCCCTATTTAACTACTTTGCGGTACTCCGATGATGTACCGGCAGGTGGACGTGTAACCGAACGTGCCGGTGTAAACGGCGAAAAAACGTACGTCTACCACGATTATTATGAAGACGGAAAAGTGGTTCGTTCAGAACTGGTTAGTGAAACGTTGACCACTCAACCGGTTAACGAAATTGCTGTTGTCGGTAACGGTTCCGACTCGGTCCCTCCCACAGAGTTGCTGTTGACCGAAAACGGAACCCCCGTCAAGTACAAGCAAGTAATGAACGGTATTGCTTGTGCCTATACCGCCAAAGAAGGTGCTCGCACCTCTACGGGCAAAATCCCTGCTATCGGTACTATTGCGGTTAACCCAAAAGTGATTCCGTACGGTTCCAAACTTTTTGTCGTTTCGGAAAGCGGTTACGTTTACGGTTATGGCATTGCCTCCGACACCGGCGGTTCTTTGTTGAAAAACAAAATTTTGGTAGACTTGTATATGGATACGGTTGACGATTGCTATGCTTTTGGACGTCGACGCGTGAATGTGTATATCTTGGAATGATAACGATATTTCGCAGCGCCGCATCGTAAATTCGATGCGGCGGCGTTTTTATGAGGTGAAAAAATGTCGAATTTAAAAATCACAGATGTTCGTGTTGTCCCTGCCGACAGCGGTTTTTTGATAGACGATGGTGTCACTTCCATTTTATACGATTCGGGGTTTGGATTTACCGGTGATGAGATGGCTCAAAACGTCAAACGTGCTTTGGGAAACCGAATACTGGATTACATTTTCTTGACTCACTCGCATTATGACCACGCATTGGGTGCCGCTTATGTAAAAAAGCTATACCCCTCGGCTAGTATTGTTGCAGGGAAACACGCTGCAGAAATTTTTGCCAAGCCCACCGCCAAAACCGTTATGCGCGACCTTGACCGCAAGTTTGCTTTGTCGTGCGGGGTGACCGATTACGAAGATTTAACCGATACCTTGTGTGTGGATATTCCCGTTGCCGACGGTGATGTCATCAAAGCCGGTGATTTGACGTTTACGGCAATTACCTTCCCCGGTCATACCCGTTGCTCGATAGGATATTATTGCCACGAAGAAAAATTGTTACTCGGTTCGGAAACAACCGGCGTTTACGTTGGCGACGGTGTGGTAATGCCGCTGTTTTTGATTGGTTATAAACTCACTTTGGAGTCGATTGCCAAAATGGAAGCCTTGGATATTGACTACGTGTTGTCACCGCATTACGGTATTTTGGATGCCGAGCAAACCAAAATGTATTTAAAAAATGCAAAAAACACCACGTTGGAAGTGGTCAATAACATTAAACAAATTTTGCAAAACAGCGGTGATAAAGAAAAAGCTGTCAACTATTATAAAGACAAATTCTTCCGTGGGTATGTGAAAACCATTTACCCCTTAGCTGCATTGGATTTGAACACCCGCATTATGGTGGATTTGATTGCAAAAGAATTAAACAGCGACGTATAACCGTCGCTGTTTTTTAATTTTTGATTGAATAAGCCTTGCGGATGTATTATAATAAAAAGGCAAAGGAGAATTGCCATGAAAACAAACAGAACGTATAAAAACGGTGAACTGATCAAACGGTTTTTACCGTATTATAAAAAACACATTCCCACCATTGTGTTTGATTTGTTTTGCGCTGCTCTAACAACTGTGAGCGAAATTTTATTGCCGCTTATTATGCGAGAAATCACCAACACCGGTCTAAGTGGCGGTGCCCTCCTTACCGTATCATACGTTGTGCGCGTAGGTGTGCTGTATTTGGTTTTACGACTCATTGACGCGGCCGCCTTTTACTACATGGCGTATATTGGACACGTGATGGGTACAAAAATCGAAACACACATGCGTTCCGATGCCTATTTGCATTTGCACAAACTATCCCACACCTATTTTAACAACACCAAAGTGGGGCAAATCATGGGCAGACTCACCAGTGATTTATTTGATATCACGGAATTTTCTCACCACTGCCCCGAAGAGTTTTTTATTGCCGCTATCAAAGGTGTGGTATCCTTTATCATTCTGATAAACATTAACGTTGTGCTGACACTCCTTATCTTTTTGATTATTCCCATTATGATACTCATTTGCCGTAAAATCAACAAGAAAATGCGCGCCACTTTCCGCGAACAACGTCAGCAGATCGGCGAACTGAATGCCCGCATTGAGGATTCGCTGCTTGGTCAAAAAGTGGTGAAAGCCTTTGCCAACGAACAACTTGAAACCGAAAAATTCGAGAAAGACAACCACAAGTTTTTTGGTATCAAAAAACGTTCTTACCGTTATATGGGCGCGTTTCAAACCACCACGCGCCTGTTTGACGGCATTATGTATGCCGCCACCGTGATTGCGGGCAGTTTGTTTATGATAGCCGGTAAAATCAATGCCGGTGATTTGGTGGCATATTTGCTATACGTTACCACCTTTATTGCCACGGTCCGCCGCATTATTGAGTTTTCCGAACAGTTTCAGCGCGGTCTTACCGGCATTGAACGGTTTTTGGAAATTATGGATGCCGATATTGAAATTTTTGACGAACCCGATGCCGTGGATTTGGTAAATCCCGTGGGGAATATTGTGCTGGATAACGTATCGTTTGAATACCCCGACGACCATAACCGTGTATTCTCCAACCTAAACATTTCCATTCGCGCGGGTGAAAAAATTGCGGTTGTCGGTCCTTCGGGTGGCGGAAAAACCACGCTTTGCAATCTTATCCCCCGCTTTTATGACGTTTCGGCAGGCAGCGTGAAAATTGACGGTCGCGACGTAAAAGAATACACGCTCAAAAGTTTGCGCAATGCCGTGGGCGTTGTTCAACAAGATGTTTACTTGTTTTCGGGCACGGTGTTTGAAAACATTGCCTATGGCAAACCCGGTGCTTCGTTGGAAGAAGTGGTAGATGCTGCCAAAAAAGCAGGTGCGCACGAGTTTATTGAGCAGTTGCACAGCGGGTACGATACCTATGTCGGTGAACGCGGTGTGAAACTTTCGGGCGGTCAAAAACAACGAATCAGCATTGCTCGTGTGTTTTTGAAAAACCCGCCAATCTTGTTGTTGGACGAGGCCACCAGCGCTTTGGATAACGAAAGTGAGTTTGCCGTGGCGCAATCGCTTTCGGTGCTATCCCAAGGAAAAACCACGCTGACAGTTGCTCACCGCCTGTCCACCATTCAAAATTCCGACCGCATTTTAGTGCTTACAGAAGACGGCATTGTGGAAGAAGGCAACCACGAACAACTGCTTGCTAAAAAAGGAATGTATTATCAACTGTACGAAATTGCCAATCGTCTAAAATAACAACTTTTTTAGCGTTTTTGCAATTGCTATTCCACAGTGAAATGCTACAATGGTTTTGTAAAAATCCCCATAGAAACGAGGGTGTAACAATGGACAATCAGTATTTATGGATCGACGCCACTGATTTTGAAAACCGTGGTGAATGGGTGCTTGATACCCAGTTTTCGCATTTGATGGGTTCGCCTTATTTGTTGGCGGTTATGTCCCCCGGTGTTCCGGTGGAAGATGCCACCGCCACCGCACAATGGCAAGGCGGTAGCAAAGCCCGTGTTTGGGTGCGTACCAAAAACTGGTATTATCCATATGCTCCCGGTATTTTCAACATTGCTGTAAACGGCGAAAAAAGCAACGTGGATTTGGGTTGCGCGCCCACTCACGATTGGTACTGGCACTTGGCAGGGGATTTCGAAATTCCCTGCGGCGAAGTCCAAATTAAATTGTGCGATAAAACCGGTTATTTCGCACGATGCGCAGCAGTTCTCATCACCGACGATATGGATTTTGTGCCACGTCGTCCGGTGGAAGATTACAAAAAAGAACGCGCATATTTTACAAACAAAGATATATCCCCTAAATTTTTGGGAGAATATGACGTTGTTGTGTGTGGCGGCGGTCCCGGTGGTGTACCTGCTGCCATTGCAGCGGCGCGTCACGGTGCCAAAACGTTGCTTATCAGCGGTCGTCCCGTTTTGGGAGGTAACGGTTCCAGCGAAACGTGTGTGGGATTCAACGGTGCCAACTCGCGACAAGCCAATGCCCGCGAAGGCGGCATTTCCGAAGAAATGATGCGCCGCAAATACAAATATTGTGCGCCAAACCATACCGCCATCATGGAAGAATTGTGTGGCAAAGAAGAAAACTTGACCATTGTTTACAATTATTTTGTAAATAGTGCCACCACAAAAGATAACACCATTACCGACGTTACGGCACTCAACATTTTGACAAACGAGCAAATTACCGTTTCCGGTAAACAGTTTATCGACTGCACCGGTGACGGTTGTTTGGGGTATCATGCGGGTGCCAAATACCGCCTTGGTCGAGAAGCAAAATGGCAATATAACGAAGAATTTGCTCCCGAAATTTCCGACACCATGACCATGAGCGGTTGCAACATGATTGGCGACCGTTACAAAACGGTGTTACCAAACAAAACCGACACGTTGTTTTTAAAAACCGATCACGAGGTCCCCTTTGTGGCACCGGATTGGGTACCGGTTTTCCCAAAAGGCAAAGAATACGGCAGAAATTTGGAAGGCATTATCGGTTTTCATTGGTGGTTGGAAGCGCCCAACACGTTGGACGACATTTACGATGCCGAACTGGCACGTGACGAATTGTTCCGCATTTTGCTTGGGCATTTTAATTACCTTAAAAATTTGTGGGACGAAAAAGAAAAGGCCAAGAACTATGTGTTTAACTGTATGCCATATTACGATGCCAAGCGCGAATCTCGCCGCCTTATCGGTGATTACGTATTGACACAAAACGATTGTATGGAAGGTCGCGATTTTGAGGATACGGTAGCTCACGCCGGTTGGCCCATCGATTTACATAACCCCAAAGGTATTTATTCGGGAACCGAAGGTCCCTTCTTTTCCAACACTCATATTCCGCTGACGAAAATTCCGTTCCGTTGTTTGTATTCTGTAAACATTCACAACTTGTTGTTCGCGGGACGTTGCGCCAGTGTTTCACACATTGCTTTGGGTACCGCACGAATTCAAAACACCATTGTTTGCGAAGGACAAGCCGTGGGTACAGCCGCTGCTTTGTGTGTGCAAAACAACATCACTCCCCGCACGTTGTACCAAACCAAGCTAGATGAATTCCGTCAGCTGTTACTCAAAGACGACCAATATATCCCCGGTCTTGCGAGCACAGACGAAAAGGACATTGCCCGCAAAGCCACTGTCACGGCTTCTTCTGTTAAAGACGGCGAGGAATATTATTTCCACACCGGCAAAGAGCTGGAAGGCTTTGAACTGGACAAACAACGCGCCACGTTTTTTAACCGCGACGTTGCCGATACCATCGACAGTGTGTGGACCAAACTCACCAACAAAACCGATGAAGAAAAACGTGTGTTGTTTCACGTGCGGTTACAAGCTGACCCGGATGGGTATGTTACCGAAGAAGATATTTGCACACCCGTTGTTGTTTTGCCGCCGCACTCCACCGATTGGTACGAAGTGAAGATTAACGTTACTACCAAACTGCGTTACCTGTGGATGTGGACAGATAAAAACCCCGGTGTATGGTGGCATATCTTCCGTGGAGCGCCGTTGGATTGCACCCGCTCCGAGCGCGAAAACGAAAACGAGGAATTTGAAAATATGCGTTGGTCCACCCATGCCGTATTGCTTAAAAAACCCGATATTCGTGTAGCGGACTGCCGTGCCGAAAATATTATCAACGGATACTCACGCATTCACGATCACGCGAACTACGAATGGGTTTCCGACCCCAACCAAGGGTTGCCGCAATGGATTGAACTGAAATTGGAACATCAACAACCCATTAACACCATTCACGTGACACTGGATACAGACATGACCAACCCCTCTTCCCCGCAATTGCGCGAAGAGTTTAATATGTTCCCCGAGCAATTGGTGAAAGCTTACACTGTTGAGGTAAACGACGGTAGCAAGTGGATAACGGTTGGCGAAGTAAAAGACAACTGGTTTAGACGCATCAACCACAAGTTTGACACCATCAACGCCACGGCGGTGCGCATTAACGTGACCGATTCGGGCGACGGTGTCACCGCAAGAATTTTTGAAATTCGCATTTATAATGAATAACCAAAAAGGACAAATCCGCAAAACGGATTTGTCCTTTTTGTTAAAAAAACCGACGAAAATATTAAAATTTTCTTTACTTTTCCTTTTTAGTATGATAAAGTTTTTTTAGGATATTTCCCATTTTTTAATTTTGAGGTGAAAAATATGGAAAAACTTACGCGTAAGTATGGGCTTATCACCGCTATCTGCATGGTGGTCGGTACCGTAATCGGTTCGGGTGTTTTCTTTAAAGCGCAAAACGTTTTGAACGCCACCGGCGGTAATATGCCTTTGGGTATCGCTGCTTGGGTTATTACCGGTTTGATCATGATTATTTGCTCGGCTCAATTTGCCGTCATGGCAACCAAGTACGAAAAGGCCAGCGGTGTTGTTGACTATGCCGAGGCAACTTGTGGCAGAACATACGCCTACTACCTTGCTTGGTTTATGGTTAACGTGTATTACCCCGGCATGACCTCGGTTTTGGCTTGGGTATCTGCTCGCTATTTCGGTGTTTTGTTCGGTTGGAGTATGGTTGGTCCCGAAGTGCTTGCTCTTTCGGGCTTCTTCCTGATTGCTTCCTATACCATGAACGCTCTTTCGCCAAAATTGGCAGGTAAATTCCAAGTCAGCGCTACGTTTATCAAATTGATTCCCCTTGTACTGATGGCTGTTGTGGGTACCATTGTTGGTACAATCAACGGTACATTACCGCAAAACTTCACCGAAGTGGTTACCACCACCGTTGGTGGCAGTAACCAAAGCGGTTTGTTTGCCGCCATTGTTGCCACTGTTTTTGCGTATGAGGGCTGGATCGTTGCCACCTCCATCAACGCAGAACTGAAGAACCCCAAAAAGAATCTTCCGTTGGCCCTTATCATTGGCGCCTTCATTGTCGTGGCAATTTACGTTTTGTATTACATCGGCGTAGCAGGCGGTGCCTCCAATGCCGTGTTAATGGAAGAAGGCGCACCCACTGCTTTCACCAACGTGTTTGGTAATATTGGCGGTGCGTTTTTGAACATCTGTATTGTCATTTCTTGCCTTGGCACTCTTAACGGTTTGATGGTGGGTACCACCCGCGGTATGTACGCCATTGCCGCTCGTGACCAAGGTCCCGACCCCGAATTTTTCAGCCAAATCGATAAAAAATCCAACATGGTGACCAACTCCTCCATTTGGGGCATTTTCA
Source organism: Acutalibacteraceae bacterium (assembly GCA_045648765.1). Taxonomy (GTDB): domain Bacteria; phylum Bacillota; class Clostridia; order Oscillospirales; family Acutalibacteraceae; genus RGIG3009. The sequence continues at coordinate 35,371 of JAZROQ010000018.1, forward strand.
TTTGTGCCGTTTGGTTAATTTATTTCTACGGTGCAAACCTCACCTCCGGATGGTTCGGTTTGTTCAACTTTGACTCTTCCGAACTTCCCATTGTCACCATTTATGCTTTCTATATCCCCATGTTTATCGTTTGGATGAAGAAAGAAAAAGATATGGGCTTTGTTAAGCGCTTTTTGCTCCCCATCATTTCGATCATTGCTTGCTTGTTCATGGTTTTTGCAGCTGTTTATGCACACGGTATTACCCCGTTTTTGGCCGCCAAAGCCGACGGCAAGTTCTCGTTCCCCGTATTGTTCTATTTGATTGTTTTTGCTGTGATTTTGTTGGCAGGTGCCCTGCTCAATCGCAAAAAGAAAGTTACCACCGAAGAATAAGATTGATAAAGTTAAAAAGAGACCAAGTCAGCGACTTGGTCTCTTTTTTTACATTCGTTTTGCTTTGATTAAATAAGCAAACTCCACTTCGTGCTTTTCTATTTCATAAAAGCCCTGTTCTTTTAACATCCCGATTATCACATCGGGGTCATCAGGATATATTTTCAGTTGTTTCACACCATAATTTAATATATCATCTTGGTTTTTGTCAAGTGAAAGGAGTGCAATCCCGTTTTTTACAAGAACATCTGCCATCTTCTTAACGGCCTGATGTTTGTTTTCAATGTGCATAAAGGTAAGAGAGGAATATACTAAATTAAATGTTTCTTTAAATTGATGTGTAAGAAAATCACCACAAATCAATTTGACATTTTTGTCCCTCAAATGTGTTTTTGCAGTTTCTAATGTTTTGGGAGATATATCAATCCCGCAAAAAGAGTGTACCTTGGGTGCAATTTTAACCGCCAATCTTCCTGTTCCGCACCCGATTTCCAAAACATTTTTTGTGTCGTCTAACTCTAGAAGATTGATAAAATATTCTCCATCCCACTTATCCATGTAAGTTTGTAAAATGGGCGGGTCTTGTACCGGGTCTTGCCCTTCCTCTATAAGGAAATCATAATAACTAATCACATCGTGATTCACTTTAAATTCTCCTTTGCGGTGTTGATGGAGGAAATGAGCATTCTTCGTATTGAACCACAATCGTGCAAAATTGTTTTTGCGGTTTCTTCAGAAATCAACCCTGCCTTTTGTGCAATTTCAATCCAATATTCTGTTTCGTAACATTCCTTCAAGGCGATTTGTAATTTAGCGATAAAATCGGGACGGCTATGCGCATATTTTGCCTCACGAATGTTTGCGCCGACACTTGTGCCGCTTCGTTCCAGTTGATTAGACAGAGAGTAGTGTCCTTTGATACTATCGGTTAGTTTTAATATTCGAATTGCAAATTCTGTGGATATATCGGCAAGTTTGTTTTCTGTCATGGCAATCACCTCTTTGGAAGAATTATATCACAAATGCATTCACTTTTCAATGAAATCGCGCAGAGCGCGATGAAATCCGAGCGTTACTCGGATGAAATCTGCTTCGCAGATGAAATTAAATCCGTCCTTTTCTTCCGACAAAGTCGGATTTCATCACGGAAGTGATTTCATCCACCGCGGGTGGTTTTATTCCGTCCAAAAGGACGGATTTAGTTGAAAAGAACCCTCTTTTGTCTACGGACAAAAGAGGGTTCTTTTCTGGAGCGGAAGACGGGAATCGAACCCGCATATTCAGCTTGGGAAGCTGATGTTCTGCCACTGAACTACTCCCGCAAAAATAACGATATTATAGTAGCACATCTTCACACCAAAATCAAGGGGAATTTACACGTTTTGTGTCAATGTGCGCACTACTTCGTTTGCCAACAGCAACCCGGCAGTGGCAGGCACAAACACCGCACTTGCCGGCGGCATTTTACCGGACGTTTCGTCTTTTTGTGCCGCGACAGCACGGAAAGGTTGTTCCCCGGAAAACACAACCGGCAAATGCATAATGCCACGCGCACGCAGTTCGCGCCGCATAACCCGAGCAAGCGGGCAACCGCTGGTTTTGGCAATATCCGTCACTTGCAATGCGGTGGGGTTTAGTTTGTTGCCGGTACCCATGCAACTGATCACCGGTACATCGGCAGACACCGCTTTTTCAATAATCGAGAGTTTTGCAGAAACCGTGTCCACAGCATCGATCACGTAGTCATATTGCGAAAAATCGAACGAATCTGCCGTTTCGGGCAAAAAGAACACGCGATGTGTCGTCACTTTTGTTTGCGGCGAAATATCGGCGATGCGCGCTTTCATCACATCGACCTTGTATTGACCAACAGTACTATGCAACGCCACAATCTGGCGGTTTAGGTTGGTGATAGAAACGGTGTCGTTATCCACCAAATCCAATGCACCAACACCACTGCGTGCGAGCGCTTCTGCCGCATAACCGCCAACACCACCAATGCCAAATACCGCCACGCGCGCGGCTGCAAGCCGTGCGAGGGCGGTTGTTCCGAGCAATTGTTCGGTGCGCGAAAAGGCATGTTCACTCATTGCTTATTCGGCGCTTTCCAAAGAATCTTCATCCGCTTCTTCTGCGGTGAGTTCCTCTTCGAATTCTTGCGAAATTAACAACGCTTCTTCTTTTTTACGTTTGTTCAGATACACAACCGAAGCGGTTACCGCCGCTGCACCAAGTAACAGAGCTAAAAACTTTTTCATACCAAAAACTTCCTTTCGATTATTCTTCGATTTCGTCATCGGGACGATTCATATTCATTTCCAGCCATTGTTGGCGGGTGATCAACACTTGACGAGGTTTGCTGCCCTCGTGCGGACCAACGATACCGCGTTGTTCCATTTCGTCAATAATGCGGCCGGCGCGCGCATATCCCAAACGTAATTTGCGTTGCAACAGTGAGGTGGAAGCCATACCCGCTTCAACCACCACTTCGATGGCTTGTGGCAACATTTCGTCGCCACCACCGTTACCGTCTTCATCCGCTGCGGCTTTGGAGGATTTTTCGGTCGATTGAGCTTGACGGTCGATTTCTTCGATAACCGCCTCGTCATATTGTTGTGCTTCGGTGGATTTTAAGAAATCGACCACCGATTCCACTTCGCGGTTCCCCACAAAGCAACCCTGCACACGCATGGGTTTGGCAAACCCTACCGGCATAAACAGCATATCGCCTTTGCCAAGCAATTTTTCGGCACCGCCGGTATCCAAAATGGTACGCGAGTCCACAGCCGATGCCACCGTAAGCGCCAAGCGCGAAGGAATATTGGCTTTGATCAAACCGGTGATAACATCCACCGACGGACGTTGTGTAGCAATGACCAAGTGCATACCCGCCGCACGCGCCATTTGCGCCAAACGGCAAATATTGCTTTCCACTTCGTTGGCAGCAACCATCATTAAGTCGGCCAACTCGTCAATGACAATCAAAATTTGCGGTAATACTTCGAGCGTATCGCTGGTTTTGGCAAGTTCGTTATACACGCCCAAGTCACGAACGTTGTTTTCGGCAAACAGTTTGTAGCGGCGCAACATTTCGTTAACCGCCCAGCCCAAGGCGCCTGCCGCCTTGCGCGGATCGGTCACCACAGGAACTAACAAATGCGGAATGCCATTGTAAATACCAAATTCGACTTGTTTGGGGTCAATCAGTAACAAACGCACCTCATCAGGACGGGCACGGAACAAAATGCTTTGAATCATCGAGTTGGTACACACCGATTTACCCGAACCGGTAGTACCTGCAATCAACAAGTGAGGCATTTTGGCAAGGTCAGCAAGCACAATTTGACCACCAATGTCTTTGCCGAGGGCAACGGTGAGTTTGCTGCGCGCTTCGCCAAATTCTTTGGAACCAATCAAATCGCGCAAACACACCGAACCCGAAACACGGTTGGGTACCTCAATACCAATGGCAGCCTTATTGGGGATCGGCGCTTCAATACGTACACCTGTGGTTGCCAAACGCAAGGCAATATCGTCTGCCAAGCCCGTGATGCGGCTAATTTTTACACCCGCGCTGGGTTGCAGTTCATACCGTGTGACAGTGGGACCGCACGACACGTCCACCACTTTGGCACTAACCCCAAACTCACGCAATGTTTGGGTGAGTAATTCCGCCGTGGCGTTTTTCTCGTTAGCAGAGGCAACCTCATCGGCGGCTTTGGATTCGTTAAGCAAAGATAAGGGCGGAAAACAATAGGTATCTTCTTCCTCGGTTTTGGCTGTTTCGGCATCTTGGGTGGGAACTTCAAACGGTTCCTCACTGACTTTTTCGGGTTCGTCGCTATGTACTTCTTCAACCTTTTTCTTGGTGCGGGGGGCTTTTTTCGGTTCCGGAATCGGTTCTTCTTCCTCCCCTGCGTAACCATCACCAAGCTCTACGTCAATGGCGGCTCTGCGTTCTTCTTGCGCGGTGCGCACTTGTTCCACCATTTGTTCCATAGCATTATCCAACGTGTCTTTGGTGGTTTGCACCGGTTTCCACAACGTGCGCAGCAACGAGAAAATAGAAGTGCCGGTTACAAGCATTAAAAACACAAACAAACCAAGCAACAAAATAATTTTTGCGCCGACATCGGTAAACAAATATTCCATTCCGTAGCCGAGCAAAGTACCCAGCACACCGCCGCCTTGGTTAGCTTTGCCGTCTGCAAAGGCGGTGAGAATGGCATCGAAATATCCAACGTTGGCTGTGTCCGCTTTGAAAATTTGGATGGTACTTCCCAACACAATAATCAAAATAAAACTCTGCCACAACTTGGCTTTGACATTACTGACGCGCTCCATAGCACACAACACTGCCAAATACCCGACAAGAGCGGGCAAAATGTAGGCGCAAATGCCGAACAAGCCCATGAGTGTATTATGTAACCAACCCCACAAACTCTCACCTTTTATGATGGCAAGACAAAGCAGCAAAACTGCACCCGCAAATAACAGCACAGCGGCTGTTTGGCAGCGGGCGCTTTCGGAAGCGCTGCTCTTTTTAGCATGTGTATTGGTTTTGGTTTGAGTTTTTGTTTTGTTAGATTTGCGCTTTTGAGCCAATGGATGACCCTCCCTATGTGTTGTTTAGGGTGAGCAGTTAAACTCACCCTCTATCATACTGTGCAAAAAATTAAGAGCATCGGACAAAGAACCGACTTGATCGATCAAACCCGCAGAAACGGCTTGTTCACCATCCAGCACCGTGCCTAAGTCGGTGGTCATTTCATCGGTGTTTAGGCACAAGGACGAGAATTGTTCATATGTGATATGTGAATGATCGGTGACAAAACGAATAATGCGGTCTTGCATGGCTTGAAAATGCCGAAATGCCTGCGGCACGCCCAACACCAAGCCTGTTACACGGACCGGATGAATGGTCATGGTTGCCGAAGGAACAATAAACGAGCGTTTTGCCGACACTGCCAACGGAACACCAATGGAATGACCGCCACCAAGAACCAAAGAAACGGTGGGCTTTTTCATTCCCGCAATCAGTTCGGCCAGCGCCAACCCCGCTTCGATATCGCCGCCAACGGTATTGAGTAATACCAAAAGCCCTTCGATATCGCGGCTTTCTTCCACGGCAACCAGTTGCGGTAAAACGTGTTCGTACTTGGTGGTCTTGTTATCGCTCGACAAAGCATAATGTCCTTCGATTTGCCCGATAATGGTCAAGCAGTGAATGACATGGTCACCACCGGTGGTGACGGCACCATTTTCAACCACGTCTTTGAGTTGTTGTTGCAAATCGGTTGCGGGACGAAGCGGTTCCGAAACCGAAAAATTTGCTGAATCCATATAGCTCGCCTCCGGCTGTTAGTGTAACCGAAAGCGCCGTAAAGATACTTTTACTATATCATTTTTATCAAAAAAACGCAAGAATTATAGGAAAACTTCCGTTTTTATCATTCAATGTTAATACGTTCGATTGATTGTGTTCTGCCTGTTTTGGGGTCAACATTCAACAAAACGGCATTCATACGGCAAGGACCTTCTGCCACTGAAAAACGAACGGGCAATTTGCCTTTCATTTTTTCGACTGCCAATTCAGGACGAATGCCAAGCACCGATTGCATAGGACCGGTCATACCAATATCCGAAATAAACGCCGTGCCGTTCGGTAAAATTTGTTCGTCGGCGGTTTGCACGTGCGTGTGTGTGCCCAAAACAGCCGACACGCGACCATCGGCATAGTAGGCAAGTGCTTTTTTCTCTGCTGTGGCTTCGGCGTGAAAATCCACCACGCGGCAAACGGGTAAATCAGGTGTTTGCAAAATGGTGTCGAGTGTTTCAAAAGGACACGCCAAAGGATCCATATAGACCACGCCGAGCAGGTTGATTACCGCTACGCGATAACGCCCCTTATCCACCACAAACAAACCGCTACCGGGCGCTGTTGAGGGATAGTTGGCAGGGCGCAACACACCGACCTTGCGGTCAATCAGTTCATAAACCTCAGGACGGCGAAACACGTGGTTGCCCGTGGTGATGGCATCGGCACCGCTATTGAACAGGTTTTCGGCCGAAACACAAGTAATGCCGTTGCCATCGGCAGAGTTTTCACCGTTAACCAAGCAAACATCAACCTCAAAGCGGCGCTTAACTGCCGGCAAAACTTTTGCCAAATGCGTACACCCTGCTGTGCCGACGACATCTCCTACACATAAAATGTTCATACGTGTCCCTTTCATTAGACAAACGGTGCCCTGCAACGCAGGACACCGTCTTTTAAAATCATACTATTTTGCGAAGTCCACCGCGCGGTTTTCACGGATGAGATTAACCTTGATTTGACCGGGATAATCCAGCGTATCCTCAATTTTTTTGGCAATGTCACGAGCAAGCAACGTCATATCGTCGTCGCTGACAACTTCGGGACGAACCAAAATACGAATTTCGCGACCGGCTTGGATAGCAAAAGAACGCTCCACACCATTGAATTCGTTGGCAACTTCTTCGAGTTTTTCCAAACGTTTGATGTAGTTTTCCAGGTTTTCGCGGCGGGCACCGGGACGAGCAGCAGAAATAGCATCGGCTGCTTGAACCAAGCATGCCACAATGGTGGTGGCTTCTACGTCGCCGTGGTGTGCTTGGATGGCGTGTACCACTGCTTCGCTTTCTTTGTACTTACGAGCAATATCCACACCGATTTCGATGTGCGAACCTTCCACCTCGTGGTCGACGGATTTGCCGATATCGTGCAACAAACCGGCACGACGCGCCACTTCGGGGTCGATGCCCAATTCGCTTGCCATGATACCCGACAAGAAAGCCACTTCCATAGAGTGGTTAAGCACATTTTGACCGTAGCTTGTGCGGTAACGCAAACGACCAAGCAATTTGAGCACTTCCGGATGCATACCGTGCAAACCGGTTTCCAACACGGCACGTTCGCCTTCGGATTTGATGGTGGCTTCCACCTCGCGGCGAGCTTTTTCCACCATTTCTTCAATGCGGGCAGGATGGATACGTCCGTCGGAAATCAGACGTTCCAAAGCGATGCGCGCAATTTCACGGCGCACCGGGTCAAAGCAAGAAAGGGTGATGGCTTCGGGAGTGTCGTCGATAATCAGATCCACACCCGTTAACGTTTCGATGGTACGGATGTTACGACCCTCGCGGCCGATGATGCGGCCTTTCATTTCATCGTTAGGCAACGGAACAGCGGAAACCGTGGTTTCCGAAACTTGGTCTGCCGCCACGCGTTGAATAGCGTGAGAAATCATATTACGAGCGCGGCTATCCGCCTCTTCTTTTAATTGATTTTCAAACTCGGTAATTTTGAGCGCTTTTTCGTGAGAAAGTTCCTCCGAAAGGCTTTTGAGCAAATATTCTTTTGCTTGTTCGACGGTGAAGCCGGAAATACGTTCCAGCATTTCAAACTGGCCTTTTTTGAGATTTTCTACGTCTTGTAAGCGGGAATCAATTTCTTTTTGCTTTTTGGCGATAGCTTCTTCCTTTGCTTCGTAGTTTTCGATTTTGTGATCGAGGGATTCTTCTTTTTGTTGCAAACGACGTTCTTGACGAACCACTTCGTTGCGACGTTCTTTGAGTTCACGTTCGGATTCGTTGCGCAAACGATGAATTTCATCTTTTGCTTCTAACAACGTTTCTTTTTTACGAGATTCTGCCGAGGCGTTTGCCTCTTTCAAAATGCGCTGGGCTTCGGCTTCTGCGGAACCAATGGTAGCTTCTGCGGATTTTTTGCGATGGCTTACGCCCGCTTTAAACGCCACGAAGCCGGATATACCGCCGCCGACAACCAACGCACCTAAACCGGTGAGTATCAGTTCAATCACTTGTGTTGTGCACCTCCTACATGCTTGTTTTCACTAAAACTGTTAATCATCGTTCAAAATGCAGTTCCCCACCGCCCTTTCCGATGAGCGGGGGCAATTGTCATGTAAAACCTATAACGATAAAACAACCCGAGCAAAACGGTTATGGCGGCACCGACCGCCAACGAGCCCTATTTGCTCTCATTATGATTATACTGTATTTTTGATAGTTTTGTCAAGTTTTTTTGGGAGTATATGCCAAAAAAATCGGCGTTTTTTACAAAAAAAGAGTGAGGTGTTAACCCTCACTCTTGGATTGTAAAATGATAATTTCGTTGGTGGATAAAGTGACGTGATACCCCGCTTTTATACAAACCGTTTGGTAGGCTTGTGCTTTTTCGCGATATGCTTTGCGGTTATCTAATACCACGTATTCTGTATCGGGTTCTTTGCGGTACGTATCTTCGTAAATGATATCGCGATCGGCTAAATGCGCTATCAAAAACGTGGAAGCGGTAACCGAAACATCGTCGGGCACCGTATCCAGCGCAGCTATCATGCGATTGTGTTCGTCGTAATTGACAATGGCGTTTTTAACATAGCCTTCCAACCTCGGTATCACGGCAGTGATATACAAAAGGCACGCCGCCGCTACGCTAAATAACAACGGATTACGCGATTGTTTTTTTGGCGTTTCGGCAATGTTTTGCACCCACAAATAAAACAAAAACGCGGTGACACCAAAATTATATTGGAAACCGATGTTATATTGATAGCCATATTCCGTCAACAAGTTAAGCAACAATGGCAACAGCAATAACAATCGGCTGTGATTTTTGGTTTTCCAAAGCAGCAAACCGAACGGCACAAGCAATTGTAGCAAAAACAGCGGTTTGGCAGTTTTGTCGGAAGCCGTAACCATTTGTTCCAAAAAATATCCCGGGTCGCGCAAGATAAGGTGCAAGATGCCACCTGCTTCTTTTGCTTCGCGCAGAATTCCCGCGTAGCGCCCAAACATAGCGCCCAAGCCAAAAGTTTGCAACAGCAATATTGCTGCCGCAAAGTACACTGCCGCTAATGCGAACAGCAGTATTCCTCTTTTTTTATCGTTTTTGCCAAAGAAAATATATATAGCAAACATAGCAACGTAAACAGCAGCATCTTCTTTGACCAGCAAAATGAGCACCAACGGCAAAAACATCCACCGAGTGTGACCGCTTTCGTAGCACCAAAACAGCCACAAAAGCAACGGGGTCAAAAAGCAATTTTCGTGCAAGTCGTAAAAACAACCTGCCGTAAGCATGGGATGCGCTGCATATACAAACAACACGGCAAGCGTTATTTTGTTGGACAGCGAAAACCGCTTTGTAAGCAAATACAATGGTATGATTCCGCTTGCCACAACCACGGCTTGACCGATTTGCAACGTGATTGGCGAAGGGAAAACCGCATAAAACGGTAACATCAGATAGTAAATCGGGGAAATATGCACCGCAAAATGCGAAAGCAGCTGATTACGCTCGGACGTTGAAAGCGGCAATCCGGTTTCGCGCATGTGGTGGAACATATTGCAAAACAAACCGAAATCGAAGTTCGGCGCGCCAAAAACGCGATAGCGCAAACAGGTAGTAACAGCGATCACTGCAAACATTATCAGTCCAAGCACAACACCGCAAACCGTTACCGCACGTTTAGAGCACGGTGGTGTTAACGGTGTTTGAAGGCGCAATACAGGGTACAACGCCAAAAACAGTGCGATGAGCACCAGCAAAACAAACGTATAGGGGTTTTTGCCACCGTAACAGTAGGTAAGCACCACGGCAAAAACCGCAGTGCCGGCGCAAAAAAACACATCATCAACAGAAAACGTTGCCGCCCGTTTTTGAAGGTGATAGGCGGCAAAGCAAGTGACTGCTACCCCCAACAAAAAAATCCATAGCGGCAACACAAACCACGCCGAAAAACCTTTGTACAGTGCGCACCACAAAAACCAAGAGCCAAGCAACCGTTTGGCAAACGGAATGGGGGTAAAAAAATCGCAAACGCCTTTTGTCAAACGGTTGTCCCTCCCTTTTTTACTTATTTTTTGCTGACATCCACTTTGTTAACCGAAAACAACTTCCATTCATCGTCCATTTTAAAGAAATTCAGACGATAGGCAACCAAATTATCGGATGACACGGTCCCCTGCGGTTGCTTTTGTGTCATTTGTTGCATAAACTGCACCGTGCAAGAAAAATCCTGCCCCGTCAGCGAACGGTGTTCCAGCACGGTAAATTGGCCGCAACCGAAAGAATTGGGTTTAGGATCGATAAACTCGGTGAAATTGCCGACAGCGTGATACAAATCACTGGGTTTATACAAATGCTTTTTAAGTTCACGAGCAGCTAATTGACGTGCAGTAAACTCCATGTAGTCGTTCATCACTTGTTTGGCAAGTTCTTCTTGCATTTTTTTCTCTTCGTCAGATACAGCGTGTGATACATAGTACACCGCTTCACCTTTGGTTTGCACTGCACAGCTTTCACCGCCCAAGGTAAGGCCCGTGATTTGCGGCGGGTTAAGCAACCCTTTAACGGTATATTGGTAAATTATGGGAAGTTCTACCCCTTCGGGGATTCCTACAAATTCGGTAGCTTGTACCTCCACCGCCGGTAAATTGAGCAAAGCCAAGTCCGTACCGTTAAGCGAAACGCGCGTGTCGGCTTGTGCTACAATGGTGATATCCCCTATCGGTTTGCACACGGTGTAAATGGTATACGGTGTTTCACCCCATGCAGGGTTTTTGAGCAAAACCACCTCGGAAAGAGGTGTTTTGTCGGCGTATACCGTGTATATTTGTTTGTCTTTTGAGGGGGATTCTTGTTCACGAAGCGACAAAGCACCGTTTGCCGCACTGTATGTACGTTCCAAATAGCGCAGATACTCGGCTTTGGTAGTGAGTACCGTTTCCTCAAAATCGGCTTGGGCGTACATTTTTTCGTAGTTTTTTGTTTCTATCCAGTTTAGGAACTGCGTCAGCGCTTGGTTGGGAGTTTTGGATTCGTAGGTTTGCAAATACGTATGTAATTGCCGCAACGAAAACGCCGAAAGCGCCAACAAAAGCACGGCATACACACAAAGCCACGGCCAAAAACGACGTTTTTTTCGTGGCGCAGAGACCACCGCTTCGACTTGTACTTCTTCGACTTGCACTTGCTGCAACTGAACTTCTTCCGCCGTTTCGGGTTCGACAACCGTCGATACGACTTCATCGGTAAATTCTGTGTTTTGAGTCATTCAACGCCACTCCTTTCACCGTTTGAAAAACGGAAAAATTTCTTCCAAAGTGGTAGCCGGCAATTTTTCTTGGTTATCCAAAACGCCTTTGATTTCTTCTTTTGACAAAAACAGAGTAGGAATCCACGCTGTTTCTTGGTGCTGACAAACTGTGCTGACAAACGTGGTTTTTGCCGTTTGGGACGGACCTTTGCAAAGAAGTGCTACACAACCGACAGCCGTGAGCAAGGCGACTGCCAACGTAACACCGAGCATGGCGAAAATCCGCCCGACAACACGGCCAAACGTATGGGTTTTGGCGGTTTTGTTTTTCATATCCGCATCATCCTTAATCTAAAAAGTCTTTGAGCTTTTTGCTGCGACTGGGGTGACGGAGTTTGCGCAAAGCTTTGGCTTCGATTTGACGAATACGCTCACGCGTGACTTCAAATTCTTTGCCCACTTCTTCCAACGTGCGGGGACGTCCGTCTTCCAAGCCGAAACGCAAAGAAAGCACTTTTGCCTCGCGGGAAGTTAAGGTGGAAAGCACATCGCGCAATTGTTCTTTGAGCAACAAGTGCGAAGCCGCATCGGCAGGTGCCAACGCTTCGTCATCGGGAATAAAGTCGCCCAAGTGGCTGTCCTCTTCTTCACCGATAGGTGTTTCGAGTGATACGGGTTCTTGCGCAACGCGCATGATTTCGCGCACTTTTTCCGCAGGCATTTCCAGTTCTACCGCAATTTCTTCGGCCGTGGGTTCATGACCGTTTTTGTGCAGCAATTGGCTGGATACTTTTTTAACTTTATTGATGGTTTCTACCATGTGCACTGGAATACGAATGGTACGTGCTTGGTCGGCAATCGCGCGGGTGATGGCTTGACGAATCCACCACGTGGCATACGTAGAAAACTTAAAACCTTTGGTATGGTCGAATTTTTCAACCGCTTTAATTAACCCTAGGTTACCTTCTTGAATCAGATCCAAAAAGTGCATGCCACGTCCGACATAGCGTTTGGCAATGCTGACCACCAAACGTAAGTTGGCTTCGGACAAACGTTTTTTGGCATGCGGATCTCCTTCGGCAATGCGGATGGATAAATCGATTTCTTCTTCGGGTGAAAGCAACGGAACACGACCGATTTCTTTGAGGTACACTTTGACCGGGTCATCCGTGGCTACGCTTTCGGCGCCGCCATCCTCATCGGACAAATCGTTTTCGGGAGAGTCAAGTGCAAAATCGGGGTCGTTGAATGCGGCTTCGGAGAAATCGTCCACCACTTCCACGTTCAAGCCTTCTAACGCTTCGTACAACTTGTCCATTTGTTCGGGATCAAAATCCACGGTTTCCAAGGCATCCATGATTTCTTGTGTGGTCAGTTTGCCTTTGGAACGACCAAGTTCAATCAACTCGTTGAGTTGGGTTTTCTTGTCTTTTCGATTAAGAGAAGTGTCGCTTAAATCGTCTGACAGAAGCGGTTCGTTGCTGGTGATTTCTTTGAAAATTTCGGTTTTGTTGTCTTCCATTTTATATTCCTCCGTTGAAAAAATCCTTATTTCTTCATGTGCTTCATAGATTCCAGTTGTTGCTTGATTTGTTCGGGAGTAAGCTCCGTGGGGTTATCCAGTGCCGATAACCGATTTTCGTAACGGATAATTTCCGCATAGCGTTTGACTTCTGCCTCCGTCAATGCCGAAACTCGTTCCCTGGCGTCTCTCACCATTTTGGTGATATATGCCATTTCGTCAATATCATATTCTTCTGACAAGTAGGCAAGTTCAATTTCTTTTCCTTCCTGCTGCCGTTCAATGAGTGAAAGATATACTTTGCGGTTAAAAGGGGTTACCATTTCTTCGGGCGGTAACACCGCTATCAAAGTTTTTAAAAAGTCGGGATGTAACAAGCACATACCAAGCACCGCTTCTTCGGCACTGGCGGCGCGAAAGCGTGACCCTGCATCGGGGTTGACTTTCTTTTGCACGGCTTCGGATTGTTTTATCACTTCCGACATTTGGCGTTCTTGTCGTTGTTTTTGGCGCTTTTTCAGTTGATATTGCAACTGGTCGTTGAGCGCCTCTTTGGAAACCGAAAGTTCGGCGGCAAGTTTGCCGACATACACGTCGCGTTCGAGGGGGTTGCTTAGTTCCGACAACATAAGCGTGGCTTGTTTTAAATATTCCACTTTGCCTTCCGATGTATTCAGCAAATGCTTACTGCCCAATTCCATCAACCGATACTCTACATCGTTGGCGGCGCGTTGCAACAACAGCTTAAAGCGGTCGGCACCGTTTTTGCGGATAAATTCGTCGGGGTCTTTGCCGTCGGG
>JAZROQ010000019.1:0-14316 GCA_045648765.1 Acutalibacteraceae bacterium
ACCTATAAAAAAAAACAAAAGTACGGGGTTGGGAAAAAGAATAAAAAAGGCCCGCTCCGCATTTTTCGAAGACCGGACTTTTTTAGGTTTATCAATAGCCGTTAGGATTGCCCGATTGCCAACGCCAAGCGTCGCGGCACATATCTTCCAAATTGTATTGTGCTTCCCAGCCGAGCAGTTCTTTGGCTTTGGTGGGGTTGGAATAGCAAGTGCCGATATCGCCCGAGCGGCGGGGAGAGATGACATATGGCACAGGAACACCGTTGACGCGTTCAAAGGTTTTGACCAAATCGAGCACGCTGTAACCGGTGCCGGTGCCGAGGTTGACTGCCTCTACCCCCGTGTGAGCGCGGGCATAGTTGACGGCGCAAACGTGACCGCGCGCCAAATCCACAACATGGATATAGTCACGCACACCGGTGCCGTCGGGGGTGTCGTAGTCGTCACCAAAGACGGACAGTTGTTTTAACTTGCCGACAGCGACTTGCGAAACATACGGCATAAGGTTGTTGGGGATGCCGTTGGGGTTTTCGCCAATGCGGCCGCTGTGATGTGCGCCGATGGGATTGAAGTACCGAAGCAAGACGATGGACCATTCGCTGTCCGAAACGCACAAATCTTGCAAAATACACTCGATCATAAATTTGGTGCGGCCGTACGGATTGGTGACGGCGCCCACGGGCATGGTTTCATCAAGCGGGGAGGGGTTGCCCATGCCGTATACGGTGGCAGAAGAACTGAACACCATGCGCTTGCAACCAAATTCTTTCATGACGCTGCACAAAACCAAGGTGCCGTTGACGTTGTTATCGAAATATTCCAGCGGTTTTTGCACCGATTCGCCCACGGCTTTTAAACCCGCAAAGTGAACGACAACGTCAATGTTGTGTTTTTGGAAAATACGGCGCAAACCTTCGGCGTCGCGAATATCGCATTCGTAAAATGGGATATCTTTGCCCGAAAGTTCTTTAACGCGGGAAAGGGCTTCGGGGTTTGAGTTATAGTAGTTATCCAGCACCACGATTTCGTGACCGCCGGCCAACAATTCCAAACAGGTATGGCTGCCTATATAACCGCAACCGCCGGTGATAAGTATTGACAATTTTACTTCCTCCCATTATGATAAGATATGGTGTTAAAAGTATTATACAAGAACAAACGTTGTTTTGCAAGGCTATGGCTAAAAGTGTACTATTTTTGACAAGTTGGATATTGTTTACACCGCAAAAAATGTGATACCATAGGTTTTAAGAAAGAAGGTTGTTTTATGAAACCCACGTTGATTGTGATGGCGGCAGGTATGGGAAGCCGTTTTGGCGGCCTTAAACAGCTGACGCCGGTTGGTCCGAACGGACAATTGTTGATTGACTATTCGGTATACGATGCTCAAAAAGCCGGGTTTGGCAAAATTGTGTTTGTTATCAAACACGAGATCGAAGAAGAATTTAAAGAACGTTTGGGCAACCGCATTGCTCAAAAAATCCCGGTGGAATATGTGTACCAAGAACTTGACAAGTTGCCCCAGGGCTATACCGTTCCCGAAGGACGGACAAAACCGTGGGGAACCGGCCATGCTATTTTATGTTGTCGCGGTGTGGTAAAAGAACCGTTTATGGTGATCAATGCCGACGATTTTTATGGGCGTCAAAGCTACGAGTTGTTGGCAGATTTCTTGCAAAAACCGCAACAAGGGAATGGGATGTCGTTTGCGATGTCGGCGTATATCTTGGAAAATACGTTGACCGAAAACGGGTATGTTTCTCGTGGGATTTGCGAAGTGGACGAAAACGGCAAACTGTGCGGTTTGGTGGAACGTACACACATTCAAGAAGTAGACGGCAAACCGCAGTTTAGCGAAGACGACGGCAAAACGTGGGAAGAACTCCCGAGCGGTTGCGCGGTTTCGATGAACGCGTGGGCATTTCCTGCGGCTATGCTTGACCATTTGGAAGAGCGCTTTAAGGCGTTTTTGGATACAACGGCAAAACAAAACCCTGCCAAAGCAGAATTTTATTTGCCGTTTGCCGTTAACGATATGATGAACGACGGCGAAGCCGAAACAACGGTGCTGCGCACCGCAGACCGTTGGTATGGTATGACGTATGCCGCTGACAAGCAAGATGTAATGAACGCGATTGCCGCGATGACCGAAAAAGGGGTTTATCCCGCCGAAATGTAAGGAGAGTTCCCATGGATTTGATTGAAATTGCCAAACAATTTTGTTTGGACCGTGAACCGCTGGAAGCGCAACCGTATGGTTGTGGACATATTAACGACACGTACTGTGTGAATGCCGCCGACAAACGGTATATTTTGCAACGCATCAACCATCGCATTTTCCCTAACGTGGAAGGGTTGATGAACAACATTGTCAGCGTAACCGACGTTATTCGCAAACAAGTGCTGCAAAGCGGCGGTGACGTGGAACGCGAATGTTTGCAAGTGATTCCCACCAAAGACGGGAAATCGTATTTCGAATGTGACGGCAATTATTACCGCATGTATGTGTTTGTAGAAAAAACATTGTCGTTGCAAGTGGTGGAAAACCCGATACATTTTTATTACGCGGCATCGGCTTTTGGTCAGTTCCAACGTCGCTTGGCGGATTTTCCTGCAAAAACGTTGTGCGAAATCATCCCGAATTTTCATAACACCGCCAGCCGTTTTCGTGATTTTGAAGCGGCTGTTGCGCGCGACAAAATGGGACGCGCGGCTTCGGTGCAATGGGAAATTGAATTTATTCGCGCTCGCAAAGCCGATACCGAAAAAATTGTTTCGTTGTTGGAAAGCGGAGAGTTGCCGTTGCGCGTGACGCACAACGACACCAAGCTTAACAACGTGTTGCTGGACGAAGAAACCGGCAAACCCATGGCGGTTATCGATTTGGATACGGTAATGCCCGGGTCGGCGTTATATGATTTTGGTGACAGTATTCGGTTTGGCACCAACCCCGCTGCCGAAGACGAAAAAGATCTTTCCAAAGTGTTTTGCGACGTGATGTTGTTTGAGGAATACACCAAAGGCTTTTTGGAAGCGTGTGGTGAAAACTTGACGGATAAGGAGAAAGAGCTGTTGCCGTTCTCGGGATATTTGATGACGCTCGAATGCGGTATGCGCTTTTTGGCGGATTATCTGGATGGGGATGTGTATTTTAAAATTCATTATCCCGAGCAAAACTTGGATCGTTGTCGCACGCAAATTAAATTGGCAGCAGACATCCAAGAAAAGATGGACGAACTTTGCGCCATTGTTAAAAAATATGCCTAAAACGCAGTGCACCCAACCTTGTTGGGTGCACTTTTTGTTTTAAAAATATCGGCACAAAACCCGAAATTTTTCTTGCAATGTTTGCCTTTTTTTGCCATAATAAAAGCAGACCGGCAAAGGTGACTTTGGCGGTCTTAGGAAATGAGGGTAGAAAGTATGTTTTTTAAAAAATCGGCGCCGCTCGGTGCAGTGAGCTTTGTCGTGGTGGGTTTGGGTAATCCCGGCAAAAAATATGAGGCAACGCGGCACAACGCAGGGTTTATGGCAGTGGAAGCGCTGGCAGAAGATGCGGGTGTGCGTGTGAACCGTGTGAAGTTTAAATCGTTGTGCGCCGAGGCGCAAATCGGCGGTGAAAAGGTGTTGCTGATGATGCCGCAAACAATGATGAACAACAGCGGTGAAGCGGTGCGCGAAGCGTTGCAGTTTTACAAATTACCGCCCGAAAAATGCTTGGTGATTTGTGATGATATTTCGCTGGATGTCGGCACCATTCGTATTCGCCGAAAAGGAAGTGACGGCGGACAACGCGGGATGCGCAGCATTATCACGCTTTGTTCGAGCGAAAATTTCCCGCGGATTAAAGTGGGGGTCGGGCAAAAACCGCATCCCGATTACGATTTGGCGGCGTGGGTGCTTTCTCGCTTTTCCAAAGAAGAAACCCCTGCTTTGCTGACAGCAGTGAAAAATGCCGCCGAAGCGGCAAAACGCATTGTTGGTGGTGACCTGGAAGGTGCCCAAAACGCGTTTTCAAAGTAAAGGAGAAATATGTCCGTTTTTGAAAAAGGAATGGCGGGTTTACCGGTTCTTTCCTCGTTGTGTAACGATGTAAAAACGGCTCGTTCCCCCGTGATGTTGACGGGGGTCGGGCATATTCATAAAGCTTTATTGGCGCACGCTTTGTGTTCTCGATTGCAACGCAAGGCGGTGTTTTTGGTGGCAGACGAAGCAGAAGGTGTACGCTTGTGCGAGGATTTGAATGCCTTGGGTGAAGCGGCGCTTTTTTTGCCGTCGCGGGAACTTTCGTTGCGGCAAGTGGATGCTTCTTCGCGGGAATATGAGCAACAACGATTGGCAGTGCTTTCGCGGATGCTCAAAAACGACTATTCCGTGGTGGTAGCGTGTGCCGATGCCGTGTTTTCGTATACTGTGCCGCCCCAAGTGTTGCAAAAGCGCACCTTGTCGCTGGTGGCAGGTAAAGACGTGCCTGTGGAAAATTTGCCCGCAGCGTTATCGGCGGCGGGGTATGAGCGATGCGATCAAATTGAAGGTGCCGGTCAGTTTGCGGTGCGTGGCGGAATTATTGACGTGTATCCCGCGCAAAACGCCGCGCCGCTGCGCATTGAGTTGTGGGGTGACACAGTTGATACCATTTCGCAATTCGATTTGATTTCTCAACGCCGTACCGAAACACTTGAAAAAGCGGATATTCCGCCGGCTTGTGAAATCTCATACGATTCGGCAAGTGAACTTGCTGCAAAAATAGAAGAATTGGCAAACAATGTTAGCGGGAAACGTGCTCCCGCCGTACGTCAAGCGCTGTTGGCCGATGTTGACCGATTGCGTGGTGGGGCCGGGCTGTCGGCGCTCGACAAATATTTGCCGCTGATTTATCCCGAAGCACAAACGGTTCTTGCCTATGCGCCCGAAGCGTTGTTGTTTGTTTCGGAAACCACCAAAGTGCGCGAACGGATACGCGCCACCCAGTGGCAGTTAGAAGAAAATATACAAGCATTGTTGGAAGAAAATTTGATTTGCAAAGAACTGTGTCATTACCAAGCAGATTGGGAAGACGTTTTGCGCGTGTGGGAGCAGTACTCCACCGTGTTAATGGAAACGTTTTCGCGCAGTGTGGGGGATGTGCCGCTCAAAGAAGTCTATACGCTTACCTGTCGTCAACTTCCTGTTTGGTCGGGCGGGGTGTCGCTTTTGTGCGAGGATTTGCAAGATGCGTTGGGGCGCCGCGAAGCGTGTGTGGTGTTGGCGGGCGCCGAAGAAAAAAACGCCAAGTTGTTGGCAGAGGATTTGCAAAAGCAAGGAATCCCCGCGTTGTATGCGCCTTCACCCGAAAAACCGATAGCGGGGCAGGTGTTGGTGCTTACGGGCGGGTTATCTGCGGGTGCGCAATTCCCCGAAGCGGGGTTGACGATTATTACCCACGGACGGATGAACAAGGTGCAAAAGAGAAGACGTTTGAACCGTCAAGCAGGTCTTCAAATCCACAGTTTGTCGGAACTTTCGGTGGGGGATTACGTGGTGCACGCCGCGCACGGGATTGGTGTGTACGAGGGGATTCATCGTTTGGACGTGCAAGGGGTTTTGAAAGATTATTTGAAACTCCAATACGACAAAGGGGATACGTTGTACGTACCGGTTACGCAACTCGATTTGGTTTCCAAATACGTTGGTACCAAAGACGAGGTGAAAGTGCGGTTGCACCGTTTGGGCGGTCAGGAATGGCAAAAAACCAAAACCCGAGTGCGCAGTGCGGTAAAAGACATTGCCAAAGAGTTAATCAGCTTGTACTCGCAACGTATGGCGAGTCCCGGGTTCGCGTTTGAAGCGGATTCGGAATGGCAATACGATTTTGAACGGCATTTTGAATTTGAGGAAACCGAGGATCAATTGCGTTGCGTGCAGGAGATCAAAGCCGATATGGAACGCCCTGTTCCGATGGACCGCTTGCTGTGTGGGGACGTTGGTTTTGGAAAAACCGAGGTAGCGTTGCGCGCCGCTTTCAAATGTGTGTCGCAAAGCAAACAGTGTGTGATTTTGGTACCCACCACTATTTTGGCGTTTCAACATTACAACACGCTTGTTAAGCGGTTTGAGGGTTTCCCTGTTCACATTGAAATGCTTTCGCGGTTTCGCACACCTAAACAACAAGCCAAAATTTTGGAGGATATGGCGGCGGGACGCTTGGATATTTTGGTGGGAACGCACCGTATGTTATCCAAAGATGTGCGTTTTCGTGATTTGGGGTTGTTTATTGTTGACGAAGAACAACGGTTTGGTGTTTCGCAAAAAGAACGTATCAAGGAATTGGCGCCCCACGTGGACGTGCTGACATTATCGGCAACGCCGATTCCGCGCACACTCAACATGGCGATGAGCGGGATTCGTGATATGTCGATTATTGAAGAAGCGCCTCAAGATCGTCGCCCTGTGCAAACGTATGTGTTGGAACACGATAATGCATTGCTGACCGAGGCCATTCGCAAAGAATTGCGCCGTGGTGGACAAGTGTATTATATTCACAACCAAATCGAGACGATTGAACGGTGCGCGGCAGGGGTGCAGATGCGCATTCCCGAAGCGCGGGTGGCGTTTGCGCACGGTAAAATGTCGGAAGACGAAATGTCGGAGATTTGGCGCGGGGTGATGGACCACGAAATCGACGTGTTGGTTTGCACCACCATTATTGAAACGGGTGTGGACGTTTCCAACGTGAACACTTTGATTATCGAAAACGCCGACCGTTTTGGCTTGTCGCAGCTGCACCAACTGCGCGGTCGCGTGGGACGGTCTTCGCGGCGCGCGTTTGCCTATTTGACATTTGTACGCGGAAAAGTGTTGACCGAAGTGGCGGCAAAACGGTTGGAAGCGATTCGGGAGTTTACCGAGTTTGGCGCAGGGTTCCGCATTGCCATGCGCGATATGGAAATTCGCGGTGCGGGCAACTTGTTGGGGGCGCAACAACACGGACATATGGAAGCCGTGGGATATGATTTGTACCTAAAACTGCTGGAAGAAGCGGTCAACGAAGAAAAGGGTGTTAACAAAAAGCGCCGCGAGGCAGAATGTTTGATTGATTTGCCCGTGTCGGCGCACATTCCCGAAAGTTATATTGCCGCCAATTCGCAACGGTTAGATATTTATAGGCGGATTGCCGATATTCGCACCGAGGAAGATTCGCTTGACGTGTACGATGAACTCATTGACCGTTTTGGTGAACCGCCCGAAGCGGTGCAAGGATTGGTGGAAGTGGCGCTGCTTCGCAACATGGCTGCCAATGTAGGCATTTACGAAATTAAGCAAAACGGAGATACGTTGCTTTTGTATCAACGCACGTTGGATTTGGCGTTGGGAGCGCAGCTGTCGGCAGCGCTGAAAGGGCGAGTGATGATAAGCGCCGGGAGCAAACCGTATTTGGCGGTCAAACCCAAAGCGGGGCTTACTTCTTTGGAAACCTTGCGCGAAGTGTTGCAACTGATGCAGGAAAAACAAGCCGAGTTGGAAGAAGTATAAGTGAGGTGCCGGTATGATTCCTTATGAAAAATTTTGTGAAACCGCAAATATGACCCCTCCCAAAGAGGTGTATGAAACAGCGGCAAAAAACGGCGAGTTTGAAAACGTTAGCTTTTTACAAGAGGAGTATTTGCAAAGGATTCAGCAAGAATATCGGTTATTCAAACGCTATTTTGAACAAATTCTTGCCGCCGCCGCAGAAATCAGGAAGGATGAATTTTTGCGGACATACGTAAATTTGCATCGCGTGGCGGCTTTTAACCCCACCCAGCGAGTGGGGTTGATAAAGCAAACTGCCGACAACCTTGCTTTGTGTTATGCGCCGTTGCTTGCCTTGCTTGCGCACATCGAAAAGGCCGAGGCAGAAATGGTGCGCCGCAATATTCCCAAAGAACAGCGGTTGGCAGTGCACAGTGTTCACGAAAAGCGGATTATTCGGCACAAAGAGAAAAGAGGATTTCCTGCTTTTAACGACAGCAGTTGGTTTTTCCATTTTTTGATACCAGATATTTATCCCATTGGGAATTTGGAGTTTGAAATCACCCCGCTTTGGTGCACGGATTCGGTTTTTCGCAGTGCAAGCGGCGACATTGTGGCGTTGCGTGATTTTGTAGAAACCGCCGATGCGTTCCGGGGAAAACAATTGTTGCGTGGCGGCGTGACCAAAGATGTGGTGTTGCCAAAAAGCGAGTACACCCTGTTTTTAGAGCCGGGGGACGATGTTATCAGCGTGCATATTCCCGGTAAAACACCATTGGACGATGCAATTTGTGTGGACTCGTATAAGCGGGCGTGGCAGTTTTTTAAAGAACATTACCCCGACCGCCCCGCCAAAGCGATGCTTTGTCGTTCGTGGTTGATGGACCCGGCTTTGGCCGATATTTTGAACGAGAATTCCAAAATTGTTGGTTTCCAAAGCCGTTATAAACGTTTTGCGGCAGACAGTAACGGCAAAGAGGTGTTTGTGTTTGTGTTTGACGGATACCCCGAAGACCTTAACACCTTACCGGAAGACACTTCGCTGTTGCGTGCTTTGAAAAAACGGTATTTACAAAATGATCCGATTTATGCTTATTTTGGCATTTTAGATTTGGAGTAAAACGGAGGGGACTTTTATGAAAACATTGGAATTTGCGGAATACGAATTAAAGCGGTATGCGGCAACGATGGGAATTGACCCGAAAATTACGTTTTCGGTAGATGTGTCGGCGTTTGACACCTCGCGGTTTTTCCGGTTTGACGCCAAATACGACGATGCCTTTTCCATTGATGTAAAAAACGGCAAAGGTACGATTGTGGCAACCAATGAACGTTCGGTGTTGTTTGGTGTTTATCATTTTTTAAAGCGGCAAGGATGCCGTTTTATACACCCGTGGGAGGGGGGCGAGTATGTCCCGCTGAAAGATGCGATTTTGGATGTTGACGAAACGTGGTATGCCGCCAAACGTCACCGTGGCATGACCGACGGTTCGGATTCTGGTGAATGGCAAAACTTGGACATTTTGTTGCGGTTTGTGGATTGGTTGCCCAAAATGATGGCAAACGCCTTTTTTACGGAATTGACGGATTATTATTCGCACTTTCAAAGAATGTGTGAGTACCCCGAGCACCCGTACCGAGAGCCAGATGATCTTAGCCGCGAACAGTTTTTGGTGTATGATAAAATGCTGATAGAGGCCTTGAAAACCAGAGGACTATTGCGCCATGCTGCAGGGCACGGATGGACAACGGATTTGATGGGCGTAGAATCCCAACGTTTAGAAAGTGACGAAGTATGCTCGCGTCCCGAAATTTTGGCAACGACGAACGGCGAAAAGAAGTATTTTAACAAAAAGCCGTTGTTTACGAACCTTTGTTACTCACAAGAAGCGGTGCGCAAGGAGTTTGCTCAAAGAGTATACCAATATTCTGTGGAACATCCCGAGGTGGATTTTATTCACGTGTGGTTGGCCGATTATTTTGGTAATTTTTGCGAGTGCGAAGAGTGCAGCAAACTCACACCTACCGATTGGTATGTCAAATTGTTAAACGACATTGACGAACTGTTTACACAGCACGGCTCGGACAAGAAAATTGTGTTTTTGGCGTATTTTGAGTTGGCGTATCCGCCGATTCAGGAACGACTTCACAATTCTGACCGTTTTGTATTGATGTTTGCACCGTATGGGCGCGATTTCAGCAAACGGTATGGGGAAGAACCCCCGAAACCCTATACCCCGGCACGAAACAACACGTTTACGTGGAGCGACATGGACATGGGACTGTATTATTCGCAGTTGCGCGATTGGAAAAAACAATTCGACGGCGACAGTTTTGTGTTTGATTATACGTTTGTGTTTCATGAATGTGCCTTTTATCACGTCGAAGCATCCCAAGTGGGGTATGCCAAAACGGCCTACGACGACAACTTATATTTGGACAAGTTGGGATTAAACGGACGCGTAGACTGCGCCAACATTCGTTGCTTGACGCCGACGGCCGTTACGTATCAGTTGTATTTTTCGTCTTTGTTTTACGGTGACGCGGTATCGTACGACGAGGTGATGGCAGATTTCTTTACCGCGTGTTACGGTGAAGGCGAGCCAATCAGCCAGTTCTTGCACAAAACAAACGAGCTTATGCCGCAAGAGTGCATCCGAGACGAATTTAGAGGTTGCGGCAGAGCTTTGACGGATGATGAACGAGCAAATTTGGAAAAGGCATTGGAGAACACCCGCGCGTTCAAAAAAGAGTTGTTTGAGTATGTGCCGCAAAGTATGGTGCACCGTACCAACTGCTTTTATTTTAGGGAGTATTTGGATTTGTTGGAAGGCATACAAAAAGCCATTTTGATAAAAGGCGAAGAAGTAAGCCAAGAAAGAAAAGACGAACTTTGGCACTTGTTCTTCCGTGTTGAGGGGAAAATGCCCGGCCTTTTTGATGCGAGATTGTGGAGATTCCATTGGAAACGGTTTTTAAATTGGCATTAAAGAAATTTCTTTTAACAAACAAAAGCAGCCCCACTTGTGTTACAAGTGGGGCTGCTTTTTTGAAAACGCGGTTATCTCATTTCGTCTGCGGTGATAAAGCGGTAACCGTATTCGTGCAGCGTTTCCGCCAACACGTAGATACGTTTGGCAATGTCGGGGATGTATCGGTAAAAATCTTTGTAAAAATATTGTTCGTGGTTGCCTGTGCCGATAAACTCGCTTCCGTTTAGTTCTGCCAAACGTTCGCGAATTTTTTCTTGTGTGTTTGCGTTGACAAGGGGGCCGCGCCCAAGTTGCCGAAAATGCATACCCGTTTCTTTGTCCAAAATCGAAGCGTTGCGCCATTCGATTTGGTTGTATTGTTCGTCGGTTAGGTGGTTGTATGCCACAAGCGCATACGCCCTTTCGGGGTTTGACCCCTGCAACCCTGTTTCGGGTTGACGGTTTTGGCGCAACCGCGCAGCCATACCATACAAAAGCGAATTGTCGTCGCCGTTAAACTCGCAACGGTCGCCCACGCTTGTTGCCATAAACTTAACGCCGCAATCGGCCAGAGCTTTGCACCCAGCCTTGCTGATGGGCATCCAATGTGGTATTACGGCCGCTGACCAAGAGCCTTCTCCCGCAAAGCGCAGCACTTCGTTGTGAATGGCTTCATAGTCGGCTTTGACGTCTTCGTAGGTGGCGTTTACATAGGGATAATCGGGGAACTCTTGTTTGGCGTGGAACGCAAAGCGCAACCAATCGGCATTTGCCTCAAATTCCGCTTTATAAGCATCGGTCATTTGGGCAAGGGTGAATTCGTCACTGCCATAGAAAAAGTCGGTGCGGTAAAACAAATTGAGTTGTACTGTGAGTCCGTGGTCGTCGTGTGCGTGTTTGAGCATTTTGAAAAACGCGTTGTCAAAAACCGAGGTCGGTCTTTGCCGTGTGAGGTCACGCAGACACCAAATGACATCGTCAATAAAAAAGTAAGCAAGTTTTTCCATAACGGTGTCTCCTTTTTGTTGGAATGTGGTTTTATTATATAAGCCGACCATTAAAAAGTCAAGGAAGAGGAAACGTAAAAAAGCAGCGCATGCAAATGTTTGCACGCGCTGCTTTTTTGTTATTAGTTTTCTTCCGAAATTTCTTCGGGCGTTGCTTCGGGTTCGGCATCGTCGAGCATGCTGCGCAAAGCGGCAACATACGGGTCGTTGCTGGAAGCATGGGTGTTAACCACATCCACGTTGTTGTATACCGGCATACCGGTACCGGCGGGAATGAGTTTACCGATGATGACGTTTTCTTTAAGACCGAGCAGCGGGTCAACCTTGCCTTTGATGGCGGCGTCGGTCAACACGCGCGTGGTTTCTTGGAAGGAGGCTGCCGACAAGAACGAGTCGGTTGCCAAGGACGCCTTGGTAATACCCAAAAGCACCGGCGAGCAAGTTGCTTCGCTGAGGTGGATTTCACCTGCATCGATGCGAGCGCGTACGCGAGCGTTTTCTTCGTCGAATTGGCTGCGGTCAATCATGGCGCCTGCGAGCAAGTAGGTGTCGCCGGCTTCGTCCACTTTGACTTTGCGCATCATTTGACGGACAATAACTTCCACGTGTTTGTCATTGATGTCAACACCTTGCATGCGGTAGGTGCGTTGTACTTCTTGAATGAGGTAGTTTTGCACCGCTTCGACACCGCAAACCGCCAAAACGTCGTGCGGGTTGACAGAACCTTCGGTTAAGCGGTCGCCTTTTTTGACAACGTCGCCATCGTGCACACGAATGCGGAAGTTGAAGGGAATCGGATAACTGCGTTCGTCCACGTTTTCGGCGTCTTGCGACGTGACGTAGATGACGCGTTTTTTCTTTTCTTCGCCCAAGCGTACCACACCGTCGATTTCGGAAATGATGGCAAGGGATTTCGGTTTGCGGCTTTCGAACAATTCTTCAACACGCGGCAAACCTTGGGTGATATCTTCTGCCGAAGCAACACCACCGGTGTGGAAGGTACGCATGGTAAGCTGAGTACCGGGTTCACCAATGGATTGAGCGGCGATGATACCGACGGCTTCACCAACCGTGACAGGGTCGACGGTTGCCAAGTTGGAACCGTAACATTTAGCACAAACGCCTTGACCGGCTTTACAAGCAAGAACAGAACGAACTTTGATGTGAACTTTGGTTTCGTCCACTTCGCCGGTTTCTTTGTTGGTGGCAGCTTCACGCAACACGGAGTTGATGAGCTTGGCATCGGCATCGGTCATCATTTTGGTGCACGGGAAGACGAGTTCGCCGGTGAGCGGATGGAAGAAATCTTCCGTCAGGTAACGACCAACCAAACGCTCGGTCAACGGTTCGATCATTTCTTTGCCGTCTTTGATGTCGCGAACTTCGATACCTTCGGTGGTGCCGCAATCGTGTTCGCGGATGATAACATCTTGTGCAACGTCGACCAAACGACGAGTCAAATAACCCGAGTCGGCGGTACGCAATGCGGTATCGGCCAAACCTTTACGAGCACCACGAGAAGAAATAAAGTATTCCAAAATGTTCAAACCTTCACGGTAGTTAGCACGAATCGGAACTTCGATGGTACGACCGGAAGTGTTGGCAATCAAACCACGCATACCGGCGAGCTGACGAATCTGGCTCATGGAACCACGAGCACCGGAGTCGGCCATCATGTGAATGGGGTTGAACGGATCGAGGTTGTCTTTCAAAGCGTCGGTTACTTTGTCGGTGGTGGTGTTCCACGTTTTGATAACTTCTTGGTAGCGTTCTTCGTTGGAAAGCAAACCTTGGTTATACAAATCGGTGACTTGTTCGACTTTTTCTTCTGCTTCGGCGATTAATTGCTTTTTCTCCGGCGGGATAGAAGCATCGACAACGGCTACGGTCAAAGCACCGCGGGTAGAATATTTGTAACCTTGGGCTTTGATGGCATCCAGCACCTCGGAGGTGCGGGCGGGACCGTGAACTTTGATACATTTGTCGATAATTTGCGACAATTGTTTCTTTTTGACGATGTTGTTAACTTCGTACTCGAACATATCGTCGTCGGTTTTGCGTTCGACCAGGCCCAAGTCTTGCGGGATGGGTTGGTTGAAGATGATGCGACCGACAGTGGTTTCCACCAGACGAGATTGTTCTTCGCCACGGATGGTCATGGTGCGACGAACGCGGATTTTGGCGTGCAAGGACACGGCGTTGCACGCGTAGGCCATCAAGGCTTCGTTAACATCGCGGAACACTTTGCCTTCACCCAAAGCACCCGGTTTTTCCACCGTGAGGTAGTACGAACCCAAGACCATGTCTTGCGTGGGCACTGCCACAGGGCGTCCGTCGGAAGGTTTGAGCAAGTTGCCGGCAGCAAGCATCAAGAAGCGAGCTTCGGCTTGTGCTTCGGCAGACAACGGCACGTGAACAGCCATTTGGTCACCGTCGAAGTCGGCGTTGAAGGCGGTACAAACCAGCGGATGCAGTTTGATAGCGCGGCCTTCGACCAATACCGGTTCAAATGCTTGAATACCCAAGCGGTGCAACGTAGGAGCACGGTTGAGCATGACCGGATGGTCTTTAATGACGATTTCCAGCGCATCCCACACTTCGGGACGGACGCGGTCAACCATCTTACGAGCGGTTTTGATGTTGCCGGCAGCGCCGGTTTCCACCAAGCGTTTCATAACAAAGGGTTTGAAGAGTTCCAGCGCCATCTCTTTGGGCAGACCGCACTGGTACATTTTCAGTTCGGGACCGACAACGATAACCGGACGACCGGAGTAGTCAACACGTTTACCCAGCAGGTTTTGACGGAAACGACCTTGTTTACCCTTGAGCATATCCGACAGGGATTT
>JAZROQ010000020.1:0-41171 GCA_045648765.1 Acutalibacteraceae bacterium
TCACTTGCGCTGACAATACTTGGCTGGTAGCGGCCCGGGAAGATAAGTAGACGCCAACACAAAACAAACTCCGACGATTTCTCGTCGGAGTTTTGTTTTGTGAGTGAATAGTGAAAAGTGAAGAGTGAAGAATGAAGGTGTCGCGCAATGCGCGACGGGTTTGGAAAAGCACTTAACAGTTTTGTTAAGTGCTTTTTTCTTGTTCAAAAAAAGATGGGAACGGGTTACACCCTACTCTTGCGGTGCCCAAAAAAGCCGTCGCGCTTCCGCTTTTGCTCGGCTTTTTTGACCGCGGCGCCAACCCTTGCTCCCTGTATCCGCCATCGGCGGCGGTCGCAAGCGTTGCTCATCCCTCACCGGCAGTTTATGCTCACCCCGCTGACAATACTTGGCTGGTAGGGACCTAAGAAGATAGGTAGACGCCAACACAAAAGCACTTAACCGATTGGTTAGGTGCTTTTTTCTTTTTTCAAAGGATGGGAACGGGTTGATACGTTGTTAGCACCAATTAATCTTTCATGCGCAAGCTTAGTCTTGCGGTTGCTGTGTTTATGTGCTATAATTTTCTAAAAAAGTAGACGATACAACATAAAAAGACAAATTTTAAGCAATGGAACTTTTAAAGACCTTTGCCATTTGTTAAGAAGAGGTAAATTTATGAGAAGATTTTTCGTGGTTGCTTTTACAACTATCTTGCTATTAGCAACACTATTCAATATTTCGGTTTTTGCGGCATCTAACATATATAACCTTGACGAATTGGAACTCCAAGTAACCATTCCATCAGGTTATTCAGTCATTACTAGGGACACCCCTGCCAGCGACCCGGTATTTAGCAAGTTTGGTACTACAAAATCTGCCCTTATTAGCGAGTTTGAGACAAAAAATATTTATCTTAATGCTGTTTCTAATACTAGCAACGAAGAAGTCGTTGTTACAATGTTAAAAAACGATTTAATAGATTTCAGTTCGTTAGGCGATACCACACTAAAAGCTCTTGCCCCAACGCTAGTAAATCAGTACGCTGATAATGGTCTCAACGTTTCAAAGTATGAAATCTATCAGCATTCCCAACTGAAATTCATGCAACTGTACTTCACCGATACAGACAAGACCGTTCACAGCTTGCAATATTATACAATACACGATGGTAAAGCAATGAGTTTTGCGATACGGTCTTACAATGGTAGTCTTTCATCCAAACAGGAAACAACAATCAAGGCTATTGTAGATAGCATCAAATACGATAAACCAGTGCCCATTACCAGCCAAGTCAAAGATGCCACTTCGTTTCCTTATACCGACATCGAAAGCGGCGTAACTTTTACCGTTCCTGCCAACTGGGAGCAAAAAGCTTTCACTGAGGAGCGAAATTTTATTGATACTAAATTCGTTTCTACCAAAGACGATGGTTGCACAATCATATACGGTAGTAACGATTTGTGGGCTGTGATGTCTGCAACTGATAAAATCGGGTACACTCGTTCTGACCTAAACAATTCCTTCTTTACCAAAGAGGATATTGCCGACATGTTGGGGATATCTGCAAATAAGATTGCCACTACCACATATAACGGCATGCAATACTTCAAAGGTGTGACAACTCATACGACTGAAACTTATGGTATCGAGATTTCGGCCACCATAACAACTTTGTTTTGCGTTGATAACGGATGGGGATATATGTTTCAGTTCGGCGGTACAAACACCCATAAACTCTATTCCGACTTTGAGAGTTTACTTAAAAGTGTGCAATATCCTACTGTTTTCGGCATAGGTAATGGCATGGGAGATTCTATTTCGGTTAACAACACTCCCAACAACACTAATACCAATAATACAGACGATGCAGGTATTGTTGCTGTTGTAGTATTATTGGCTATTGTTGCAATAATTGTGATTGCACTTGTTATATCTCGCAAAAAGAATCGTGAAATTGACAACAGTACATCACAGCACAACACAACCGCCCCTACGCCTGAATCGCCAAGCAATATTGAGCCTGTCATTTACTGTGAAAATTGTGGTCAGGCTTTGCCGTTAGACGGTAATTTCTGTCATAAATGTGGCACGAAAATGTTTAAGGGGAATAACCAATAATGAAAGTACTAATTTGGATAGGATGTTTCCTCGTAGCAACTATATTGAACACGTTACTGGGCTATGCAATAGGCATTAAAGCAGGCGTTCTCGTATTCTATTTTGCTGTGTTTTCTGTTGCGAAGAAATTATGTGACAAATGGGACGAACATAAAGATACTAAGGAGATTATGAAAAAGATTCTTGAAAACACCCACTCTAACGCATCTGAAACAATCGACCAAGTTTGTTTTTGCAGAAGATGTGGCGAAAAACTTATCGAAGACAGTAAATTTTGCGGCAAGTGCGGCACACAAGTTATAAAGGAGTAAACTGTTATGGGATTTATCGGAATAGCATTATGGGCTCTAATACCTGGTTTTATTGCAAAGAAAAAAGGCAGAAACTTTTGGGGCTATTACTTTTTGAGTTTTCTTATCTCTCCACTGATTACAATGATAATAACTCTTTGCCTTTCTAAAAAGGATGATAATCCATTACTTAGAAGAACCGAATCACTTAATGAATGTAAATCTTGCGGGTATAGAGCTAAAAAACTCTTTACTGTTTGCCCGAAATGCGGTAAGGATACAAAACAGAATATTTATCTGAATGAAGAACCAACCATTGATGTCGACCAAATTCTCTTTTGCAGAAAATGCGGTGAAAAACTCATTGAGAGCGGTAAATTTTGCAGTAAGTGTGGCACGCAAGTTATTGCAGAACCTGTCACAATCGTTTCGGAACAATATGATTGCGAGTTTTGCAAAAAATGCGGTGCCGTCATTTCAGACGATACGGACACCTGTCATGTTTGCGGAGAACGGAAGGACGCTGATTAACCATGGCACTCCAGCAAAAAAACAAAACTGATTCTGAGCATGCCATGTTTTGCGCAGAATGCGGTAATAAGCTTTTCCCCGATACTATCTTCTGTGAAAGGTGTGGTACAAAAGTTCCCACTTTCAACGATATCAACAATTTTGATAAACAAAGTGTACCAACACAAGAATTGCTTCAAAAAACTGACACTAAAAAGAGCACCGTCGGTTTATTGGTTGGTTTGGGAATCTTTTTGTTTGTGATTGCTATTACAGCAATCGTCATTATATATACGTTTGGAGACGGCGACACAAACAGCATAACCCCAACCCAAAATAATTCTTTGTCTTCGCACCAACAAAATGAAGATGCAAGCAACTACGATAGCACCTCTAACAAAGTGATTTCAACCACGGAAAAGACGAGAACACGAACAACTACGAAGAAAACAACAAAAAGAACCACTACACGAAAAACCTCTCAAAACAATATTACACCTGCATACACTTGTTTGTATACCGGATGTGCGAATCGGGTGTCTTCTTTTCAAGAGTATTGTTCTGAACATAGATGTGCAAAAAGTGGTTGCATTTATAGTAATGACGGTTCTTCTTCCTATTGTTTGATTCACAAATGTGATGATTACGGTTGCAAAAACGGCGCCGTAGAAAGCAGTGGGTATTGTAGCGAACATAAGTGTGCAAAAACTGGATGCGTTTTGAAAAAATCGTCGTTGTCAGAATACTGTTCTAGTCATGGCTGTGCAGCTACAGGGTGCGATAATTCCGTAGATGGAATTGGACGGTATTGTTCCAATCACACTTGTAATGAACTTTATTGCACATCACAAAAAGAAAACAATTCAAACTATTGCTATTCCCATAACTGCACTGCCACAAATTGTAAAAACGGTCGCAGTGGTTATAGTCGATATTGCACAGAACACACTTGTAACGAAAATCTTTGCACATCACAAAAAGAAACCAACTCAAATTATTGTTATTCTCACAAATGTAGTGTCGCAAATTGTAAAAATGGTCGTAGTGGTAATGGTCAAAGCTGTAAGGAGCACACTTGTGGCAACCTTTATTGCACATCGCCGGTGGCATCCGGTTCGGATTACTGTTCTTCCCATGAATGTATGTATCCTGGGTGCAACAATGCTCGAACAGATTATTTTTCTTATTATTGCTATTCACACAATAATTAAAGGAGAGGAAAAAATGATTTGTCAATACTGTAATTACAAATTACCGGACGACAGCGAGTTTTGTCAATACTGCGGCAAAAAAATCGAACCCGCTATCGAACCAACCATTGAACCCATTGAACCTACCGTTGAAGTGCCGGTACAAGAACTTGAAAAAACGGAAGAACTCATTGTTGAAGATGCGCCTATTGTTTCCACCCCTGAGCCATTACCAGTTGAACACATTGCATTAACACCGGCATCTGAAACTTATAGTGCACCACCTAAATCTTATAAGTCTGCTACGGAGCACAAAAAAGGTCCCAACAACAATCTCGTTTTCTTTACTAATATTGCATCTGTTGTTTTGGCAATTATCGCTATGTTTTCTATTATCATCGCCATGAACCTTCAAGATGCAAGGCGAAACAATTTTGAGAATTGGAACACAACAGCGGTTTACTTCGTGCTTTTGCTGGTGTTAGGTGTATTTTTGGGTTTTGCTGTCAGTTCGCTAATCAAAGACCGCTTCAAACTCATTGCCTGTCTATCACCGATTGTGCTTATCACTATGATGATAACATGGGCGGAATACTCAATAATGGATTATGGGTATTTTACCAACGGTTATTATGAGCTTTATCTTAATTGTGATGTGGTCGAAGTATTTAATTTTATATGTATTTTTTGTGTAATTGCACTTTTTGTTAGCACACTTATTCCTGTGGCGGTTGTATTATCTCAAAAGATAAAAGTACAGTGGCACCGAAGTATTTCTTATCGGGAAAAATGTTATAAACGAGCAGCAAAAATACATAAGTATCTTGAAAAAGGAATCATTTCTGAAGAAGAATACGAAAGAACCAAAAACGATATATTAAAACATATTCAATAATTCTTGTTTTGCAATAACATAAATAAGGCTCGGCACACGATGAGTGCCGAGCCTTTATTAATTCAAAAATTTTTCTTAACATCCGTAGGAGTTTGTCGCCAGGATGTGAGCTCAAGGAGTGTCGGGGACGTCGCCCCCTACGGTGGACATCCAAACTTGTTCATTGTTTGTAGGGGAGGCAATCTGCCACCCGCGAAATTGACGTGAAGCAAAAACGGGCGCACAAACAGCGCGAAGTGAAAAAGCGGCGGGAGCAAGCCCCCGCCCTACGGTGATGAAATGGTTTTGTGCAAGGCAATGCGGATGTGCTTAGCGGCGCGAAATGAAAAACTTCGGTTAGGGGCTTTTTATTTTCGTTTTTTGGGGTGGAAAAAGGGTTTTATGGTGTGATGTGAGAAAAAAGACATGTTTTTTGGTGAAATAGGGGTTTTCTATTGAAAAATGGGGGGATCTGTGATAAAAATATAGATAATGAATATTAAAGGAGTTGTGACGATGTCCAGTTACAAAGTAAAGAAAACGGATGCAGATATGGAGTGGTTTATCCACGACCGTTTTGGCATGTTTATTCATTTTGGTCTTTATTCTATGCCGGCAAGACACGAATGGGTTAAATCGGTAGAAAAGATTAGCGAGGAACACTACGACCAATATTTTAATCATTTTAACCCCGATAAATTTGATGCCAAGGAATGGGCACGCAAAGCAAAAAAAGCCGGCATGAAATATGCGGTGATGACAGCAAAACACCACGAAGGTTTTTGTATGTTTGATTCGGCGTATACGGATTATAAATCTACCAACACACCTGCTAAAAAAGACTTTATTAAAGAGTATGTGGAAGCGTTTAGAGCCGAGGGCTTGAAAGTGGGTATTTATTACTCATTGATTGACTGGCATCATCCGGATTACCAAATTGATATTTTCCACCCGCGTCGTGCCGAGCCGTGGGCTGAGGAATCCAATAAGACACGCAGTATGGTTCGTTACAAAGAATATTTGCACAATCAAGTGCGTGAACTTTTGACCAACTACGGGAAAATTGATATTATTTGGTTTGATTTTACTTATCCATGCATGGACAGTATCCGAAACGAATATAATCAATTTGCTATTCGTGATTATAAAGAATGGATGCCGTGGACAACCAAAGAAACGTGGGATGCTCCGAATTTGATTAAAATGATTCGGGAAATCAACCCCGATATTATTATTAACAACCGCACCGGTATTCCGCAAGATATTACCACACCGGAGCAAGCCACCAACAGTGCGTGGCCGAAATTTCCCGACACCGATGAGTTGTGGGCTTGGGAAGCTTGTCAAACGTTTTCGGGTTCGTGGGGATATTATCGCGACGAGATGAGTTGGAAAACACCCGAAATGTTGATTCGGATGTTGCTTAACAGCGTATCGGGCGGTGGAAACTTGATTATGAACGTTGGCCCGACCTCGCGCGGAAATTTTGACAAACGAGCAGACAAAGCGCTTGCGGTATTTGAGGAGTGGATGGATGCAAACGGTCGCTCTATTTATGGTTGTACGAAGGCAGAACCGGAATTTGTTGCTCCCATAGGTTCGGTTTTGACACAATCCGAAGATGGCAAACGATTGTATATTCATTTGTTGGATTATCCTTTCTCGGCGTTGAGAATGGTAGATATGGCGGGAAAAGTGGAATATGCACAGTTGTTGCACGATGGTTCGGAAGTGCAAATCCGCGAAAAAGCAGACGGCAGCGTGAGCTTTTTGACGCCGAGCATCAAACCTGATCAAACGATAACGGTTATTGAAGTTTTCTTGAAATAATAAAAAAGACCACGACTTTACAGTTGTGGTCTTTTTTTGTTGACAGAGCGTGACGACTGTGATATACTCATTTTTGCTCGAAAACAAAATGAGTAAAAATCAATTTGTGTGGTGAGTGTATGGTAAAAAACATTTTTGCGGAGATTAAAGCAGAGTATAAATATTTGAGTCGGATTGAAAAAAGCATTGCCGATTTGATTTTGAACGAGCCTAAACAGTTTGTTACCTATTCGATGGCGCAAGTTTCGCAAATTGCGGGAGTGTCACAAGGGAGTATTAACAACTTTGCCAAAAAGTTTTCGGACGGCGGGTTTTCGGCCTTGAAATTGAAAACAGCCACCTGCCTTTCGGCGCACGACGAAGTGCCGTTTTCGGTTGTGGATAAGAACGACAGTGTGATGGCGGCTTTGGAACTAAAAATAGAAGAAACGGTTTCGGCGTTTCGCAACACGTTGGAAATTAACGACGAAAGAACTTTGAAGAACGTGGTGGATAAGATTTTAAACGCCAAAAAAATTGACATATACGGTGTTTTCACTTCGGGGATTGTTGCCAAAGAATTTGGGTATCAACTGATACAGCTGGGGGTTCCTGCAAATTTTGTGGAAGATACGCTGATGTGTGCTGTTTCGGCAACGATGTTAGATGCGGATTGTTTGGTGATTGCGGTTTCCTCTACGGGAAGAACCAAAGAAATTATCGACGCGGTGGAAATTGCCCGAAAAAACGACGTGCCGATTATTGCAGTTACGGGAGATAAGTTTTCACCTTTGGCAAAGATTTCGGACGAGGTGTTGGTTTCTCCGCCGAGTGGGGCTTCTGTTAGTGGCAGCGCGGCGGAAATACGTATGTCGCAACTGCTGATTTTAGACGCCATCAGCTCGGTTTTGCGAAGCGTTATCGACGTTGGCGGAAAAGAGCATTATTATAAGTTAAAAGACGTTATAAGTTCTCACAGTGTTAGGGATTGAGGTGTTTTTTATGGCAATTAGCGCAGAAGCAAAAAAAGCAATAAAAATAGGGAGTTTGTGCTCGGTTTCGTATTTGGCAGTGTATATTGCGCGAAATATTTTGGGAGTGCTTACTCCGCAGATGATTTTGGGTACCACATTTACAACGGAAAACATTGGTACGCTTTCGTCTGTGTTTTTTATCACTTATGCGATTGGGCAGTTGATAAATGGAATTATCGGAGACCGTATTAAAGCAAAATACATGATAAGCGTTGGTCTGTTTTTGGCGGGCATTTTTAATTTTACGTTTGCGCTTTTTGACGATACGTTTACGGTACCGTATATCTCGTATTTGTTGATGGGGTTTGCGCTTTCGATGATTTATGGGCCTATGACGAAGGTTGTGGCAGAAAACAACAGTTTGATTTATGCTACGCGGTGTAGTGTGGGGTACAATTTTGCCTCGCTTTTCGGTTCACCGCTTGCCGGTGTTTTGGCGGCGCTCTTTTTGTGGCATGTGGTATTTTACATAAGCGGCGGAGCTCTTATTATCATGGGGGTTTTGGCGTTTGTGCTTTTTACGTTGTTTGAAAAGCAAGGGTTGGTCAAGTATAATCAATTTAAAAAAGCAGAGAAAAACGGTGGCGGAATTAAGGTGTTGATTGAGCGCGAGATTATCCGCTTTACTTTGATTTCGGTTTTGACGGGCATTATTCGAACCACGGTGGTGTTTTGGTTACCTACTTATTTTGCACAGCATTTGGGCTTTTCTGCTTCGACTTCGGCGGTTTTATTTACGGTTTCCACTTTGATTGGGTCGGCTTCGGCGTTTGTTTCGATTTTTCTTTATGAAAAAATGGGTTATAAGATGAATCTCTCGCTTGTGTTGTGGTTTGCGTTGTCCGCAATTGGATTTTTGGGAGCTTTCTTGTTTGAAAATGCGGTATGGAACGTTGGGTTTATCATTGTTGCAATTTTTGCCGCAAAATGTGCCGCTTCGATGTTGTGGAGTCGGTATTGCCCGAGCCTGAGTGACACGGGATTGGTATCGAGTGCCACGGGATTTTTGGATTTTATGAGTTATATGGCGGCGTCAATTTCTTCTTCGTTGTTTGCCAATGCCGTAGCCGATATTGGTTGGAGCAAACTGGTTTTTGTGTGGTTTTTGCTGATGGCGGCAGGGTTGTTGGTGATGGTGCCGTTTAAGAAGTTTTTGAAAGGTCGCAACAAGGGCGAAAACGCGTAAAGGTACTTGTTTTTTAAAAAGAATGATGGTATAATAAAACCGCTATCATGCGGAAAAAGGAGAGTTCTTTATGTACGAAAACGCGATTACACACGAGTTTTTATTTGACGGAAGAAAAGCCATTGTGATTGAACCGAAAGTTCCCGCCAACGGTCGTTGGTTGTGGAAAGCCGAATATTTTGATGCGTTTCCGAATTTTGAGGAAGCGATGGTGGAAAAAGGATACCACGTTTGCTACATTGAAAACGACAACCGTTGGGCAACTCCCGATGTGGTGGAACGCGCGGCTGCTTTTTTGCAATATGTGAGCGAAACCTATCATTTGGAGAAGCGTGGTGTGCCCGTGGGCATGAGCTGCGGCGGTTTGCTTTCGGCACAACTGGCCATTGCTCATCCCGAATTGGTTGCCGTGTTGTATTTGGATGCGCCGGTGCTGAACATTTTGAGTTTGGCGGGTTTGGGCGAATGCGAAGTGTTGCCGGGAATTTGGCTGGAAATACTGAACACCTATGAATTTAACAAATCGTCGCTGATTTCTTTTAGAAACAGTCCGATTGACCATATGGACAAGTTGCTGGAAAACAAAATTCCGATTTTGCTGTTATACGGTAATGCGGATAAAGTGGTTATGTATGCCGAAAACGGAAAAGTGTTGTATGATTATTACACAAAAAACGGCGGAACCATTAAAGCGGTTTGCAAATCCATGATGGGACATCACCCGCACGGTTTGGAAGATCCGCAACCGATTATTGATTTTGTGGAAGAACATTTTTACGACATTGAACGATAAGAAAAACCGCCGTAACGAAAGTTACGGCGGTTTTTGATTATAACAGACGAGATAAAACGGCATCGGATACCAAAAAACCATTGCGGGTAAGGCGAATGCCGTGGGGGTTGCTGACAATTAACGAGGAAGGCATGGCGGCAGCGCGCTGGCGCCAAACGGCGGGAATGTCGACACCAAAGCGGGTTTTAAAATCCTGCTCGGTGAGGCCTTGCGTGAGCCGAAGCCGCAACATGGCAAATTCTTCGGGAGAGTTTTCGGGGATTTGCGTGGTGTCGGGGGTTTCTGCCAAAGGGGCTTCGTGACAAAGAAACGAGGGGAGAGAACGCGGGTAATAAAAACGGTTGCCGTTTACAAACGAGTGGGCTGCAGGGCCCAAACCCAAATAGGGTTCGGACAGCCAGTATTTGAGGTTATGGCGGCTTTCAAAGCCCGGTTTGGCAAAGTTGGAAATTTCGTATTGCATAAAACCGTGGGATTCTAACGCCTCGCAGGCGGTGTGATACAAAAGCACGGTTTGGTCTTCGTTGGGTAAATCTTTGGGTGGTGAGAGGGCGTAGGGCGTGCCGTCTTCCAATTTTAGCAAATAGGCGGAAACGTGTGATGCGCCCCACGTGGCGCAACGTTCGACCGCGGTTTTGATATGGGCGGGGGTTTGCCCTGCAATACCGAGCATGAGATCGAGAGAAAGATTGCGAATACCCGCCGCTTGGGCGGCGACAACGGTGCGCTCGGTTTGCGCTGTTTTATGGCGGCGGCCTAAAATGTTTAGTTGTGCATCGTCTGCTGCTTGCATACCGAGTGACAAGCGATTTCCACCTGCCGCAGCAAACGCAGAAAATGTGGCGGATAATTCGTCGGCGGGGTTGGCTTCGAGCGTGATTTCGGCAGTGTCGGGCAAAGAAAAGGCGGTGCGTACAGCTTGGATTAACGCCGCAAGGCGTTTGCCGCCGAGAAGTGTGGGGGTGCCGCCGCCGAAATACAACGTGTCGGCGGGGTGTGCCAACGTGTTGCCCCAACGGAAAATTTCTTCGGTTAATGCTTGGGTATAGCTATCCAAATCGTCTTCGCCAAACGCGGTGGTGGAATAGAAATCGCAATAAGGACATTTGGTAGCGCAAAAAGGGGTGTGCAGATAAATGCCAAGGGACAACACGTTCACCTCCCGAAAAGAAAAAGCCGCAAAAGCGGCTTTTTGTGTTTTTACAACCTATTATTCGCCAAAAAGTGCATTGTGCACAGAGGAAACAGCCACATCGGCATCGGCTTGATCAATGAGAACGGAAACTTTGATTTCGCTGGTGGAGATGGTTTGAATGTTGATGTTTTTGTCGGACAAGGCTTCGAACATACGAGCTGCAAAGCCTTCGTGCGTTTCGAGACCGGCACCGACAACCGAGATTTTGGCAATGTTGGTTTCGAAGAACAATTTTTTCGCTTTGAGGTGGTCACAGTATTCTTGCAACGCATCCACCGTTTTTTGTGCATCGGATTTTTTGACGGTGAAGGTGATATCTTTGGTGCCGTCACGGCCGACAGATTGAATGATCAAATCGACGTTGACATGGGCTTTTGCTACGCGGGAAAACACACGGAATGCGATGCCCGGTTCGTCGGGTAAGCCGACAATGTTGATGCGGGCAATATCTAAATCTTTTGCAACACCTTTAACTAACATTTTTTCCATTTTTACGGTCTCCTTTACTTTGGTTCCGGGGGCGACAACGATGCTGGACAGCACTTCCAGTTCGATGCTGTATTTTTTTGCCATTTCCACGGAACGGTTATTTAGTACTTGTGCGCCCAAAGTGGCGAGCTCTAACATTTCGTCGTAGGTGATTTCTTCGAGCTTTTGTGCACCCGGAACTTTGCGCGGGTCAGCGGTGTAGACACCCTCTACGTCGGTGTAGATTTGACACAGATCGGCGCGCATGGCGGCTGCAATGGCAACAGCGCTGGTGTCGGAGCCGCCACGACCGAGGGTGGTGATATCGTCGTATTTGTTGAGGCCTTGGAAGCCGGCGACAATCACGATTTTTTTACGCGCGAGCTCGGCGCGGATACGTTCGGTGTTAACCGTTTTTATGCGGGCGGCAGAATACGTGGAGTTGGTGGAGAAGCCGGCTTGCCAGCCCAACAGTGAAACAACGGGGCAACCCAATTTTTCGATCGCCATGGCAAGGAGTGCGATGGAGATTTGTTCGCCTGCGGAAAGCAGCATATCCATTTCGCGTTTGCTGGCGTTGGGGTTGATTTCGTTTGCTTTTTCGATTAAATCATCGGTGGTGTCACCTTGTGCAGAAACGACCACGACGACTTCGTTGCCTTCGCGATACGATTCGACAATGCGATTGGCGACTCGGAATACGCGCTCGGCATCGGCAACAGAACTACCGCCGAATTTTTTGACAATTAACATGGGAAAACCTCCTTGGGGTGGGTATTACAACGATGCTATACGCAGGCAAGAAACCGGCGCAGCTTCGGTGAGGGCAGACAGACGAGCGGACAGTTCGTTTTCGGAAAGCGGGGCGGTTGCGACAGCAACTTCCGTTTCACAACTGTCGATGACGGTGAGTTCGTCGAACAAGTCGGTTAAACGGGCGGTAAGCGCCGCTTTTTGCTCGGTTTCGAAACGAAGCAGATAAGAAAATTCCTCTTTGGCGGAATCTTCCACATAATTTGGTGTTGCGCTATCCCACGAAATATCTTTGGGGTTGGCAGCGTGTTTGACGGCGTCGATCACGTCGGCAACGACAGCGGATGCGGTGGGAAGTTTGCCGGCGCCGCGACCATAGAAAATGACATCGCCAACAGCGTTACCGCGAGCCAATACGGCGTTGAAAACATCGCTGACGCCGGAAAGGAGAGAGGTTTTGGAAACCAGCATGGGAGCGACCAAACATTGGACACCGTTTTGTGTACGGCGGGCTTTACCAATGAGTTTGATAACACAACCGAGCGCGTCGGCACAGCGAACATCCGCTGCAGTGAGGCGAGTGATGCCTTCGGTATGTACTTGGTCGGGGTAGATGTGTTTTCCAAAAGCCAACGAGGCCAAAATGCAGATTTTGCGGCAAGCGTCCATGCCCTCGACGTCGGCGGCAGGATTACGTTCGGCATAACCGAGTTGTTGCGCCAGTGCCAAGGCTTGTTCAAAACTCATGCCTTCTTGCACCATTTTGGTGAGCATAAAGTTGGTGGTGCCGTTGAGGATACCGGCAATTTCGGTGATTTCGTTTGCCGCCAGGCATTGTTGGAGAGGACGAATGATCGGAATGCCGCCGCCGACACTGGCTTCGAACAAGAAGTTGACTTTTTGTTCGCGAGCAAGTGCCAACAATTCGTCGCCTTTGGCGGCAACCAGCTCTTTGTTGGAGGTGACAACGCTTTTGCCTGCCGACAAAGCAGCTTTGGCATAGTCGTAAGCGGGGTGTAAACCACCCATGGTTTCGACCACGACCGAGATTTCAGAGTCGTTTAGAATGTCGTCGAAGTTGGTGGTGAATTTTTCGGCATACGGCAGTTCGGGGAAGCTGCGTAAGTCCAAAATCCGTTTAACGGTGATGGGTTGGTTCACTTTTTGGGCGATGGAGTCTTTGTTGATTGACAGCACTTCGACAACGCCCGAACCGACAACACCGTGCCCTAAAACAGCAATTGAAATCATTTTTTCTACCTTCCTATTCTGATAAGCCGTTTTGTTGCCGCAACGCCGCCAAGCGTTTTACGCCGGGAACGCGCGACAATCTATCGGCAAAAACATCCAACGAGACCGACATGTTATCGGTTTGTGCACAAATGGAAACGACAGCACTGCCGCCGACCGGTGAGGCTTGGTTGACGGTGCTGATGTTGGCACCGGCTTCGGCAAATGCCGCGAGCAGGCCGGACAAAACGCCCGGGCAATCTTGCAAAACCAATTCTACCGTAACAAAAGAAGAAGCCGTTTTGCCGAAATACACCGCCACCGCATCCTTGTATTTGTAAAAGGCACTGCGGGACAGGCCGTGCACTCGAACGGCTTCGCTGACAGAAGAGCAGGTTCCCGTTGTTAGAGCGGTTTGCGCAGCGAGGACTTTGTGATATACCTCCGGCAGCGCATCTGCACGTACTAAAACCCAGTCTTCCGATGAAGGGTTATTTCCCAAAGTGTCCACCACCCGAAAACAGTTGTCTTGTAAGCGAGAACAATGATAGCACAGTTTTATGGGAATTGCAAGAGGAATTTGCGAAATTTTTGAATTTTATTTAGCAAGGGTTATTGGGGGACAACCACGGTGGAGCCGGAGGGGGTTACCGCAACGGCACCGTGCTTGGTACATGACTCCGGCATGAATTCCGGTTTGTAAACACCCATGGCAGTTTTGGGGCATTCGGCGGTCGCGAGCTGACCGGTTTCGGAGCAATAGGGGAGTTCCACGGTGGTGCCTTTGTTAACAAAGGGGATGGGTTCGCATCCTTCGTG
The DNA here is from genome assembly GCA_045648765.1 of Acutalibacteraceae bacterium. Lineage (GTDB taxonomy): Bacteria > Bacillota > Clostridia > Oscillospirales > Acutalibacteraceae > RGIG3009. Next base: position 14,252 of record JAZROQ010000020.1, read on the forward strand.
GAGTGCCAACATGGCTTTGTTCCACAAATTGCGGGCGGCCGAGGTTTGCTTGTTATTGAGTTTTTGGTTTTTGTCGTAACCGAACCAGCTTGCCGCAACATATTTTGGGGTGCCTGCGACCAACCAAACGTCGTTGCTTTGTTGGGTGGTACCGGTTTTGGCAAAGACCTCCCAGTCTTTCCAATCTTTGCGCAAAGCACCTGCGGTGGCACCGTTGCTGCCCGAAACAACACGCTGCAACAAACGGTTCATGATGTAAGCGGTGTTTTCATCCAACACTTGTACGGCGGTGGAGGTTTTTTGCAAAAGGATTTCGCCGTTTTGTTCGACTTTGGTGAAAGAATACGGTTCGTTATAATAGCCGCCGTTTCCGAAAACTTGGTAGGCTGCGGCAATCTCGCGCGGGTAGACGCCCGCCGTTAAACCGCCCAATGTTAACGGTGCAAAATCGATGTCGGTGTGACCTTTTCCGTCGGACGTTACCAACGAAGAAAGGTTGAGAGAAGTGGTCAAAAATTTGAAAGAGCGTTCCGGTGTGAGGGTTTGCATTAGTTGTGCCGGAACGGTGTTTTTGGATGACTGAATGGCATAGTCCACCAGCGTGATACCACTATCTTGCGGGGTGGTTTGATTGTAGTTTTTGGGCCACAGGGTTCCGTCTTTTAAGGTGATATAGCAGTCTTTTACCTGAGAGGAAAAATGAATCAGGTTGAGTTGTACGGCTTGGGAATACACCGAAAGTGGTTTGATGGAGGAACCCGGTTGACGCAGCGAATCGGTGGCACGGTTTAAAATGCGGTTGGCGGTTTTTTCGCCACGGCCGCCAACAACTGCCACCGTTTTACCGGTATAGTCCATGATATAAATGGCGGCTTGGGGCTGCACTTCGTCGCTGGGGAGCAACGCGGGATAGTTTTCTTCGTTGGCGTAGATGGCTTCCACTTTTGCTTGCAGTTCGGGATTCTCGCAAGAATAGATGGTGAGACCGCCATAGAAAATCATGTTTCGCGCTTGTGAATCGGTGTAGCCGTATTTTTCGACCAAGGCGTCGGCAACGTCGTCGATGAGCATATCGGTATACCAGTCGGATACCGCTGACGATTTGGCGCTGCTTTTGAAATACAGTTCTTCGCCGAGCGCTTGTTGGTATTCATCGGCGGTGATAAAGCCGAGTTCGTGCATTTTATACAGCACCACGCGTTGACGTTGGCGCAGATTTTCCGGACGACGATAGGGGTCGTATTTGGAAGGGTTATTGGTGATGCTTGCCAAAGCGGCACATTGCGCCAAGGTGAGGTCTTTGGCGTCGACGCCGAAGAAATAGTTGGCGCCCGCACCAACGCCTGTTACGTTACTGCTGAGCGGGATTAAGTTTAAATAGGCTTGTAAAATTTCATCTTTCGTGTAGTATTTTTCCATTTCGATGGCAGTTAAAATTTCGACAACTTTACGTTGGATGGAGTGGTCGTCGTTGCCGGTCATGACTTTGATGAGCTGTTGGGTGAGCGTGGAACCGCCGTATTCTGTGTTGTTAAACCGCAAAATGAGGTTGGCAAAAGCGGAAATCGTACGTTTCCAGTCCACGCCGAAGTGCTCGTTAAAACGTTCGTCTTCGATGGCGATAACAGCGTTTTGCATGTTGACAGGCAGTTCGTTAAGCGGGACAAACACGCGTTTGATGCCGCTGATTCGTTCGAATTCTTCGTATTGGCCGGTGGTTTCGTTGAGGGTCATGATGATACTGGTTTGGTTTTTGTTGATGGAATCAACGTCGGGCAAATTGGTTTGTCCTTTAAAGTTGGTGGCAACGTAAACCGTTAACACGCACGCAACCATACAGCCGGTAACAACTGTTACCAGCAAAATGGACATAAGCACTTTTCCAAGTATGGAGAGCCCTTTTTTATGTTTTGTTAAAAAGCGGTCGAGCCAAGCGGGTTTTTGAAATTTCATGCGTGTTCTCCTTTTTTTGACAAACAAAATCCCAATATTATCATACCTATATTATAAGCACTTCTTTCAAAAAGTCAAATATCAATATTGTAAACATCACATATTTTTGCGAAGGCCCGCCCACACTATATGAAAAGAAAACAGGAGGAAATTTCAATGGGGGAAACAAAACGCGAAAAAAAGCGGCGGTGGACACCGGTGTGGGTGGCGTGTTTTTTGCTGATTGGGGTTGCTGCGTGGACAAGCACGTTGTTGCCGCAACCCAAAGCAAACGGTGAGCAGGTGGAAAAGCAACAGACAACGCCGTATTTGGGGATTTGGGAAGGAAAATTGGCGCGGTTTGACGGCGTGAACCGTGAGCCGATGGAAATTTACGATGTGTTTGTTTCTTCGCTGCCCAAAGAAGAACAAGAGCGCCTTAAAGAAGGAGTGACGTGGGAGAACGAGGAGGCGTTTGCCTTGTTGATGGATGGGTATACAAGTTGAAATTTTCTGAGGATTGGGTATTGCTTGAAGCATGATTTTGTGGTATACTAACAAAAATATACCAAAAAATCGCAAAGGCAGGGTCGGCAATGGCAGAAAAAACAGGATTTGACGTGTTGGAATTACGTCCCGAGTTAATGCGGGCGCTTTCCGGCATGGGTTTTTTTGAGCCGACGCCGATTCAAAGTCAGGCGATTTTGCCGTTGCTTGAAGGGCGCGACGTGATTGCCAAGGCACCTACCGGCACGGGGAAAACGTGTTCGTTTGGTATTCCGCTGTTGGAATGTTACCGCCCCGATTGCGAGGATATTCAAGCTATTGTAGTTTGTCCCACGCGGGAGTTATGCATACAGATTACCGACGATTTGAAGCAATTAGCGGCGTTTATGCCCGAGGTGAGAATTGTTGCGTTGTATGGTGGACAACCTATCAACCGCCAGTTGGACGCCCTGAAAAAGAAGCCGACAATAGTGGTTGCTACTCCCGGACGGTTGATTGACCACATGAACCGCGGGACGGTGTGGCTTGGCAACGTATATACGGCCGTTTTGGACGAAGCGGATGAAATGCTGAAAATGGGTTTTGTTCGCGATGTGCGAAAAATTTTGAATGCTACCCCCGCAGACACGCAAGTGGCGTTGTTCAGCGCCACCATTTCTCGCGAGGTTATGAACGTGGCGTGGGAATATCAACGTGATGCGGTGGAAATTACCGTGGAAGCCGAAGGCGATGCGCGACCGGACATTGCGCAATATGTTTTAATGGCGGAGGATACTGATCGTCCGGAGTTGCTGTGTTCGTTGATACGGTCGCTGGATCTGCGGCGGGTGATGATGTTTTGTAACCGCAAAAGTACCGTGCAATGGTTGACAAAGCAATTGCAAAAGCGGCAACTTTCGGTGGATTGTCTGCATGGTGATATTCCGCAAGGTCAACGGAACCGCGTGATGGAAGGGTTTCGCAAAGGAAAATTTGAAATATTGGTGGCTACCGACGTGGCGGCTCGCGGCATTGATGTGGACGACGTAGAAGCGGTGTTTAACTACGATATTCCCGAAGAAAACGAATATTATTTGCATCGAATCGGGCGTACCGGTCGCGCGAAGCGGCACGGGGTGGCGATCACTTTTGCTACGGCGGGAGATGAGTTTCGATTGCGCGATATACGCAAATATACTCATTCCGAAATTGGCGAAATATCGTTTGACGAAAGTGGTCAACCGGTGAAAGCCGACGGGACGCCGTTTGTGTGTGAGGTGAGGTGACAACATGGCCGATTTACGAGAACATACCCGCAATTTTTGCATTATAGCACATATTGACCATGGAAAAACCACGCTTTCGGACCGCATTTTGGAAAAAACACGCGCGGTTGCGCAACGCGACATGGAAGAACAGTTGCTTGACAGCATGGACTTGGAACGTGAGCGCGGTATTACCATTAAAGCGCATGCGGTGACCGTTTCTTACGATGCCGATGACGGCGAAACGTATGTGTTTAATTTGATTGACACGCCCGGGCACGTGGACTTTAACTATGAGGTGTCACGGTCGTTGGCGGCTTGTGAAGGTGCCATTTTGATTGTGGATGCCTCGCAAGGGATTGAGGCACAAACGCTTGCCAACACCTATTTGGCGGTGGAACACGGCTTGGAGATTGTGCCGGTGATTAACAAAATTGATTTGCCCTCTGCCAGACCGGAAGAAGTACGGGCAGAAATTGAAGATATTATTGGAATTGATGCTTCGAACGCCCCGCTGGTTTCGGCCAAACAAGGTATTAACATTGAGCAAGTGTTGGAAGCAATCGTAGGGCAAATCCCACCGCCGAGCGGCACGGACGATGCGCCGCTGAAAGCGCTGATCTTTGACAGTTATTATGACAGCTACAAAGGTGTTATTGTTTATATTCGCGTGAAAGAAGGCGTTGTTCGCACAGGAGACACCATTCGTATGATGGCGACAGGAGCCACGTTTGACGTGGTGGAAGTTGGCATTATGCGCGCGGGATGTTTGGAACCGTGCGAAGCTTTGCATGCGGGGCAAGTGGGTTATATTGCCGCTTCCATTAAAACCGTGCACGACGCGCGCGTGGGTGATACGGTGACGACAGTGGCAAAACCTGCTGCCGAGCCGTTGCCGGGGTATCGCAAGGTAAACCCCATGGTGTTTTGCGGCGTGTTCCCCGCTGACGGAGCGCATTATCAAGATTTGCGCGAAGCGTTGGAGAGGTTACAGCTTAACGATGCCTCGCTTACCTTTGAACCCGAAACGTCGGTGGCTTTGGGTTTTGGTTTTCGATGTGGGTTCTTGGGGCTTTTGCATATGGAGATTATTCAAGAGCGTCTGGAAAGAGAATACGACTTGGATTTGATTACCACCGCCCCCAGTGTTATTTACCGTATTACGAGTACGGATGGGGAAGTGACATATATTGACAACCCCACCAACTACCCCGACCCCGGTACGATAGCCATGGCGGAAGAACCGATTACCGATGCGCATATTTTGGCGCCTTCGGATTATGTGGGAAATATTATGGAGTTGTGCCAGCAACGGCGCGGCGTTTTCCGTGATATGAAATATTTGGACCAAACACGCGTGGATATTCATTATGAGATGCCGCTCAATGAAATTGTATACGATTTCTTTGACGCGCTGAAATCCCGCACAAAGGGTTATGCCAGTTTTGACTATGAACTGAAAGGATACCAAAAATCTGAGTTGGTCAAGCTGGATATTTTGCTCAACGGCGACGTGGTGGACGCGTTATCGTTTATTGTGTTTGCAGGGAGCGCTTATGCTCGCGGCAGACGGTTGTGCGAAAAACTGAGGGACAATATTCCCAGGCAGTTGTTTGAGGTGCCGATTCAAGCGGCTATCGGCGGGAAGGTGATTGCTCGCGAAACCGTACGCGCCATGCGCAAAGACGTGTTGGCTAAATGCTATGGCGGCGACATTACCCGCAAAAAGAAATTGCTTGAAAAACAAAAAGAAGGTAAAAAGCGGATGCGGCAACTTGGCAGTGTGGAAGTACCGCAAGAAGCGTTTATGGCCGTACTTAAACTTGGTGACGATGAATAAAGAAGGAGAGAAAATTATGGTAAATCCTAATGTCGGAGAAAAATTTTTAAAAGAAGGTTTGACATTTGACGACGTGTTGTTGATCCCCGCAAAGTCGGATGTTCTTCCCAAAGACGTGAGTTTGAAAACACAACTTACCAAAACTATTACACTTAACACGCCGTTGATGACTGCGGCGATGGATACTGTAACGGAAAATCGCATGGCCATTGCGATTGCGCGTGAGGGTGGTATTGGTGTTATTCACAAAAACATGTCGATTGAAGCGCAAGCCGACCAAGTCGATTGTGTAAAACGTTCCGAAAACGGCGTTATTGTGAATCCGTTTTTCTTGTCTCCTGACCATTTGGTGGAAGATGCCAACGCATTGATGGGCAAATATCGCATTTCGGGTGTGCCGATTTGCCGTGACGGCAAATTGGTTGGTATTCTCACCAACCGTGATATGCGATTCTTGACCGATTTCTCGCAACGCATTGAAGACGTGATGACCAAAGAAAATTTGGTGACCGCACCGGTGGGTACCACCATGGAAGAAGCGCAAGAAATTTTGCGCAAACACCGTATTGAAAAGTTGCCCATTGTGGACGAAAACGGCATGTTAAAAGGTTTGGTCACCATTAAAGATATCGAGAAAGCCGTTAAATATCCCAACTCTGCTCGTGATGCTTCGGGACGGTTGTTGTGCGCAGCGGCCATTGGCACTACATCTGACGTGTTGGAGCGTGCAGCGGAATTAGTGAAAGCGCAAGTTGACGTGCTGGTTTTAGACTCTGCTCACGGACACAGTCAAAATATTCTTAACTGCATTCAAAAAGTGAAAGCGGCTTTCCCGAATACGCCGCTTATTGCCGGTAACATTGCCACCGCTTCGGCGGCACAAGCGTTGATTGAAGCGGGTGCAGATGCGATTAAAGTAGGTATTGGCCCCGGCTCGATTTGTACGACCCGTGTGGTTGCGGGTATTGGTGTTCCGCAAATTACGGCCGTGTACGATGCGGCTTGCATGGCGGCACGCTACGGTATTCCGGTGATTGCCGACGGTGGTTTGCAATATTCCGGTGACTTGGTGAAAGCCATTGCCGCAGGTGCCAGCGTGATGATGGTTGGTTCGTTGGTAGCGGGTTGTGAAGAATCGCCCGGCGAAACCGAATTGTACCAAGGTCGTCAATTTAAAGTATATCGCGGTATGGGCAGCCTTGGCGCGATGGCAAAGGGAAGTAAAGACCGTTACTTCCAAGAAGACAACAAAAAACTGGTTCCCGAAGGCGTGGAAGGTCGTGTGCCGTACAAAGGACCGCTTGCCGATACTGTGTATCAATTGATGGGCGGTTTGCGCTCGGGTATGGGTTATTGCGGTTGCCGTACGCTTGAAGAATTGCAAGAAAAAGGACAATTTGTTCGCATTACCGGTGCCGGCTTGAAAGAAAGCCATCCGCACGATATTTCCATTACCAAAGAAGCTCCGAACTACTCTATCAATTCGTAAGAGGGTGTTTTGTATGGAACCGTTTGTTCCGGTGTTGTTGGGCAGTGATGTGAACGTTTACGGTATGGCGCGTTCGTTTCACGAAGCTTATGGCATTGCCTCGGTGGCGATTGGGAAAGGCCGATTGGGTGCTACTTCTAACAGCCGTATTGTTTCGGTGGAAGTGGTGGAACCTCGTTTGGAAGAGGACGACGTGTTTTGCAAAACGTTGTTGGATTTTGCCGACCGTTACCCCGAAGATATGCCGTTGTTGTTGGTGCCGTGTGGTGACAACTACATGCGTTTGTTGGTGCGCAACCAAGAGGCGCTTAAAGATCGGTATCGCTTTACGTGCGTCGACCAGACATTGTTGACTCAACTGGAAACCAAAGAATCGTTTTACGGGTTGTGTGAAAAATACGGTTTTTCCTATCCCAAAACGATGACAGTGACCGTGAACAGTTATCAAACCGCCGAAGTGCCGTTTGCTTTTCCGGTGATTATTAAGCCTTCGAACAGCGTGGCGTATTGGAACTGTCGGTTCCCGCACAAGAAAAAAGTGTTTATTGCCGAGAACAAAGAAGAATTTGATGCGATTGTTACTGCAATTTACGGTTCGACGTATCAAGACCATTTGATTGTGCAAGAATACATTCCGGGTGACGACAGTCACATGCGGGTGATGAACTGTTACAGCGGCAAGGACAAAAAGGTGCGCTTGATGGCATTGGGACAACCGTTGTTGGAAGAACACTCGCCCGAGGGGATTGGTAGTTATGCTGCCATTATCCCCGCGGAAGACCGTCAACTTTCCAAGCAAATCAAAGCGTTTTTGGAAGATATCGGATACGTTGGGTTTGCCAATTTTGATTTGAAATTGGACAGCCGCGACGGACAATACAAGTTGTTTGAAATCAACCCGCGCCAAGGCAGAAGCAGCTTTTTTGTGACTGCCGAAGGCTACAATTTGGCGCAGTATTTGGTGGAAGACGTGTTACTTAACAAGCCTGTGGAGTGCACAATTGCCAACGGAGAAACGTTGTGGACACTGATTCCCAAACAATTGATTTTTGAGTACGTTCAAGACGAGGAGCTCAAAAAGACGGCGCGTAAACTGTTGCGCAAAGGTAAACTGTGCCGTTCGTTATACTATAAACAAGACCGCAATTTGAAGCGGTGGATATATTTTCAGAAAAACCAAGCAAGCTATTTTAAAAAGTATGCGCGGTATTTTGGAAACAAGAGTTTACGCGACTGATATACCGTAAAAAAGCAAGGAGGTGCCGCCAATGTGCGGTTTTGCAGGATTTTTTGCCAACGGCTTTGGCGGTGACCGACACGCCGTGATTAAAGCAATGGCGGACAGAATTATTCACCGTGGACCTGACCAGGCCGACTATTATGTCGACGAGGATATGGCACTTGGTTTTCGGCGGTTATCGATTATTGACTTGGAAGGCGGCAGCCAACCGATTCAAAACGAAGACGGTACCAAAGTGCTGGTGTTTAACGGGGAGATTTATAACTATCGTGAGTTGCGCGAAGATTTGATTGCCGCGGGACACGTTTTTAAAACCAAAAGCGACTCGGAAGTGTTGTTGCACGGGTACGAGGAATACGGCGCCGAGTTGTTGCAACGGTTGCGCGGTATGTATGCGTTTGTCGTGTGGGACAGCGTGCAGAAAAAATTGTTTGGCGCTCGCGATATTTTTGGGATTAAGCCGTTTTATTATTATCAAAACGGCGGCGAGTTTATGTTTGGCTCGGAAATAAAATCCTTTTTATCGCATCCTTCGTTTGTCAAAGAACTTGACGAGGATTTGTTGCCGGATTGGTTGTGCTATGAATATTTGCCGATGCGCAAGACGTTTTTTAAAAACGTGTTTAAACTGCTTAACGGTGAATATTTGGAATGGCAAAACGGTGAGCTGACGATTCACAAATATTACGACGTGGCAGACAAGTTTGTTGCGGACAACCGTGTTTCGGCGGAAGAATGGGAACGCCGTATTACCGACGAATTTAAAGAATCGGTGGCGGTGCACCAAATCAGCGATGTGGAAGTGGGTTGCTTTTTGTCGAGCGGCGTGGATTCCAGCTATGTGGTGCGTGAGGTTTCTAAAGTGGCTTCTGCCGTTAAGACATTTTCGGTGGGCTATGAAGAAGAAAAATACAGCGAATTGCCTTTTGCCCAAGAATTTTCAAAGGTAATTAACGTAGAAAACATTTCGAATAAAGTTTCTGCCAAGCAATATTTTGACATGGCGGGAAAAATTCAATATTACATGGACGAACCGCTGCCGAATCCTTCGGAAGTGCCGTTGTATTTTTTGGCAGAAAACGCTGCCAAATATGTGAAAGTGGTGCTTTCGGGCGAGGGTGCCGATGAGTTGTTTGGCGGGTACCCCATGTATTTGGAAGGCGGACATTTTTCAAAATACAGCCGTATTCCGCGGTTTATTCGCAAAGGGGTTGCGGCGATTGCACGACGGTTGCCTGACAGTGTAAAAGGCAAACGATTTGCCATTCGTGGGGCAATGAAACCGTATGAACGGTTTATGCGCGCAAACTATGTGTTTACCAAAGAAGAACGCGCAAAATTTTTGAAAAACCCCGGTACACCGTGTGATCCTGTGGAACTTTCGCGCAAACATTTTGAGAAAGTGGCGCATCTTGACGAGCCGACACAATTGCAGTATGTGGATATGCAAACGTGGATGTTGTATGACATTTTGCAAAAAGCAGATCGCATGAGCATGGCAAACTCGCTTGAATTACGGGTGCCGTTTTTGGACAAAAAAATGTTGGAGTTGGCAGTAACATTGCCGACCAAACACCGCATTGACGGAAACACCACCAAGGTGGCGTTGCGCGCCGCTGCGTTACGACAATTGCCGGAAAAAACCGCGCATAAAAAGAAACTTGGCTTCCCGGTGCCGCTTAACGATTGGTTGCGGCAAGATGAATATTACGAACGTGTGAAAGCCGCGTTTTCAAGTGATATTGCCGACAAGTTTTTCCAAAAAGAGGCGATTATGGCGCTGCTTGAAGACCACAAACAGGGCAAGGCGCTGAATATGAAAAAGATTTGGACGATTTATACGTTCATTTTGTGGTACGAACAATTTTTTGTTCTTAACTGATGTTTATCCCCTGTATGGGGATAAAATAAAACAACAGAGTAGACCGATGTGCGTTAAGTGCCGTGGGGACGGGGAGTTGCCCTGCGGACGAAAAGAGATATCTTGCGGTACATTGGTCGCATCCCGCTGTCGAGACATAACAAATGAGAATTTCTCCTTTTTATGCCGACGATACGGAATGTAAAAAGGAGGAATTTTTGTGTCAAAAAAAGAAACCATCAAAACCATGACGTTATGCGGAATGCTGATTGCGCTGGATGTGGTGATAACACGATTTTTGTCGGTAAACACACCGATTACCCGCATTGGGTTTTCGTTTATTCCGGTTGCGGCTGCCGCCTATCTTTATGGTCCGCTTGGCGGGGCTTTGGTACACGGACTTAGCGATGTGATTGGGGCGTTGCTTTTCCCGATTGGTCCGTATTTTCCCGGGTATACGGTGACGGCAGCGTTAATTGGCTTGTTTTATGGTTTTTGTTTTTGGAAAAACAGCCGTTTTTCGCGTGTGGTTTTGGGTACTGCTGCACAAACGGTGTGCAGTTTGTTTTTGACGTCGTTTTGGATTGTATTAACCTCTACCAAAGGTGCTGCGTATGGTCCTGTGTTGCTGACACGCTTACCGCAAGCGGCGGTGATGGCGGTGGTACAACTTCTTTTATTGCCGCCATTACTTAATTTGATGAAACGAATAAAATGGTAAAAACAATCCCGCAACCTGTCGGTTGCGGGATTGTTTTGTTTTATGAATTATTTGACTAATTTTAACAGCACGGATTGTTGACGGAGCATGTCAACACACACTTTGGAAAGGGTGCCGTTTTTGTAAGATTTGCCGATTTCGTCGGCGCCGTAAACACCGACAACGTCTGTGTAGCCTGCGGGGAGTTGCACGGTGACGGGTTTTGTTTTTTCGTATGTGGCATCGTCTAAATCTTTGGAATAGTCGATGAGCAACAACATATCCTCGCCCTTTTCGTTGACAAAGGGTGTGATGCCACAACGTTTAGGGGCAAGGTATTCCGACGTGGAAAGGTTGCGCAGGGTATCGGTGAGCGTGTTTTCGATGAGCGCGCTGATGTTATGCGCCGTGATATACAAAGCGTGATAAAAACTGTCGATACCGATTTGGCAAACGGGGGCGTTGATGAGCACCGCGTTGCCTTTGCGAAGGAGAACGGGGGTGTTGTTATTGGTTTTTAGCAACACCTCGGCATCGACGGCATCGTAGAAGATTTCGGTTTGTACCGAAACGATGGGTTCAATCGTTTTGCCGTCGGTGAGAGAAGTGAAGGTGTCAACATGGCGATTTTCTGTGACACCGAAAAGATCTTCCAGACCGGTGACGTCGTGGGTGGCAATCAGCGGAACACCTGCTGCATGTAATTTGCGCAGAGTGTCGATTACCTTTTTGTCGGCATTTTTGAGCGAAGGCAATACTAACATGTCGCAGTTTTCGGGTGTGAGGTGTGCAAGTCCTGCGTAGTTGACAACGCTATTGACGGGCAAGCCTGCTTCACGCAAACGAAGGTTGACAAAACCGAGACCGGCATCACTGATGTTGTGGATGCAGTGGCCGTTCCAACCATATCCGCCACCGCTGGCACGGTTCATGCTTTTGTCGGGGTCGAAGCGGTCGTCTTGCGACGTGATTTCGTATAGGAAGGCGGCACCTTTTTTGGGCTTTGCCGGTTTGTTATCCATGGCGATACCCCAAGCGGGCATAAATTCATCCAGTTTGGGTTTGGGGTCCATTACATATAGGCTATACATCATGATACCGTAATCACGCCAATAATCATAGCCGCCTTGCTCGACCGCATAGCGAGCAGTGTTAAAAATGTATTCGTATACTTGGGTGGTGCACAAATACGGTTTACAGGGGAAGTACCCTACCGGCGGACGTGAACACGCGATGGCGGTATCGGGACAGCCTTCGCGGAACGAATCGTACAGTTCGGGATACAGTTTAGCACGCGGGTCTAATAATTTGGCGGTGGTAAGCCCCCAAGCACCGCGAGTGGTGGAATAGTTGCAATCGTGAGGATAGTCTTCGAATTGTTGGTAACCGTCGGCAAACTCGTAAGCCTTAAAGGGGTTAGCACCGTACCACCGCGCAGAATATGCACCGACATAGGTGGAAACATAAGGGTTATAAATGCCGTAGGACATACGCTTGGCTTTGGGGTTGACTTTTTTGATTTCTGCCCACGCGGCGTTTTGTTTTTCTTCCATTAACGGCAGGCAGAAATCGACAAAGTCCCCAACGCAACGGTGCATAAAGTTTTTATATTCCTCCAGCGTAAACGATTCGCGCACGTTGCCGAGACCGAGTTCTTGTTTGATTTCGGGATGGATTTCCAAGTACCGTTCAAGCAGACCCAGTAGGTGTTGTTTGAATGTGGAGAATACAAAAAAGTCATAGCGCGGTGCGAGTGCGTTTTCTTCGAATGCGGGGGTTGAGTTGTAGATATAGTCGGCGTTTTGGGTAACACCCATGGAAAGGGTGGTGCCGTCCAAAATATCCTCACGGCGCACGGCGCGAGTGTTCATCCACGCAAAGAGTTTGCGTTTGAACAAGGGATACACTTCCCAAACGCGACGTTCATTTGCCACACAAGGCAAAACTTGTGCAACGTGAATGTAGTGACCGACGTTGAAATCGGCAAGCGATGACCACGGGTCGGGACAAAATGTGGTAAGACCCATGGGGGCAGCATCGCCGACGTGACCGTCGAAAATGCCGCTGGCTTCTTGCGGAGAGATTTCGCTGTTCGGGTCGATAACCTCAAACGCTGAATGGTGCTCTTTGACCACTTTGCCGAAATAGCAAATTTCGACGGATAAATGATAAACGCCGAGCGGCAACGGTTCCAAATGAATTCCAAAACTTTTGGCTGCGGCCTTGGCATATTGGTTGGGGATATCTTTGGCGGTCGCGATAAGTTTTTTGATAGGGCGTAAAAACGCATCTTGCAACGAAACGTTTACCGACAAAAATTCCGTGCCGTGGGTGCTGCGCACGTCCACAAAGAAATCGTTTTCAGTTTCGGTATAAAAATAGTGGTTGCCTTCTAAGTGGTGGATGATTGCTTCGCGGTTTACAGCGGTTTCGGGGATGGCATCTGCCAACGCTTTATTAAGCGGCGATTTGACATCGATGGAAAACTCGGTATCTAACGGTTTGCCGTTATATAACAAATTGCCGTTTGTGTCGTAGACAAATTGCCGTTCACCGGCATAAAACTCGGCGCCGAAACCCAAAAAATTATCGTAACCGACGGTAATTTCTTCCACTTTGCCGAAATCGTTTACCAAAAACGAGCCGCAAAGCGGGGCTTCTAACACAGTCATAACGGCACGGTACACGTTGTTTACGCGGGTGGCGGCGTAGGATTCGCCGGCAACGCCGTCTTTGGGCATGTAGTTGGAGTCGAGCACACGGAACGTACCGTTTTCCATATACAGGCGTTTTTGGTCGTTGAGTTTTACATATAAACCGGTGATATCGTTATAGGGGGTTGCCCACACTTCGCCATGGACTTTTTCCACCGGTGTTCTGCCCCACAAGCCACCGCCGAAAACATAGTCGATTTTGGTAACACCCTCGCCAAGGGAGGAAAGAGTGAGGGTGAGTTCGTAGGGGAGTTCGGCACCGTTATCGCGCGGGAGTACCACGGTGTATTCGGCTTGTTTTTGTTCTTTAATTTCTTCGGTTTGGAATACAAGGTCGGAAACGACCAGTTCGCGGAATGCCGCTTCCCGCGTGAAGGCGATTTTGCCGCGAGTAACCTCGATGTCGCAGTCGAACACACAATCCGATAATTCACAGTGCATGGCGTTGTCGGTGACGGTGAGGGTGACTGGATATTTAACATCGCACTCTTGTGTTAGCGGGTAGATTTTCTCTTTGAGTGTTTCGCGCTTTTGACCATCGCGTTTGAGAAGGCGAACACGGGTGGTGTTGTCGGCCATGTGTGTGAGTTCCAATTGATAGCCGCGGCGGGTAAAGCGGTCGTAACCAAACAGTACCACAAACGTTTCCTCAAAACCTTTGCAGTGGGTTTCGACGTGCAGCAAATTGAATTGCAAAGAAAAAGTACGCACGGAGGGAGTGTTAATATAGGCGCGGGTGCCGCTGAACGTGATGGCATAGCCGTTTTTGTCGGCTTGTCCGCTTAAATGATAATAGGGTGCATCCTTTTCTATTGAAAGGGAATAGGGTTGACCTTTCTCATCGTATGTGCAAAGCGAATTTTTTAACACGAAAGACATAGCAAAAAACCTCCTTGGGACCTGCTTTTTTCCACATTGTAGCACAGTGTTTTTGAAAAAACAAGAGAAAAAGCGAACAAAACCAAAACGGTTTAGTTCGCTTTCTGAAAAACAGGGTTATTCGGCGGTGTCGTCAAAGGATTGAGTGTCGACGGTCAGGGTGAGAAGCGAGTCGGCTTGCATGCTTTCGATCTCTTCGACGTTGCGAAGTTTTTTGAGGATCATATCGTTGCGGTGTTGCGCAGATTCGAGTACATCACCTGCTTCGGTAATCTTCTTTTTCGCTTTGTCGAGCAGACCTTCAAACTTATCGTACTGCGCTTTGGCGGCGCCAAGCACCTTCCACACTTCGGCGGCACGTTTATCCAACGCTACGGTGCGGAAGCCGATGCGCAACGTGTTCAAAAAGGCCGTGATAGTGGTGGGGCCGCACACCATGACGCGGTATTTGTTTTGTAAATCTTCCATTAAACCCGGGCGGCGCAGCACTTCGGCGTACAGACCTTCCGTGGGAAGAAACAAAATGGCAAAATCGGTGGTTTTGGGAACTTCAATATACAAGTCGGCAATGGTTTTTGCCTCGTTACGCAGCGTGCGTTCCAACGCTTTTGCCGCTGCTTCGGTTGCCTCTTTGTCGGCTTGTTCGGCGGCGTCGCACAAACGCACATAGTCTTCTTGCGGGAACTTGGAGTCGATGGGTAACCAAACAAACGTGCCGTCTTCATCACGAGAGGGGATTTTGACAGCGTATTCCACCAGTTCGCGGTTGTTGCGAACCGACACGTTTTGGCTGTATTGCTCGGAGGTGAGAGTTTGTTCCAAAATGTTGCCGAGCTGCACTTCTGCCCACGTGCCGCGGGCTTTGACGTTGGTCAGCACGCGCTGCAGTTCGCTGACACCGCCAGCCAGTTCGCGCATTTCACCAAGCGATTTGTACACACTTTGCAACTGTTCGCCAACGGTTTTAAAACTGGTGTCCAAGCGTTTTTCCAACGTGCTTTGAAGCTTTTCGTCGACCGTGGCGCGCATTTGGTCCAATTTCTTTTCGTTGCTTTCTTGCAGACCGCGCACGGCGTTGGTAAGCGACGTGTTTAATTTTTCTTGGTATTCGCCCGAAACTTTCAGTGTTTCTTTTTGGCCTTCTGCCAAAATGCGGTTCATTTCTTTGAGCGCATCGTTAAGTTCTTGACGCGTGCTGCGCAGTTCTTCACGTAAGCGGCGTTCGGTTTCTTCCAAGCGCGTATCGGCCTGGGGCTTGCGCAGCAATAAAACGAGTTGCAACAACAAAACAGCGGCGGATAAAATTAAACAAATGATAACTTCCATTTTTTCACCTTATTCCAGATCGGCTAATTCGTCGAGTTCGGCTTTTTCCACTTTGGTGTGGCCGTCTTTGATGGTTTTGACGTCGTCGCGGGTAAATGTTACGGGTGGGGAATCGGGCGATTTTTCCAACCGCACTTTTAGGTTGCCGGCAAGCAAATCTACTTCGACCACTGTGCCGCGGCCTTCGGGCGTGTTGACCAAAGCGCCTTGTTTGGGCGTGATTTTAAGGAGAGAGGAATAGACATCTTGCTCATATTTTAAACAGCACATAAGACGGCCGCACGAACCCGAGATTTTGGTGGGGTTGAGTGACAAGCCTTGTTCTTTTGCCATTTTGATGGAGACCGGTTGAAAATCCGAAAGGAATTGTGCGCAGCAAAGCGGGCGACCGCAAATGCCCAAACCGCCCAACAGTTTGGCTTCGTCGCGAACACCGACTTGGCGCAGCTCGATGCGGGCGTGGAACAATCCTGCCAAATCTTTGACCAGGTTGCGGAAATCCACGCGCCCTTCAGCGGTGAAGTAAAAAAGAATTTTGGAATTATCGAAGGCACATTCTGCGCCGATGAGGTTCATTTCCAACTTATGGGCGGCAACCCGTTCGGCACATAAAGCCAACGCTTCTTTTTCCCGCGTTGCCAGTTCGGCGGCGCGGCGAATATCTTCTTCGGTTGCAGCGCGAACAACGGGTTTGAGCGGTTGCGGGATTTGGGTGTCGTCCAACGGTTTGTTTTCCATGGCAACTTCGCCGCATTCGATGCCGCGAGAAGTTTCGACAATGGCGTACTCACCTTTTTTGAAGGTGTGACCGTTGGCGGCAAAATAGTAGATTTTGCCGGTGCTTTTGAAACGAATTCCGATAACGTCGGTCATGAGATATATCCAACCTTTCTTTTGGGGATTACCGCCCTGCGGCGCGCCGCAAGCGGGAACATAAAAGGGTAATAAACAATGTGTGGTTAATATTGCGAAGACGCGCTTTTTGCAAGTCCTCTACTGTTGACAGCAAGGCAAGCAACCGCGGAACGGTGAGGGTTTGTGCCAATGTCCTCGATGCCTCGGGGCAGGTGCCCAAAAACGAGGGGTTGCCGGTTTTGGCAACCAGCGCATCGCGGAAGATGAGTTGCAAACCGCTTAAAACCGCAGGGACAGCGTCTTTGCGTTTTTCGAGCGGAGCGGTAGCAAGAAGCAACGACAACTCGTTTGGTGCGGTGAGCCCTGCCGCCAAAGCGGGAAGAATGTCGAGAATTTCGCAGTAGGAGCCGTCTTGAAGACCGAGTAGCGCTTGTCCGATGTTTCCGCCCCACAGTGTGGCGGCGCGAGAAAGTTCTTCTGCCGATTTATCGGGTAAGCGTGCTTGTAAAACGCCGAGCGCTTCTTCGGTGGTGACGCCGCCGAGCGAGACGGTGAAAACACGTGATAAAACCGTTTCCAGCAAAGCGGAACGTTGTTCGCACGTGAGAACAAACAAAACGTGAGCGGGAGGCTCTTCCAAAATTTTGAGCAAGGCGTTTTGAGCTTGTTCTGTCATATTTTGGACATTGGCAAGAATGAAGATGCGTTTTGCCGATTCGTTGGGAAGGATGTAGGCGTCCTCTTGCAAGGTACGTACCACGTCGATGTGAAAAGAACGTGCCTCGCCTTCGCCGCCAAGTTCTGTAATGTCGGGATGGTTCCCGCTAAACGCTTTGCGACAAGCAGAGCATGTGCCGCATGGACGATGCCCGCTATCGGTACACAACGCGGCGGCGGCCAACAACCGCGCTAACGTGCGGCGACCGCTACCGACGGCGCCTTCGATGAGAATGGCGTGTGGGAACGAACCTTTATCGATTTGCGCAGACAGCAACGTTTTGGCGGCGGCGTTCCCCACAAAGGGAGAGCCGTCGGGTAAGTTGAAGTTCACAAACTCTCCCTCCTTTTCTCAAAACTACTCCATACTATAAAGTATACCTTATTTTCTTTCGGCTGACAAGGATTTTCTTGACTTTTTGTTGGCAAAGACTTACCATAATCTCAAAAGAGAGAAAAAGGAAAGGGGGAATCTTGCTTGAAAACGCGGTATGGCGCGATATCGGCTTTGCTTACGGGGGTTTTAGTGATCTCGCTTGGCTTAACGGCACTTTTAGGAGTGCAAAAACCGCAAAGAGCGGCCGATGAAATTTCGGTGGTGGCAAGTTTTTTCCCCATGTATACGGCGGCGCTGCAAGTGGTTGGTGATTGCGAAGGGGTTACGGTTTCTTGTTTGACGCAACCGACAGCGGGATGTGTGCACGATTATCAACTATCCCCCGCCGAACGTATGAGGCTTTCCGATGCGGATGTGTTGATACTTAACGGCGCAGGAGCCGAAAGTTTTTTGACGCCAACATTGTCGACTTTGTCGGATTTGCCGCGCGTGGATACTTCGGAAGGAATTGTATTGCAAGAAGCTTTTTGTGAACACGACCACGATCACGACCACAAGCACACGGCAAACGAGCATGTTTGGATGAGTCCGTTGCGGTATGCAAAGCAGGTGCAACGTTTGTGCGAAGGGTTATGTGCAGTTGACCCTGCTCACGCGGCAGAATATACGCGCAATGCAGCAGAATATATCGGCAAAATAGAAGCGATACAAAAACGATTAAAACAAATAGTTTTGCCGTTTACACAAGCGGTTTTGTTTCACGATTCGGTGGCGTATCCCGCTGAGGATTTGGGGCTTGAAACAGTGGGGGTTGTTCCGTTGGGTGAAGATGAAGGCGCTTCGGCGGCACAGTTGGCGGAAATTTCCGAAAAAATCAAAAACAAAGCGGTGCTGTTTTTATATGACAGCCAATATCCCGTGGCGTATGAATCGTTAAGTGATTATGCTGCAAAAGCCGCCGTGGTGACGTGGGACAGCGCAACAAAACCGTTGGCGGGAGTGTTGGCCAAAGATGTGTGGTTGGTCGCCATGGAACAAAATTTACAACGGTTAGAAGCTTGCTTGTGAAAAGCGGGTTTATAATATGTCCTTGGAGAGGGACGTGAAAAACTACTACTTTAATAGCAACTGGGGATGGCAAAGATGGGTATTCAACAAATGCTCAAAGAGCGAAATCTTCCGCCGCTGAAATCGCGCGAAGAAATGAAAGAGATTTTGTTGGAAAAAATGTACGGCAAAATGCCGCAAACGCCGTATGAGGTTTCGGTGAGTGAACCGCGCGACGTAAAAATGTCGTTTTGTGAAGGCGTTGCGGGTCCGTCGACGGTGGATATGACCGTTACTACCGAATATGGTTCACACACATTCCCTGTTTATCGTTTTTTGCATGAGGATGGCAAAAAGCGACCCTTGTTTATACACGTTGATTTTCAAGCGGGACAACCTACTTTGCGTTGCCCTTCGGAAGAGATTGCCGACCGAGGGTTT
The DNA here is from genome assembly GCA_045648765.1 of Acutalibacteraceae bacterium. Taxonomy (GTDB): domain Bacteria; phylum Bacillota; class Clostridia; order Oscillospirales; family Acutalibacteraceae; genus RGIG3009. The sequence continues at coordinate 33,381 of JAZROQ010000020.1, forward strand.
GATGTGATCTCGTTTTGTTATACAGATGTTCAACCCGATTATTCGGTTTGGGACAAAGGTTTGGCAACCGTGATGTTCCCGCCAAAAGCCCGTGAGGAACACAAAAACATGGCGGGCAAAATCAGTTTATGGGCATGGGCCGCAAGCCGCGTTTTGGACTATGCTTTGACATTGCCGTCGGTGGATGCCGACAACGTGGCGGTGATCGGACATTCTCGCTTGGGAAAAACGGCGTTGGTTGCCGGCATGATGGACGAACGCTTTAAATATGTTATTTCCAACGATTCGGGATGCTGTGGTGCTGCGTTAGCGCGCGGTGGAACCGGTGTTTTGAAAACCCCGGGACCCTATGGTCAGTGTGGTGAACCGTTGGAATATTTGGCAAAAAATGTTCCGTCGTGGTTTGCACCTAACTTTTTGAATTATGCTAACACCAACGTGCAAGACGGATTTGACCAACATTATTTGTTGGCTACGATTGCACCACGGCATTTATATGTGGCTTCGGGCAGTATGGATGACTGGGCAGATCCCAACTCGGAGTTTTTGGCAACGTGTGCCGCCTCGGAAATGTGGGAAAAACAAGGCTTGGTTGGCTTGGTGCACGAGAATTGCTTGCCCGGTGATGTTGTTACGTACCAAGAAGGCGGCGTGGCGTACCATCGTCGGCATGGAAAACACGTGCTTTCTCGTTACGATTGGAACAAATATATGGATTATATTTTGCGGCATTTAGACGATTAAAAACAAAAGGAGCGATAACGTGAGCCATTGCGGATTGCACTGCTTGAAAGTGTCTGACATATCGGTGGAAATTGACAAACACGTGTTGTTGCAAGACGTCAGTTTACACAGCCATTGCGGACAGTTGACTGCGATTGTCGGCAAAAACGGCGCGGGGAAAAGCACTTTGTTGCGCGCGATTTTGGGAGAAATTCCACACAAAGGCGAGGTGGAGTTTTCCGGCCACAACGGCACACCTGTTAAAGGGCAAAAGCCCAAAATCGGATATGTGCCGCAAACGGTGGCGGTGGACCGCCATTCACCCGCCACGGTGGGAGATGTGCTGATAGCGCTGACATCGGCTTATCCGATGTTTTTTCCTCTACGGCGCAAAGTGTCGCAAAAATTAAAAGCGCATTTGGCGCAGTTTCGTGCCGATATGTTATGGGAGCAACCGATGGGCAAACTTTCCGGCGGAGAATTGCAACGCGTGTTGTTGGCTGCCGCCACCGTTGGTGAACCCGATTTGCTTGTGTTGGACGAGCCGGTTTCGGGGATGGACCAAAAAGGTTTGCTTGAATTTTATCAGTTGCTGGAAGAATTGAAAAAACGCGATATGGTGATATTGCTGGTTTCGCACGATTTGGCGTTTGTGCGCGAGCATGCCGACCGTGTGCTGTTGCTGGATAAAACCGTAAAAGCTTACGGAACGCCCGAGGAAGTATTTGCCACCGCTTCGTTTGCGGAAGTTTTTGGAGAGGAGACGCGGCAATGATACAGGCACTGGGAGAAATGCTGACGTATGATTTTATGCGCCGCGCCTTGTGGGGCGTTTTGCTGATGATGCCGCTGTTTTCTTTGTTGGGAACGTTGGTGGTGAACAACGGCATGGCCTTTTTTTCGGATGCGTTGGGACATTCGGCGCTGACGGGTGCCGCCGTAGGCGTGTTGTTTGGGTTTGCCGATCCGCAGCCGATTATGCTCCTTTTTGCGGTGGTTTTTGCGCTGCTGATGAATGTTATTCGTCATTCCCGACTTTCTTCTACCGACACGGTGATTGGTGTGTTTTCTTCTTGCGGTGTAGCGCTTGGGTTGGTGCTGCTTTCTCGCAACAGCGGATTTTCCGGATATCAAGCGTTATTGATTGGTGACGTATTATCCATTACCAACGGTCAATTGTGGATTTTGGCAGGAACACTGGTGGCGGTAGCGCTGATTTGGGTGCTTTGCTTTAACGGATTTTTTGCGGTTTCGCTGAATCCTTCTTTGGCGCGAAGCCGTGGGCTGCCAACGGTGTGGTTAGACAACTTGTTGGTGGTGGTAATTGCCGTGGTAGTGATGCTTGCGGTGCGTTGGGTTGGGCTTTTGTTAATTAACGCTATGCTGATTTTGCCCGCTGCGGCGGCGCGTAATGTGGCGCGGGGAATGCGCGCCTATTTGTTGCTGACGTTGCTTTTTTCGTTGTTTTCGGGGGTTTTGGGGTTGGTGTTATCCTACCTAAACGCTGTGGCAACGGGGCCGATGATTGTGCTTGTCAGCGCAGCGGTGTTTTTTGGAACGTTTTTTATGGCGCGAAAAGAAAAATAAAAAAAGAGGCTGTCAAACACTCGTTTGACAGCCTCTTTTTTAAGAGAACTATTAATCGACAGCGCCGTCAGCGATGACACGTTGATAGTAGTACCAACTGTCGCGACGGAAGCGTTCTTTGGTTTCGAAATCCACTTGACGTAAACCGAAAATGTGGTCGTAGCCGCGAACGTAGATTTCGTTGGTGTCCATGACGGACCAGTGAAAATAGCCGTCGACCGGAATGCCAAGAGAAATGGCGCGAGACACTTCGCGCAATTGCTCACGCAGAAAGTCGATGCGGTATTCGTCTTTGCGTTCTTCTTCCAAGTTGCCCCATTTTTTCTTGGAAGTGCCGTTTTCGGTGATGATGATATGTTTGCCGGGATATTTTTGATGAAGGTCGAGTAACACGTCCATGACGGCTTGGGGATATACGGAGAAGCCGTAGTCGTCTTTGGGATAGCGCGTGTCTTCCAACATGGTCCATTTGAAGGGCGAATCTTCGCTGTAACCGACAAAGAAACCGCCATAGATGTTGGCACCGATGAAATCCATTTCTTCAAAGTTTTCTGCCAATTCTTGTTGGGCGTTTTCCGGTAGATTATCGGCATAGTGCGGATGGTCCAGCAGCATTTGGGGATAACGCCCTTTCATCATCGGGTCCATCCACAAAGCGCAGTAGGCGGCATCCCAACGTTCGGCGGCGCCAATGTCTTTGGGGTCGTTGGAATAGGTGTAAGCAGGGGCTATGTGGTTGACGGCGCCGATTTTCCCCGAAAAGCCCATGCTTTTGTACAGTTTAATGGTTTTGTAGTGCGCAAGCAGCATGTTGTGTGTGGCCTTCATGGCGAGGCGCATGTCTTTTAAAAATGGAGCGGTAACCGCATGGGAATAGGCGTAGGTGGCGTTGGCAATGGGTTCGTTGACGGTGCTCCAGTATTCTACGCGGTCGCCAAAGGCTTCGAAACATGTCTTGGCATAGGCGAGAAACCAATCGATAAATTCAGGGTTGGCTATGCCGCCCATTCCAATGACCCAATATGGCAAATCGCAATGGAACAAGTCGAAAAACGCAACAATACCTGCTTCTTTAAGGGCGTCAATCATATCGCTGTAATAGTCGATGCCCGCTTGTTCTACGCGGGTGGGGCCTTCGGGATAAATGCGGGACCACGAAATGGAAAAACGGAAGGCTTTTAAACCAAGTTCCTTCATGTCTAAAATATCTTCGCGGTAGCGGTGGTAAAAATCGGCGGATTTTGCCGGGTCGGCTTCGCCGTAACGTTCGGGGAGTAAGGGGTGGTAGTGTTGGTGAACGTCTTCGCCTTTTCCACCTTCGAAGCAGCCGGATTCGATTTGACATGCCGAGCTGGCGGCGCCAAACAAAAAGTTTTTAGGAAAAGGGAAATTCATGGTGTAGTCTCCTTTGGTTTAAATTTAATCGACAGCCCCGTCGGCAATGACGCGTTGATAGTAGTACCAACTGTCGCGACGGAAGCGTTCTTTGGTTTCAAAATCTACTTGACGCAAACCGAAAATGTGGTCGTAGCCGCGAACATAGATTTCGTTGGTATCCATGATGGACCAGTGAAAATAGCCGTCGACCGGAATGCCAAGAGAAATGGCGCGTGACACTTCGCGCAGTTGCTCACGCATGAAGTCGATGCGGTATTCGTCTTTGCGTTCTTCTTCCAAATTGCCCCACTTTTTCTTGGAAATACCGTTTTCGGTAATGATGATATGTTTGCCGGGATATTTTTGGTGAAGCTCTAACAGAACATCCATCACGGCTTGGGGATATACGGAGAAGTTGTAGGCATCTTTGGGATAGCGGGTGTCAGATACCACGGTGCATTGCAGCGGCATATTTTTGTGATAGCCGACAAAATAGCCACCGTAGATGTTGGCACCGATGAAATCGACATCTTCAAAATTTTCGGCCAATTCTTGTTGGGCGTTTTTGGGCAAGTTATCGGCGTACAGCGGTTCCTCAAACAGAACTTCCGGATAGTGACCGAGCAGCATGGGTTCCATCCACAAGCCGTAATAGGTGGCGGACCACCGTTCGGCAGCGGCGCGGTCTTCGGGAGAGTTGGAAACGGTGTACGGCGGCACCAAATGGTTTACGGCACCGATTTTTCCCGAAAAGCCCATGCTTTTGTACAGTTTAATGGTTTTGTAGTGAGCAAGTAACATGTTGTGCGTGGCTTTCATGGCAAGGCCCATGTCTTTTAAAAACGGTGCGGTGGCAGCGTGAGCATAGGCGTTGGTGATGTTGGTGATGGGTTCGTTGACGGTGCTCCAATACTCCACGCGGTCACCAAAAGCTTCGAAACACGTTTTGGCGTAGGCAACAAACCAATCGATAAATTCAGGGTTGGCGGCGCCGCCCATTTCGATGACCCAATACGGCAAATCGCAGTGGTATAAGTCGAAAAAGGCAACGATACCCGCTTCTTTGAGAGCGTTAATCATATCGTTATAATAGTCGATGCCCGCTTGTTCCACGCGGGTGGGGCCTTCGGGATAAATGCGGGACCACGAAATGGAAAAACGGAAGGCTTTTAAACCAAGTTCCTTCATGTCTAAAATATCGTCGCGATAACGGTGGTAAAAATCGGCAGATTTTTCCGGATCGGCATCGACATAACGGTCGGGACGCAGTGTGTAGTAATGCTGGTGAACATCTTCGCCTTTGCCGCCTTCAAAACAGCCGGATTCGATTTGACATGCCGAGCTGGCGGCACCAAACAAAAAGTTTTTAGGAAAAGGGAAATTCATAGCAAGTTCTCCTTTTAAAAGTATTTTGACCGATAATTTTATTTTGCAAAAAAAGCACAAAAAGAGCAACCGCCGTACTCCCTAACAAATTCGCAAAATTTCTTAAACGCGTTGACGTTCGCAAAAATTTTTGATAAAATTTGAATTGGGTTGGGAGGCGCTGATATGTTGTATGAACCGATGCTTGTCGGTAGCAAGCCGTATCGTGTGGGGTTGTGCGATGATTGTGATTATCAAAAAGCACACTGCCACAAAGAAATTGAAATTTTATATGTCGTTTCGGGTGAGCTCAAGATTGTTTTGAACAATCAACCGTACGTGGTAAAAGCGGGAGAAATGGTGTTCGTGCCCGGAATGACCCTGCATTTTGTTGAACGAACAGGACAAGCTGTACGATTTTTGTATTTGGAAATTGGCCCCTTCTTTTTGGGAAAGCTGTTTCCGATGGTGGAGAAACTTTCGTTTACGCAACCGATATGTAAAAAATCGGAAAAAACGGAAACGGTTTTTAAGTTGCTTGACGAAATAATAAGCGAAAAACAACAGCCAACCAACGAGGATGAGTTGATTATACGAGGGAATTTATACAAACTAACGGCCGAAGTGCATCGTTTGTTTCCGCCAAAGCAGGTGGTTAAGCAAAACGAAAAAGAACGGTTTTTGACACAAGAAGCAGAGGAGTTAATACAAAACCAATATCACACCGCCATTACCGTGGAAGAAGCGGCGGCAATTTGCGGGTATAGTGTAAGCAGTTTTTGCAGAATTTTTAAGAAAGCGTTTGGTACAAGTTTTCACGCGCTTCTTAACGAAGTGAGGTTGGAAAAAGCAAAATTGTTATTGCAAGATACCACGTTGACGATTGCTGAAATTGCACGACAAACGGGATTTGCCGACAGCAAAGCGTTTTGTCGGTTGTTCAAAAAGCAAAACGGCATTACGGCTACGGCTTTTCGTCAGGGAGAAAGTGGTAATTTTTAAAAAATTTTTGTTGGTTTTTCCTTTACAGACGACAAAAAAAGTGATATGATATACACTGATGCCTTACGGTCATCAATTTTGTTAAATTATCCTTAAAAGGAGGACATATTCTATGGCAAGAAAATTCAAAACCATGGACGGTAACAATGCCGCGGCGCACGTATCTTATGCGTTCACCGAAGTGGCGGGTATTTATCCCATCACGCCGTCCAGTCCGATGGCGGACTATGTTGACCAGTGGGCGGCTGCCGGTCAAAAGAACATTTTCGGCACGACTGTAAAAGTGGCGGAAATGCAATCCGAAGCGGGTGCTGCCGGTACGGTGCACGGTTCGTTGGCGGCGGGTGCGCTGACCACCAGCTACACTGCTTCGCAGGGCTTGTTGCTTATGATTCCGAACATGTACAAAATCGCCGGTGAATTGTTGCCGTCGGTGTTCCACGTGTCTGCCCGCTGTGTGGCTTCGCACGCGTTGAACATTTTTGGTGATCATTCCGACGTGTATGCTTGCCGTCAAACCGGTTTCGCTATGTTGGCCGAAACCAACCCCCAAGAAGTTATGGACCTTGGCGCAGTTGCTCACTTGGCAACCATCAAAAGCCGCGTTCCGTTTATTAACTTCTTTGATGGTTTCCGCACTTCGCACGAAATCCAAAAAATCCAAATTTGGGATTACGATGACCTTGCCGAAATGTGTGACATGGATGCCGTTGCCGCATTCCGTAAACGCGCTTTGAATCCGGAACATCCGGTAATGCGCGGTTCGCACGAAAACGGCGATATCTTCTTCCAACACCGCGAAGCGTGCAACGCTTACTACGATGCCGTTCCCGCTATTGTGGAAGAATATATGGGCAAAGTTAACGAGAAATTGGGTACCGATTATCAACTCTTTAACTATTACGGCGCTCCCGACGCTGACCGCGTGATCGTGGCTATGGGTTCGGTTTGCGACGTGGCAGAAGAAGTGATCGACTACTTGACCGCTGCCGGCGAAAAAGTCGGTTTGATCAAGGTTCGTTTGTATCGTCCGTTCTCCGCAGAGCATTTTGTCAAAGCGATCCCGGCTTCCGCCAAGAAGATTGCTGTGCTCGACAGAACGAAAGAACCCGGCGCGCTCGGCGAGCCGTTGTTCCTCGACGTTGTGGCGGCACTCGCGGCTCAGGGTCGTTCCGACATTAAGGTGATCGGCGGCCGTTACGGTCTCGGTTCCAAAGACACACCGCCTTCCAGCTTGTTCGCTGTTTACAAAGAACTCGCGAAGGATGCACCGAAGGCTCAGTTCACCATGGGTATCGTCGACGACGTGACCGAACTCTCCTTGCCCGAAGAAGCGGCTCCCAACACGGCTGCCGAAGGCACCATCGAGTGCAAATTCTGGGGTCTGGGCGGTGACGGTACGGTCGGCGCAAACAAGAACTCCATCAAGATCATCGGTGACCACACCGACAAATATGTGCAGGCATACTTCCAGTATGACTCCAAAAAGACCGGCGGTATCACCATTTCGCACTTGCGTTTCGGTGACAAGCCGATCAAGAGCCCCTATTATATCAACAAGGCTGACTTCGTGGCTTGCCACAACCCGTCTTATGTAATCAAGGGCTACAAGATGGTCAACGACGTGAAGCCCGGCGGTGTGTTCATGATCAACTGCCAGTGGACTGCTGAGGAACTGGAACAGCACCTCAACGCCGAGACCAAGCAGTATATCGCGAAGAACAACATTCAGTTGTA
>JAZROQ010000021.1:0-26464 GCA_045648765.1 Acutalibacteraceae bacterium
ACCACCTTTTTGATTCACAACGGCAACGATTTTTCCCATATCGTACCCCTCATATTTTTCTCGATAGCAGTAGTATAGCACATTTTTTTACAACTGAAAAGAGAATTTTGAAGAAATACAGAAAAAAACGAGGCCAAAATTCATTTAGCCTCGTTTTTTGTTTCACGTGAAACACCTTTTCGTTACGTTCCACGTGAAACACTGTCGTTATTAACCAAGCAAACTTTGTCCATCCATTTCGGCAGGTTGTTCCATACCGAGGATTTGAAGCATCGTCGGCGCAATGTCGCACAAGCGGCCACCGTCTTTTAACGTGCAAGGATAGCCCACCACGCAAAGCGGCACCAAGTTGGTGGTGTGTGCCGTAAACGGCGAACCGTCTTCTTCGGTCATCTTGTCAGCATTTCCGTGGTCGGCGGTTATCAAAGCCACGCCGCCCATTTCACGTACAGCAGCCACGGTGTCACCCACGCAGGTGTCCACCGCTTCCACCGCCGCTTTGGCGGCATCAAACACGCCGGTGTGACCCACCATGTCGCAGTTGGCATAGTTAAGAATGACAACGTCGTATTTCCCCGAACGGATTTTTTCTACCACGGCATCGCGCACCAAATAGGCGCTCATTTCAGGCTGCAAGTCGTACGTTGCCACTTTGGGGGAGTTAATTAACACGCGGTCTTCCCCTTCGCTTTCGCGTTCCACGCCGCCGTTAAAGAAGAACGTCACGTGCGCATATTTTTCAGTTTCAGCAATGCGCAATTGCGTTTTGCCGTTTTTACCCAAATATTCACCCAACGTGTTATCTAACGTTTGGGGTTTAAATGCCACTTGCACATTCGGCATGGTGGCATCGTATTGCGTCATGCAAACGTAAGTCAGCGGGAAGAATCCGTTTCTGCGTTCAAAGCCCTCAAAAGCAGGGTCTACAAACGTGCGGGTAATTTCACGCGCACGGTCCGGGCGGAAGTTAAAGAACACCACGCTGTCCCCCGCTTTGATTTTGCCGTTTTCATCACAAACAGTAGGCAACACAAACTCATCGGTCACACCGTTTTCATACGAACGTGCCACCGCTTCGGCTGCGGCGCCAATGCTTTGTTCGCCTTCGCCGTAAACCATGGCGGCATACGCTTTTTCCACACGCTCCCAACGGTTGTCGCGGTCCATGGCATAATAACGTCCCATCACCGTGGCAATGCTGCCAACGCCCAGTTCGTTCAACTTTTCTTGCAGTTTTTCCACAAAATCCTTGCCGGAAGAAGGCGGCACGTCACGACCATCCAACAAAGCGTGCACAAAAACATTGCTCACGCCGTTTTTCTTGGCAAGGTCCAGCAAACCAAACAAATGCGTCAAATGGCTGTGCACGCCGCCGTCGGATAACAAACCGATAAGATGCAACGCTTTTTCGCCTTTGGCGTTTTCTACCGCCGCTTTAAGAGCTTCGTTCTTTTCAAAGTCGCCATCGGTAATCGCTTTGGTAATGCGTGTCAATTCTTGGTATACCACGCGACCGGCACCAATGTTGGTGTGTCCAACCTCGCTGTTACCCATTTGTCCGTCCGGCAAACCAACATCCATACCGGATGCGCCAATCACCGTAAATGGGTTTTCCGCAAACAATTTGTCCAAGTTGGGCGTTGCCGCCGCATGAATGGCATTTCCCTTTGTTTCTTCATTAATGCCAAAGCCGTCCATCACTATCAATACTACTGGTTTTTTCAAGGTTTTTCCTCCCTTTTCATAAAAACAAGTCATCACAGTAAGAAAGCAAGATTTGAAAAATCTTGCTTTCCGTCGTTTTTTGTTAAATTATCTCTTATTTTGCTGCCGCAACAATAGTTGCAAAATCGTTAGCCTTCAACGAAGCGCCACCAATCAAACCACCATCAACATCGGGTTGTGCCAACAATTCGGCTGCGTTTGCCGCGTTCATCGAGCCACCATATTGGATGGTCACTTTTTTAGCCGTTTGGCAAGAGTACAAACCGGTAATGGTTTTGCGAATCAAGCTGCACACTTCGTTAGCTTGTTCTGCCGTAGCCGTACGGCCGGTGCCGATTGCCCAAACCGGTTCGTAAGCAATAATCACACGGCTCAGTTCCTCTTTAGAAACACCACCAAGCGCAATTTTGGTTTGCATGGCAACCACTTCACCGGTGATGCCTTGTTCACGTTGTTCCAAATATTCACCCACGCACAAGATAACGGTCAAGCCGGCATCCAAAGCTGCACGCATACGTTTTTGAACAGTCACATCGGTATCACCAAAATAGGTGCGGCGTTCGCTGTGACCGATAATCACATAACCTACGCCCATGGCTTTGAGCATTTCGGCAGAAATTTCGCCGGTGTAAGCGCCGGATTTTTCCCAGTGGCAGTTTTGTGCAGCCACGCCGATTTTGGTGCCTTTCACAGCTTCCAAAGCGGCGGCCAAGTCCACAAACGGAACACCGACAACCACGTCACACGCAGCATCTTTTACAAGAGGTTTAATTTCTTCAATCAATGCAGTTGCTTCTGCCGGTGTTTTGTTCATTTTCCAGTTACCGGCAATAACGTATTTACCCATTTTTATTGCTCCTTTTTGTTTTTGAATTATTTATCACTCATAGCCACAATGCCAGGCAACTCTTTACCCTCAAGGAATTCGAGCGAAGCGCCGCCACCGGTCGAAATATGGCTCATTTTGTCACCAAAGCCAAGTGTGTTCACAGCCGCAGCAGAGTCACCGCCACCAATAATGGTGGTTGCATCGGTCTCAGCCAAAGCTTTTGCCACCGCAATGGTACCTTCTGCCAAAATCGGGTTTTCAAACACACCCATCGGGCCATTCCAAACAACCGTTTTAGCAAGTTTCACTTCGTTAGCAAAAAGTTCTGCCGTTTTCGGGCCGATATCGAGGCTCATTTTGTCTGCGGGAATCGCATCGGCGTTCACAACTTCCACATCAATCGGAGCATCAATAGGATCCGGGAACGAAGCGGCAATTTTGCAGTCGATGGGCAACAGCAATTTCACGCCTTTTTGTTCGGCACGAACCAACATTTCGCGGCAATAATCAATTTTTTCAGCATCCAACAAAGAAGTACCCACGGAATAACCCTTGGCAGCAAGGAACGTATAAGCCATACCGCCGCCGATAATCAAGGTGTCGGCTTTGTTGAGCAAGTTTTCAATAACGTTGAGTTTGTCAGCCACTTTGGCACCGCCCAAAATGGTAACAAACGGACGAACCGGGTTTTCCACCGCATTGCCCAAAAACTTGATTTCTTTTGCCATCAAGTAACCGTTGGCGGATTCTTCCACAAACGAAGCCACACCCACGGTAGAGCAGTGTGCGCGGTGAGCAGCACCAAATGCATCGTTGACAAACAAATCGCAAAGCGAAGCCAAATCGCGCGAGAATGCTTCGCCGTTTTTGGTTTCTTCGGCACGGTAGCGGGTGTTTTGCAACAACACAACCTCGCCGTCTTTCATTTCGGCAACCGCTTTGCGGGCATTTTCGCCAACCACTTCGTCGTCAGCGGCAAATACAACATTGCAGCCCAATTTTTCGCTCAAACGCACGGCAACAGGCGCCAACGAAAATTCCGGTTTGGGTTCACCCTTCGGTTTGCCCAAGTGGGAGCAAAGAATAACTTTTGCACCGTTCTTCACCAAATATTGAATGGTCGGAAGAGCCGCCACAATGCGGTTTTCATCCGTGATAACGCCATTTTTCAGCGGCACGTTAAAATCGCAACGGATCAAAACGCGTTTGCCTTGCACTTTCAAATCTTCTACTGTTTTTTTGTTCAAGATATTCATAACAAAAAACTCCCCTTTCGGTCTTTTACGGGATGCGCCTTTTACTGTACGTCCCTAACAGAAGTATTTTACCCTTTTTCTTCCTTTTTTTCAATAGGAAGCCATAAAAAAATCAAAAAAATGTGAAAAATTTAACAAATTATTTCCGCCATTTTCGATTTCGTTTGCGATTATAGCGAATGTTCAAAAAAACATAGCCGACCGCCGCTAAAACCAGCAACAAAAGTATGGCCAAAAACCATCCGGAGAAAATGGCATCGTGAATATCGCTCCACAACGCGTACAAGAAATTGCGCGGAGCCTCCTCCCCTGCTACTACCGGTATGCTTCCAATGACTTTGTCACCCAAATACAGCGACAACGTGCCAAGTTTTTGTCCTTTTTCAATGGGTGCGGTGCAATACTCTTTTTCGGTGATGATTTTTCGGGTGACCGCGTCTAAATCCGTTCCCTTTTTCACTACGGTGAACAACTCTTTTTCCGGGACCAAGGAAACGGTTTGACGTTTGGCAGAATCTTTAACTTCCAGGCGTCCTACCGGCTCGTTTTTCCTGACCAGCGTGGCATATTCAAAGCCAATAAGCCCCCAGCGTATCAAACGGCGCGCATCGGCATATCCGTTGTTGATAACCTCGCCTTTGGCATCTTTTTTGGCAGCACCCATGACAACCGCCATATACTCGTACCCATCCAAACTGCCGTATTCCATCAACGATTGCTCGGTTAGCGTTCCGCCGGTTCTGCCCCCTATGGCGTACGAATAATACACCTCCGTGGAAGCGCGCACCATATCGTTGCTGGTTGGCCAACTGCGCTTGTTTCCTCCCGAAAACGGCTGCACAGTCCACTGTGTCAGTTCGAACATGTTGCGAATTTCGGTATATTGCATGGCATACCGCGAAAACGTCACCACATCCCGCGCTGACATATATTGTCCTTCGTCGTTTAACCCCACCACGTTGGTAAAGTGCGAGTTGGTACAACCGAGTTCTTGCGCAAAAGCGTTTAAGCCTTCCACAAACGCTTCGGGTGAACCGCTGAGCACCGTTGCCAACGTCACGGCAGCATCGGCCGCCGTTTGAATGGTACAAACCGTAAGCAAATCTTTAAGTTTCCACGTTTCGCCAAAATTCATCAGCGCAACGTGTAATCCTGTTCCCGCCACATAATGGTTAAACAGTTGCAAGGTATATTGTCCGGTAACCGTTTCCGTGTTCAATTGTTGCTCATTGATGAGCTTCATGGCATAACCCGCCATCGCCACACGCATTAACGAACCCGGTTGATAGCGCTTATCGGCCTCTTTTTCATACAAAACCACGTCTTGCTCGGTCTTGACTCCCATATACAGCATTATGGCAGAGGGCGCCGTTACGGTGTCTTCCCCTTCCGAGGGATATTCATATAAGATTTTTTCGGCCGATACCGAAAACGGCATCAAAACAAAACAAAGCATCAAACAGATTGCCAAAGCACGTTTTCCAAACAGTTTCATACGTTACTCCGCCCTTAATCGTCAAAGGTAAGTGTTGTGTGAGTACAAATCTCTTTTATTTTATCCCGCAAAGCCACAAAATCTGCAAACGCCTCGGGTTTTTGATTGGGATTTCGCAAAATGGCTGCAGGATGGAACATTCCCATATACAGTCTTCCGTCTTTTTCAAAAAATTGACCATGTTGTTTAGTCACTTTGAAATCGGGTGAAATGAAGTGAAAAGCCGCAATACGACCCAAGCAAACCACAATTTTGGGTTGTAAGATTTCGATTTGCCGCGCAAGCCACCCTGCGCACGCGGCTTGTTCTTCCGGCAACGGGTCGCGGTTTTTTGGCGGACGGCATTTTACCATGTTGGCAATATAAATATTGTATTTGCGAGAAAGCCCCACCGCTTCGAGCATTTTATCCAGCAGCTGTCCCCCACGCCCGACAAACGGCTGACCTTGCAGATCCTCGTTTTCACCGGGACCTTCCCCGATAAAAAGCACCTCGGCTTGTTCGTTACCCACACCAAACACCACGTTGTTGCGGGTTTCGCACAAAGCACACGCGCGGCAATTTTTACATTGTTGTTCCAAGGTTGCCCATTCGCTGTTCATAGCCGTTTTCTCCTTTGATTCCTTGACAAAATAAGGGGTTTATGGTAAAGTTTTAACAGAACTTTTAGAAATTTATCATAATCTGAGGTGTTTATCGTGTCAAAACAAATTTTAGTGGAAACCTCCGCCCGTCACGTGCATCTTTCGCGTGAGCACTTGGACATTCTTTTTGGAAAAGACTTTGAATTGTCCGTCAAAAAAGATTTGTCGCAACCCGGTCAATACGCTTGTAACGAGCGCGTAGACATTTACGGTCCCAAGAAATACTTATATGGCGTAAGCATTCTCGGCCCCACCCGCAACGCTTCGCAAGTGGAAATCTCGCTGACCGACGCGCGTTCCATGGGTCTTGCCGCTCCGATTCGCGAATCGGGTGACATTGCCGGTTCTGCCGGGTGCACGTTGGTTGGTCCGTGCGGCAAAGTGGATATCACCGAAGGTGTTATCGTTGCCAAGCGCCACATCCACATGACCCCCGCCGATGCTGCAGAATTTGACGTAAAAGACAAAGACGTCGTCAGCGTTAAAGTGGAAACCGACGGTCGTTCGTTAACATTTGGTGATGTGGTCGTGCGTGTGAACGAAAACTTTGCCCTCGCCATGCACATTGATACCGACGAATCCAATGCCGGTTGTGTTGCTCCCGGCACCATGGGAACGTTAATTAAATAATTCTGTTTTACAAAAAACCCTGTCTGTGAAAGTTGCCGCAGACAGGGCTTTTTTTATTGCAAAAACTTATTTTCCGACACAAAAGCGCGCAAAAATACCATCGACTACCGCTTGAGTGACACGCTCCCCTGTCAGTTCCAACAACTGTGAAAGCGCATCATCAATGTTTACGCTAACCGCATCCAATGTCATGCCGCTTTGTAACGCTTCTTCGGCGCCGCGCAAAGCCTCTTTGGCACGGCAAACACACAGCCGTTGCCGTTCTGTTGCCAAAACAGGCTCCGACTCGTTCAAGCGGTGAATCCCTGTGACCGTTTGAATGGCTTCGGTCAAGGCTTCCAAGCCGCTCCCCTGCTCGGCACTAATATTTACAATATGTTTAAATTTGTTGCAAATATACTCTTGGTTTATTTTTTGTTCCAAATCTTGTTTGTTGATAACCGCAATGGTGGTTTCGCACGGCAGTTGCGCTATCAACTCCTCATCATCCGCAGAAAGGGGGAGGGAACCATCAAAAACTGCCAACACCAATGCAGCATTTTCAAGTTGACGCCGAGAACGCTCGACGCCGATGGCTTCGACCGTATCGTCGGTGCGGTGAATACCCGCCGTATCCGAAAGGCGCAAAAACAGTTCGCCCACGCGCACAGTTTCTTGCACCACGTCGCGCGTGGTACCCGCAATGGGGGTGACAATGCTGCGTTCGCAACCGGACAACAAGTTCATAAGGGTAGATTTTCCCACATTGGGGCTACCCACAATCGCGGTATCCACACCTTCGCGCAGTAATTTCCCCGCATCATAGTTGGAAAGTAGGGAAGAGAGGGTTTCTTGCGCTTCGGACAACGTATTTTCCAACACTTGGGTATCCAATTCGGGAATATCGTCGTCGGGATAATCCACAAACGCCGAAAATTGCGCTTGCAAACCGATTAACGTTTCTTTTAAGCCTTCCAACCGTCGAAAAACCGCGCCTTCGCGGACTTCCAACGCGGCTTTTGCCGCCAAACGACCGTTTGCGGCAATCAAATCCATAACCGCTTCGGCTTGGGTTAAATCCACCTTGCCGTTTAAGAACGCGCGGCGCGTAAATTCGCCTGCTTCGGCCGGTTCGGCACCTTCATTTAACAAAGCGCGCAACGCGCGTTGCAACAAGTAAAGTCCACCGTGGCACGAAAGTTCCACCACGTCTTCACCGGTATAACTGTGCGGTGCACGGAAAACCGTTGCCACACATTCGTCAAACACACCGTTTTCATCTTTGACATGCCCATAGACAGCACGATACCCCGAAAGCGAATCGAGCGTTCGTCCCGCCACAGCAGGGGAGAAGACCTTGTCGGCAATTGCCGTGGCGCCTTTTCCCGAAAGGCGGATAATACCGATTCCCGCAGGGGCCGCCGCCGTTGCAATTGCCGCAATTACTGTCGCCATACGCTTATTCTTCCACCGTTTCGACAGGTTGTGTTGTTTCGGCAGGTTGTTCCGTTTCTTCGGCTACTTCTTCCTCGTCTTCGTGCGGTACTTGCGCGAGCGACACAATGCGAGAACCTTCTTCTACCCGCATTACACGAACACCCTTGGAAGGACGACGGCACAAACGAATTTCACCAACAGGCAAACGAATAATAATACCGTTAGAGGAGATCAAAATGATGTCGTCATCGGTATTCACCATACGAATAGCCGCTACGTTGCCATATTCTTCGGTGTGGTAGTTGGTAAGACCTTTACCACCACGAGATTGAATACGGTAATCGCTAAATTCACTCAAACGACCGTAACCGGTTTCGGTAACGGTTAACAACAAACTGTTTTCATCGCGAACAGCCATACCGACAACTTCATCATCCTCTGCCAAGGTGATAGCTTTCACACCGCGAGCCGTTCTGCCCACCACGCGAGCATCGTTTTCGTCAAAGCAGATAGCCATGCCGTTGCGGGTACCCACCAACAGTTGTTGATAGCCGTCGGTCACGTGCACCCACGCGAGTTCGTCACCCTCGTCCAAGTCAACGGCAATCAGACCGCTCTTGCGGGCGTTAGCATAGGCATCGAGGCGCGTACGTTTGATAACACCACGACGAGTAACCATGCACAGATATTTATCACTTTCAAATTCCGTCACACGAATCATGGCGGTGACTTTTTCGTTTTCTGTCAGCGGTAACAGGTTAACAATGTTCATACCGCGCGAAGTACGGCTTCCTTCCGGCACTTCGTAGCACTTCAGGCGGTACACACGTCCCGCCGAGGTAAAGAACATAACAATATCGTGGCTCGAACAAAGGAACATGGTTTCGGTGAAATCTTCTTCACGCGTTGCCATGCCTTTGATGCCGCGGCCGCCGCGACGTTGTGTTTTATACACTTCGAGCGGTTGGCGTTTGATATAACCGAGTTGCGACATAGTAAGCACGCAATCTTCGACCGGAATCAAATCTTCGATATCCACTTCACCCGATACGAGTGAAATTTCGGTACGGCGGTCATCTCCGTACTTGTCACGCATTTTGATGCATTCTTCTTTAACGATATCTTTAATTTTTTGTTCATCTGCCAAAATGCCTTCCAATTCGGCAATTTTTGCGCGCAATGCTGCCAATTCGTCTTCGATTTTTTGACGTTCCAAACCGGAAAGTTGTCCCAAACGCATTTGCACAATGGCAGTAGCTTGTACTTCGTCAAATCCAAAACGCTCCATCAAATTGGTTTTGGCGGTAGCTTGGTCGGCAGAATGACGAATAATATTGATAACTTCGTCAATAAAATCCACTGCCACTTTAAGAGCTTCGACAATATGTGCGCGTTCTTTGGCTTTACGCAAATCAAACAACGTGCGGCGTGTAATAACCTCACATTGGAATTTGATGTATTCTTCAAGCATTTCTTTGAGCGTTAACACGCGCGGAACGCCGTTTACCAAGGAAAGCATGATAGCGCCAAACGTGGTTTGCATTTGGGTATACGCAAACAATTGGTTAAGCACCACTTGCGGATTAGCATCGCGTTTGAGTTCAATCACAATGCGCAAACCTTCGCGGTCGGAATGGTCGACCACGTCGCTGATACCTTCTATACGTTTGTCGTCGGCAAGTTCAATGATAGATTTTACCAAATTGAGCTTGTTGACTTGATACGGAATTTCCGTAACCACAATTTGAAAACGATTGTTGTGTTCTTCAATTTCAGTTTTGGCACGAACAATAATTCTGCCGCGACCGGTAGCATAAGCCGCACGAATACCCGAATATCCCATAATAACACCACCGGTGGGGAAATCGGGGCCTTTAATGCATTCCATAATGTCGGCAAGACCGGCATCCGGATTATCAAGCAACAAACAGATGCCGTCAATCACTTCGCGCAGGTTGTGCGGCGGAATGTTGGTTGCCATACCAACGGCAATACCCACCGACCCGTTTACAAGCAAGTTGGGGAAACGAGAGGGGAGAACCACCGGCTCTTGCAAACGATCATCGTAGTTGGGAGCAAAGTCAACGGTTTCTTTTTCGATATCCGCCAACATGTCGAGCGACATTTTGGTCATACGAGATTCCGTATAACGATAAGCAGCAGCCGGGTGACCATCGATTGAACCGAAGTTTCCGTGACCGTCTATGAGCGGATAACGCAACGAGAAATCTTGCGCCATACGGACCATGGCATCGTAGACCGAAGCGTCGCCGTGCGGGTGGTAACTACCCAACACCGCGCCAACGGTATCCGCACACTTACGGTGCGGTTTATCGGGCGTTAAGTTGCGCTCGTGCATCGTATACAAAATGCGACGATGCACCGGTTTTAAACCGTCACGTACATCCGGCAAAGCACGCGCAATAATGACCGACATGGAATATGCAAGGAAACTTTGTTTCATTTCCTTTTCCAAATCCACGTCAAACAATTTGTTTTGTACCGTCATTTGCTCATCCATTGATAACTTCTCCTTTTCGTTCTGCGATTTTTATTCCGCAGAGGCGTCGTTCAACCACAATGTTTTTAAAAGTTCCGGTCGGTCAACTGCCGACAACGGAATACGTAAGCGTTCGCCGCTTGTATAACGAACAAGAATGTCTTGCTTTGTAAAATAAACTTTCAAGCGTTGTTTTATGGTAAATTCCGTAATGCCGTTGCAAAGAACTGCCAAGCCTTCTTTGGTGAAGGCTATTTGCAAATCCGGCCAATCGGCAATACCGGATAATTTTTTGTCAAGTGAAAGGGAAATCCACAACCCAACACCGCCAAACAAAACCGCAAAAATGATTAAATCCAACAAAAACCACGGTGTCAGGTGCAACGACACGGCAGGCAACACTGAAAAAAGCACCATCATTGGCAGTAAAAGCGCTTTCAGCTGCTTTGTTTTTTGGAATGGTTGTTCAAAAACGGGCACGGTTGCCCTTGCCAGCACCGTATCAAAATTAAAAAAACGCGGAATCGGCAACGCTTCGGTAAGTCGCGGTATTGCCGTTGCTTTGACGTGATGATTGCGCGGTGCAATCGCCGTTTGTAAATGTGTTCGAATGCAATGTAAATCAAACGCTGTCAAATCAGCGCTGCGCAAAAAAAGCAAAGCGGTTTTGGTTTGCAAAGCAAAACCGTTGGCACTTTCGGTACACATAAGCACATCCGAAAACCAAATCGTGTCGCTTCCGCGCAAAGTGGTGGAAACCACGCGATCATCGTAAAAAGCAAAGGTACAGCCGCTTTCTACCGCTTTTCTATCCGCCATACGGTCAGAAAAGAGCGCCAATATCCATCGATTTTGATGTTTTCGAAACCGTGAAAGCCCCACCACACAAAGACAACTGCAAGCAGTAATAACCGCAACCACCACACCGCGCAAATTCCACGGTGTTTCTTGCAATTGTTCCACTGTGCTAAAAAGGAAAACACCCAATAAAAGCAGCACGACACACCAAAGAAAGATGTACGCCGAACCGTTTAGTTGCCGCAGCCAAAAAGCGGCTTCTTGCGGTTGCAAAAAACGCCCAGCCACAAAAATACGTAACGTGTCCTCTTTTTGCGGTTGCTGCATAAGCGTTATCCTTTCAAAAATTTAGTAAAGCTGTGCGTCTACCAAACGACGAAATTCGTCCATTTGTTCAATACACCGCTTGGGTATCATCAGTTGTCTGTCTTTTTCGCAGTAGAAATCTACCGTTTTTGGTCCTTCTACAGCACGGGTAATGGATGTCCACGGCAAAACCAGTGGTTTTTCACCTTTACCAAACAAGCGCAACCCTCGATTGGTAATCTCTAACCGCAAAGATTGGCTGCTTTCTTCTTTTTGTGCTATCGCACGGTGTGCTTTGTGCCAACCCGAAATCAAAGAGCCCAACAAAAACACCAGCAATACCAACAAAAACACAGCCAAAGGCTGCAAAGCAAAAACAAAATATCCCACCGCCGCTGCCATGGTAGACAACAAACATTTGTTAGAAAGTGTTCTGCCAAATTGCGTTAACACCAAATTGATGGTCATGGAAACCAGTTCTTTTTCGGTGTAGTCAAAAGAAATATTCAACAAAGTTTCTTCTTCCGGTGCAGAATTTACCGTTGCCGGCACGTTTGCAGCCAGTAACCGTTGCAGCAAAAATCGCCGCATTGGCGGAATTTGTTTTGTCACTGTTTGGCGAATAAATTCTGCCGTTTCTTCGGTTAAAAACCGTGAGGGAAGAACAATCGAATGACCGTCTGCACCGCAAAAAATCATCATATCCGCCGCTTCCACAAACGCGTGACACGTGTGATAGGGAATAAAAGCGGTAGCAGAAGCCGTTTGCTTGCGAACACCGTCGCCGTCTATCGTAACGGTTCCCTCAAAAGAATATCCGGTATACACCGTGGCGTTATACGCCGTTTTATAGCGGTATCGCAATTGGTGGGGAAGTGTGAACATAATCCACAATTCCGAAACAAACATTAAGATAAGCAACGTAAACAACGGCCAATCGGGTGTGCCGGTTTGTTTGTAAATCGTGACAGCCGAAAGTATGCACAACGCCATCATAAACCACGAAAAAAACCGACTGCGTCCAATGCGTTTTCCGTTTGTTTTTTGCGATAAAAGTTCTTGTGAGCGCACGTATTCTTCCTGGCTTAAATCCACAGAAAAGCGCATTTGCTCCATTTGGTTGTCCATAAAAAATCCTTAAATATCTAAATTTGAAGCGAATTTGGCGTTACGTTCAATAAAGTCACGGCGGGGTTCCACTTTATCGCCCATGAGAATAGAGAACGTTTCGTCAGCCGCCGCCGCATCCGACAATTCCACGCGCAACATAGTGCGGAATGCCGGGTCCATGGTGGTTTCCCACAATTGATCGGGGTCCATTTCACCAAGACCTTTGTAGCGTTGAATATCCGCGTTGCCGCCAAGTTCGGCAATATAGGTATCGCGTTCTTCATCCGAAAAAGCATAGCGCACTTGTTTGCCTTTGGAAACTTTAAACAGCGGCGGTTGCGCAATGTATACGTGACCTTCTTCAATCAGCGGCCGCATATAACGGAAGAAGAACGTTAACAACAACGTACGAATATGCGAACCGTCAACGTCAGCATCCGCCATAATAATAACTTTGCCGTAACGCAGTTTCGACAAATCAAAATCGTCGCCGATACCGCAACCGAGCGCCAAAATAATCGGAATTAATTTTTCGTTACCGTAAACTTTATCCAAACGCGCTTTTTCCACGTTGAGCATTTTACCCCACATAGACAAAATCGCTTGGAAATTTCGGTCACGCCCTTGAATGGCGGAGCCGCCTGCAGAGTCACCCTCTACGATATACAGTTCGGTACGCTCAGCATCTTTCCAAATACAGTCTGCCAGTTTTTCCGGCATACGTGTCGCAGCAAGACCGCTCTTTTTACGGGCAAGTTCGCGGGCTTTTTGTGCCGCTTCTCTGACGCGGGCAGCATTGATAGATTTTTCCAAAATTGCTTTGCCCACACCGGGATTTTCTTCTAAATACGGTGCCAATTTTTCGTTGAGTAATTGCGTAACCAAAGTACCCATTGAGGTGTTTCCGAGCTTTGCTTTGGTTTGACCTTCAAACTGGGCTTCTTTTAACTTCACACTGATAACTGCCGTTAAACCTTCGCGCACGTCATCGCCTTTTAAGTTAGAGTCGGCTTCTTTTAACAAGTTGTGGCGACGAGCATAGTCGTTCAAAATACGTGTAATGCCGTTTTTAAATGAGTTTTCATGTGTACCACCGTCTACCGTGTGAATATTATTGGCAAACGAAATGATATTTTCATTGTAGCTGTCGTTATATTGCAAGGCTACTTCTGCCGTAGAATCGCCGTCCGCAAGTGAAATATGAATCACGTTATCGTGCAACACTTGATAACCGCGAGTTTTATTCATAAAATCGACAAACGAAGAAATACCGCCTTCATAGCAATATTCTTGCGAAACCACATTTTCCTCGTCACGCATATCGGTAAGCGTAATTTTAAGTCCCGCATTTAAGAAAGCTTGCTCACGCAAACGTTTTTGCAAAACTTCAAACTCATATTCCGTGGTTTCTGTGAAAATTTCGGCATCTGCTTTAAAGCGAATAAGCGTACCATCGTTTTCCGAAGTACCGGTAACCGTTAAATCGGTTACCGCAGCACCACGTTCAAAACGTTGTGAAAATACTTTTCCTTCGCGGGAAATTTCCACTTCCAGCCATTCGGACAACGCGTTAACTACCGAAGAACCAACACCGTGCAAACCGCCCGATACTTTGTAACCGCTGCCACCGAATTTACCACCGGCGTGCAATACCGTAAGTACCACTGTTACGGTGGGCAAACCCAGTTTTTCGTTAATACCAACCGGAATACCACGTCCGTTATCGCGCACGGAAATAACGTTACCCGGTAAAATATCTACTTCAATGTGGGTACAAAAACCGGCTAACGCTTCGTCGATAGAGTTATCCACGATTTCATAGACCAAGTGGTGCAAACCACGCGGTCCGGTGGAACCGATATACATACCCGGACGCTTTCTGACAGCTTCCAGGCCTTCAAGAACTTGTATCTGGCTCTCGTCGTATACTTCGTTTTCTAAGTTTTGATTGGTTTCGGTACTCATTTAAAAAACAACCTCTCATTCACTCAAATTGATAAGACATTTCAGCGCGTTTTAATAACGTTGCGCAGGAAATTTGTGAAATATATACCGTTTGCATTCCTTTTTTATCTATGCAAACAACAAAACTTTTTGGCAGATCATCTCCGACTGTTATGACTGCCCCTTTTTTTTGAGCATCGTTCAAAAAAGATCGCGTATTTTTGGAAATCGTGGTGTTTTCCATATCAAAAATACCCACCACTTCACAAAGAGGAACCACCGTTTCCTGTCCAATATGTAAATACACAAAGATTCTCTCCTTTTTTCCACATTTTTTATTTTTTTGTGGAAAGTTTTCCGCCCGACACCACCACGGTTTTTCCGCTTTTTAATGCCGAAAGAGGGGAAGGGTCACAGCAAGTAATAAAAACTTGCCAATCTTTTATGTGGTTTAAGATATATTCTTGACGGGAACGGTCAAGTTCGCTCATAACGTCGTCCAACAGCGCAATGGGTTTTTCGCCGGTAACTTCTTCAAGCAAGGCGGCTTCGGCTAATTTGATGGCCAATACTGCCGACCGTTGCTGTCCTTGAGAACCAAAATTTTTAGCTGCGTTACCACCGATATAAATTTCCATATCATCCCGGTGGGGACCAACGGTAGTAAACCCCGCAGAAAAATCCGCTTTTCGGTGTTCGCACAAAGCATTATACAAATGCACGGCAATTTCTGCCGGAGTTTCTTCTTTTAAAAACTCCACCGAAGAAGCATAACGAATATCAAATTCTTCTTTTCCGGAACAAATTCCTTGATAAATTTGTCGCGCAATAGGGCTCAACCGATACAAATATTTGCGACGCGCATGAATAATTTTGCATCCGCTTTGTGCCAACTGACGGTCCCACAAATCCATCATTTCTTCTACCGCTTCACCACTGGTTTTTGTTTTACATAAAGCATTTCGTTGTTCCAAAACACGAGCATATTCGGAAAGCGATTGTATATATGAGGGATGTAATTGACAAAAAGCTGCATCAATCAGTTTTCTTCGTTCCGCGGGACTTCCCTTTATTAGCGATAGATGTGCCGGAGAAAACACAACACCGCAAAAAACACCCGCTAATTTTGTGGGAGATGTTTGTTTGATGCCGTTTAATGTGGCCATACGGCGATTTATAATTTGTATTTGCGCTTCTTGCTGTCTGCCGGCTGCAAAAAAATCCATTTTCAGCAAACTTTGCTCGGCACCAAATGCAATCATTTCTTTATCTTTTGCAGAACGAAAACTTTTGGTACCCGTAAACAACCAAAGCGCTTCTAAAATATTTGTTTTTCCTTGCGCATTTTCACCGACAATAATGTTAACCCCTTCACAAGGTTCATAACTGCCGGTTTGCAAATTACGAAATCCTTCAAAGGATAATCGGGATACTTTCATACCGATTGCCTTTCTTTATGAATTAACAACTGTTACCGTTTGTTTTTCAAACATAACAACATCACCCACGCGGATTTTTTTACCACGTTGTGTGCAAACCTCATTATTTACCATAACTTGTCCGCTTTGAATAACCAATTTTGCCTGTCCGCCGGAACCAACAAAATTTGCCAGTTTCAGCAAAGCATCCAAACGAATAAATTCTGTACTAATACTTATTTTCATACGCGTTTAATTTTTACCGGTAACACTAAGAAAAGGAAAGAATCGCCGGTAGAAGGAAGAAGTTTCATCGGGGCATGTGCTCCGTTTAATTCAATTAAAATTTCATCGCTTTCGGTGTTACGCAAAGCATCCAACAGAAAACGGCAGTTAAAACCGATTTCTTCTTGGCGGCCTTCCATTTCCACGTTTACAATTTCATTTACGCTGCCGAGCGCCGTAATACACGATAAAAAGATTTGATTGTCTTTAAAACGGCAAATCAGCGGTGATTTTAAACGGTCATTGATAACCAACGAAGCACGATCTACCGCATCAATAAGTTCTCTGGTTTTTACGCGAATGGTAGAAGACGAATCAGCCGGAATAGCCTTTTTATACGGCAAAAATTCACCGTCTAACAAACGAGAAAAAACAGAATACCCGCCAATTTCCATAATAACATGTCGAGAGCCAACCGTTAAATATAATGGTTCTTCTTCGTCATTTAATAATTTTAACACTTCACCAAGCGTTTTTCCCGGTACCACAAAATGAAGCGATTCGCTGCTTTTTACCGTTTCGCTGCGCATAGCTAAACGAGAACCGTCAACAGCTACCAGTTTTAAAATACTGTCATCCATTTCAAACAAAACACCGGTATGTACGGGACGAGCAATATCTTGCGATGCTGCAAAAAGTGTTTGACGAATCATACTTTTGAGAATATTTTGTTGCATGGTCAATGCAGCACCGTCTTTAATAGTTGGCAATTCCGGATAATCTGCCGAAGAAAAGCCCATAATGGTAAATTCGGATTTACCGCTACGGATAATGGTGTTATTTCCGGCATTAGAAATAATAGATACTTCTTCTTCCGGTAATTTGCGCACAATTTCCGAAAACAATTTTGCAGTTAAAACCAATTCGCCGGGTTCTTCCACCGTGGCTTCAATGGTAGTGGTAATACCAAGCTCCATATCGTAGCCTGCTAAAAACAAAGAGGAGGCAGAAGCTTTCATTAAAATACCTTCCAAAGCAGGTAAAGCCGATTTGGAAGCAACACCGCGTTGAACATTGTTGACAGCATCCACAAGTGCTTGTCTGGAACAGATAATTTTCATAAAATTCATCCTTTCCTTTTTAAAAATAATATCTTTTTAAATAGTAGTAATTAGTAGTGCATGTGGAATTGTTGAATTGTTTTAAAAAACAAACAATAAAGCCAAAAAACAACAATAAAAAATGTTTAAAAAAGTGACACAAAATGTTTGAAAAGTGAAAACTTTTAAAACTATCAACAGTTGGTGGAAAAGCACAAGTTAAAAAGTGAAAAATTTGTGGAAATAAGACTTAAACAGTTCACAAATTTCCACAAAGGATTAACAACTTTTTAAACTGTTTATCCTTCGGAAATGTTCTTTAAAATGTCGTTTACCATTCCTTTGAAGGAATAGTTTGTTTCCATACGTTCTTCCACTTCTCTTAAAGCATAAACCACCGTGGAATGATCGCGACCGCCAAATTCTTTTCCAATATCTTTCATGGGAAGGCTTGTAATGTTACGCACAGCATAAATTGCCACTTGTCGCGCCGAAGAAATGGAAGAAGAACGTTTACCGGAACGAATATCCGATGCCGAAACTGACATAGTTCGCGCTACTTCGTTGATAATACGTTCTACCGTAATGGGGGTAGGTTGATTATCGTTTTTGATATCACGAATGGCTTCTTGTGCGATAAGTTGTGAAGGGGTGGCACCTTCCAATTGACAGCGCGCCTGAATGCGACGCACAGCGCCTTCCAACTGGCGAACGTTGCTTTTGAGTTGCGAAGCCAAATATTCAGAAATATCGTCGGAAATCTCAAATTTTAACAATTGCGCTTTTCGTTTAATAATAGCAATACGTGTTTCTAAATCCGGGGGTTGAATGTCGGCCATTAAACCCATTTCGAAACGAGTACGTAACCGTTCTTCCAAAGTGGAAATTTCACGCGGAGGACGGTCGGAAGTAAGAACAATTTGTTTTTTTGCTTGATGCAATTCATCAAATGTATGGAAAAATTCTTCCTGCGTACTTTGTTTACCCGAAATAAATTGGATGTCGTCAATAAGTAAAATATCGACTTGGCGATATTTTTCGCGAAATTCTTTGGTAGAATGATTACGAATAGCTTCGATGAGTTCGTTTGTCATAAACTCGCCTTTGGTGAACAAAATTTTCATATTCGGCGAGTTTTTGCGAATTTCGTTGCAAATAGCAAACAAAAGGTGAGTTTTTCCAAGTCCCGAACCGCCATAAATGAACAAAGGATTATAATCGCTGGCGGGTTTGCTGGCAACCGCTTGCGAAGCAGCATGTGCAAATTTATTAGAGGGGCCGACCACAAAATTTTCAAAAGAATATTCGTAGTCCGAAGAATTTTTACCAAGCATATTTTCCGCCGAAGGAAAAACAGGAGCAGCCGTTTGTACGGGTGCGGGGGTTTCGGATTCTTTGGACAAAATTTTAAGTTCCAAAGAAATACCCAACACTTCTCTAAATGCGTTTTTTATTTTTTCGGCATACTGTCCCTCAACAATACTGCGCTGAAAATTGGTATGTACCGACAAAATAACCGTATTTTCCTCGATAGTGCACGGTTCAATACACGTAATCCACGTGTTGTATGCCACATCGCTGATATCCGGCAAATTATGTAGATATTCTAAAATTTGAGACCACGCTTCTTTGATGGTTTCCATGCGCTTTATACTCCTTAATTATATATTATAAATAACTATATAAAATACTAATTATTATAAATACACCTAATTGTAACATATTTTTTTACCTATTACAACCACAAAAACAAATTATTTTTTAATTTTTATAATATTGGTAGATATAAAAGAGTTGTTTTTTAAAAGAAAGCCTAAATAAGGCGTTTAAGGGGCTTTTTTGATTTTAATTTTTAAAATAGCCAGATTGCATAAAAATAAAAAAGAACGAAAAACTGTTGACTTTTGTGAAAAAGGTGTTATATAATATACCCTTGCAAGGCGAAAGGGGGAAAAACCATGCTTCGAACTTATCAACCTAAAAAAAGACATCGTAAAATGGAACACGGTTTCCGTAAAAGAATGGCAACTGCCAATGGCCGCAAAGTGCTGGCTCGCCGCAGAGCAAAAGGTAGAAATCGTCTCACCTATTAAGAAAGGCCACCAATGCGTGGCTTTTTTTATTATGTGACAAGGGGTATCTTTTCAAATCAGCATTTGTTTGAAAGGAAATAACAATGGCAAAACTATGTGTGCTGAAATTGAATAAAGAATTCAAAACAGCCTATTATCACGGCAAATCGTTTGTGCATCCGGCTTTAATTCTTTATGTTCGTAAAAACCGATTCGGCGAACCGCGTTTTGGCATTACTACCGGCAAAAAAATCGGAAAAGCCGTACAACGGAATCGTTGTCGCCGCATTATTCGCGAAGCATATCGGCTTCATTATCCATCGCTTTCCGGTGGGTGGGATTTTGTTTTTGTTGCGCGAAAAGCAACGGTTTCCTATTCCGGCACACAAATGTATCGGGTCATGCAAGAACTATTTAAAAAAGCAGGAGTATTATCATGAAACACATACTGCTGTTTTTCATTCGGTTTTATCAACGGGCAATCTCTCCCCATTTTCCTGCTGTCTGTCGATTCACACCGACTTGTTCGGCCTATGCGGCAGAGGCAATTACTCGTTTTGGTGCATTAAAAGGTACATGGTTAGCATTACGGCGCATCATCCGCTGCCGTCCCGGTGGCGGTCACGGATACGATCCGGTTCCTGAAAAAATCTTAAAAAACAAAAAAGGGGAGAACAGACCTTGACAGCTTTATTTGATTTTTTAGCTATCCCTCTCGGATGGTTAATGAGCTTCATTTACAGCGGAATCCCGAACTATTTTATTTCTATTTTCTTGTTCACGTTAATCGTGAGAATTATTTTGTTTCCGCTGTCGTTAAAAACGCAAAAAAACCAAGCCGACCGCGCTCGTTTAGCGCCTCGCTTGGAGAGACTTAAAAAGAAATACGAAAAAGACCCGAAAAAATTTCAAGAAAAGCAAATGGCTTTGTACGAAAAAGAAGGCGTCAGCCTTACCGGCGGTTGTTTGCCGATGGTCGTGCAAATGTTGGTGCTTTTTGGTATTATTTCGGTTATTTATTCTCCGCTCAAACACATTGCCCGCATTGATCAAGCCGTCATTGACGCTTCGGTAAAAGTGGTACAAACCGAAACCGTTGCCGCAAAAAAATACAAGGAAGCGGATTTTAAAGGTTACTACAAAGAAATGCGGATGCTCAGCGAGCTTGAAAATTACGAAAATAAAATCAAAACAGAAATTGCCACCGTGGAGGGCTATGACGTAGCAAAAGCCGACGCTGTGTTTCAGGAAATGAAAGAATTCCGAAAAGACTTTACGGTGTTTGGTTCGAACATGTTGGAAAATCCGGGCACAGGCGGTCTTGCAAAAATTAACGTTTTGTGGCTTATTCCGTTACTTTCGGGTTTAACTGCATTTTTGTCCAGTTTGCTTTCGATGCACTATACCAAGCAAGTCACCGGTTCGGAAGCTCAACCCGGACAAGGTTGTTCCAACAGCATGATGTTGATTATGATGCCGGCATTTTCGTTGTTTATCACGTTTTCCGTACCGGGCGGCGTGGGCGTTTATTGGATTTGTTCCAACTTGATTGCCTTGTTGCAAACCTTTGTGCTCAACCAAATTTATAATCCGGTAAAAATTCGTGCGCAAGCCGAAATTGAGTATGAAGAACGTCGTCGCCAAAAGCAAGAAGACAAAAAACGTCTTGCCGAGGCAAGAGCAAGAGAACAACGCGAATTAGCATTGCAACAAAAAGAAGAAAAGAAACCAACTTCTAAAAAGAAAAAACCGCAAGAAAACAAAGCCCAAACAGAGGCAGAAAATCCCGAAGAAGCGGGAGAAAAAACGGCACAGCCGGAAGAATAATGGTAACGGAACAACTGTTTCCGATGTAATAGAAAAGAGGAAAAACCGTGCAAAAAGAAATTATTAAAGAAGCAGAAACGGTAGAAGAAGCTACCCTTCTTGCAGCCCAAGAATTGGGTGTTTCTCAAGAAAAATTACAAGTAGAAGTTTTGCAAGAACCGCAAAAGAAAGCGTTTGGTCTGTTTGGCGGCACTTTGGCAAAAATCAAAGCCACTGTTTCGGGTGAAACACCGGCCGAAGCTGCTGTTGCATTTTTGAAAGACATTCTTGCTAAAATGGGTGTGGAAGAAGTTTCCATCAGCGTGGAAGAAGCAGATTCCCAATGCACCTTAACGTTGGAAGGCGAAGATTTAGGTTTTATTATCGGTCGTCGCGGTGAAACGTTGGATGCACTCCAATATTTAACCGGTTTGGTAGCCAACCGTGTAGAAAACTCCTTTTACCGCGTAACTATCAACATTGGCAACTACCGCGAAAAACGTGAAAAAACGTTATCCGGTCTTGCCAGAAAAGCAGCTATCCAAGCTGCAAAAACCGGTCGCAGCACGTCGCTCGAACCGATGAATCCGTACGAACGCCGCATCATTCACACGGCCGTACAAAAAGTGGAAGGCGCTACTTCGTTCAGTGTGGGCAGCGACCCGAATCGTCACGTAGTGATTGCCGCATCCGATGACAATCCTGTCAAACGCGAACCTCGTGCAAACCGTAACCGCGGCGAACGTCGAGAAGGCAAACGCCCCGAACGTTCGGCAGAAGCGGTGGAACGTCCGGTACGTGAAGTCCGCAAATTTGTTCCGCGCAGCAACCCCATGAACACGGCAGAGGATATTGCTCCCCCCGACAGAACAAAATCCGAAACCGAACTCACGGCAACGCTTTACGGCAGAATCGATTTATAAAAAACAAAAAGCAACTCTACTTGTGTAGAGTTGCTTTTTTAATGTTGTGTGTGATAAAACGCTTCTGTCAAAGCGGCAAACTGTTCTAAAGATAATTCCTCTGCGCGAGCGGTGGGGGAAAGGTTGGAGGTTTCTAACACTTGCCGCACAACGTCTTTTGAAAAACCGGCGTTGCACAAAGAGTTGGCAAGTGTTTTTCGTCGTTGCTGAAATGCCGCGTGAACCAAACGGAAAAACAACGCTTCATCCACAATTTTGCAAGGCGGTGTTTTGCGCAGCTGCAATCGAATCACACTGCTGTCAACGTTGGGTGCGGGCATAAAACTGCCGCGAGAAACCGAAAACAAAATTTCCGGTGTGGCAAAATAAGATACGGCCAACGAAATGGCACCGCATTCTCGTGTGCCGGGCACCGCGCACAAGCGTTGAGCGGCTTCCTTTTGAACCAACACGGTAATGCTTTCGAACGGCAAACGGCTTTCGAGCAAATGCATCAAAATAGGTGAGGTAATGTAATACGGCAAGTTAGCACAAACCACAATCGGTAATCCTTTAGCGTGGGTATCCAAAATTTCTGCCAAATCGAGTTTAAGAGCATCGCCCGAGATAACGGTGACGTTTTTGAACTCTGCCAGTGTTTCTTGCAAAATAGGGAGAAGGCGGGTATCCAGTTCAATGCTGATAACGCGGGTGGCAACCTGCGCTAATTCTTTGGTCAGCACACCAAGTCCCGGTCCGATTTCCAAAACGGCAAATTCGCCCGAAAGGTCGGGATGACAGTTTTGAGCCATGCGCGGACAAACCGAAGGATTAATCAAAAAATTTTGTCCCAAAGCTTTGGAAAACGAAAAACCATGGCGGGATAAAATTTCCCGAACAGTGCGAATGTCGGTTAACGTCGGCACACAAACCCCTCCCTTTTAAAAGTATGATAACAAGCATTATCCTACCATATTTTTGCAAACTATGCAACAAAAAGACACCGGTTTCGTAAAAAAGAAAAAGATTTACATTTTGTGGAAATATATGTGTAAACTGTGGATGAAACGACAAAAAAGGGCAAAGTTTTTTCATTATTAAAAAAGTTTTCCACAAAACTTTTAACTTTTCAACAGGAAAACACGGTGGAAAGATTGGGGAAAAGGTAGAATCCTTTTGAAAAACGGTTGCGTATTATGCAAAACCGCAGTATAATAAAAAAAACAACATAGCCAAAGCATAAAATTCGCCTCTCAAAATCAGGTTCGGATTTAAATGCTTTGGCTAGCGGGAGCAAACAGCATGAAATTCAAAGCAGGACAATTTGATGTGGCTGTTATCGGTGCCGGACATGCCGGTATCGAGGCGGCGTTGGCGGCGGCACGGCTTGGTTGTCGGACCGCTATTTTTACCATGAATTTGGACGCCATCGGGAATATGCCGTGCAACCCTTCCATTGGCGGAACCGCCAAAGGGCATTTGGTGCGCGAAATCGATGCCTTGGGGGGCGAAATGGGAAAAGCCGCAGACGCCACATTCTTGCAATCGCGAATGCTAAATCGCGGTAAAGGTCCTGCGGTACATTCTTTACGTGCGCAAATCGACCGTCGCCAATACGGCGCGTATATGAAAAACGTGTTGGAGATGACCAAAGGGCTACAAATCAAACAAGCAGAGGTTACCGCACTGGACCGCACCGAAAATAACGAATGGTTGCTCACCACAAAATTGGAAGAAGAATATGTTGCCAAAACCGTTATTTTGGCAACCGGAACCTTTTTGCGCGGGAAATTGTTTATCGGTGACGTTTCGTACGATGGCGGACCCGATGGATTGTTTCCCGCTGCCACACTGACGGATTCGTTGGTAGCGCTCGGATTATCGTTGCGCCGTTTTAAAACAGGAACACCCGCGCGCGTGTTACGTTCGAGCATTGATTTTTCCAAAATGGAAGTGCAACCGGGGGATGAACCGGTGGTACCGTTTTCGTTTGAAACGGGCGGCATTTTGGAAAACCAAGTGGATTGCCACATCACGTGGACAACCGCCCAAACCAAACAAGTAATATTGGAAAACCTGCACCGTTCCCCGCTGTATGGCGGAAAAATCCACGGTGTCGGTCCGCGGTATTGTCCCAGCATCGAAGATAAAATCGTTCGCTTTGCCGACAAAGAACGGCACCAAGTATTCATTGAACCTTGCGGTTTACACACACAAGAAATGTATTTGCAAGGGTTGTCCTCTTCTTTGCCGGTAGATGTGCAACTAAAACTGTTGCATACCATTCCCGGTTTGGAAAACGTGGAAGTTATGCGCCCTGCCTATGCCATTGAATACGATTGTTGCGATCCGTTGCAATTGGCACCCACGTTGGAATGCAAAGAATTTGAAGGTTTGTACGGCGCGGGGCAGTTCAACGGCAGTTCCGGTTATGAAGAAGCCGCTGCCCAAGGTTTGGTGGCAGGGGTAAATGCCGCGCTTAAAATAAAAGGTGAAGAACCACTCATTTTAGACCGCGCGTCGAGTTATATCGGCACGTTGATTGACGATTTGGTAACCAAAGGTTGTGCCGATCCGTATCGCATGATGACTTCGCGTTCGGAATACCGTTTGGTGCTGCGGCAAGACAACGCCGACGAACGCCTGACACCGTTTGGAAGAAAAGTCGGCTTGGTAGATGACGGTCGCTGGGAGCGTTTTTGCCGTCGTCAAGAGCAAAAAGCGGCAGAACGCAAACGGTTGCAAGAAACCATCTTATCTCCCACCGAAGAACTAAACGAAGTGTTAAAAAGCTGCGGTACCACGCCGGTGGTTTCGGGTATTCGTTTGGAAGAATTGTTGCGCCGCCCGCAACTTAACTACGAAAACTTAACCAGTGTAGATACGGCCCGTCCCGAATTGGATGCGCTGGTGCGCGAACAAGTGGAAGTAGAAATCAAATACGAGGGGTACATCCGTCGTCAACAAGCGGCTATTGACGAACAACGGCGTTTGGAAAACCGTTTGTTGCCGGAAGATACCGATTACGAAGCCATTGTCGGATTACGCAAAGAAGCACAAGAAAAACTGGGTAAAATCCGTCCGCGCAGCATTGGTCAAGCTTCGCGTATCAGTGGTGTCAGTCCCGCCGACGTATCGGTGTTGTTGGTGTGGTTGTCGGCCGGGGGAGGTAACGTATGATTGATAAACAACAACTGAAAAAATACGCTGCCGAATACGGAGTAACGGTGGATGATATCGCCGCCGAACAACTGGATTGCTATGCGCGGTTGTTGGTGGAATGGAACGAAAAAATGAACCTGTCCGTCATTACCGAACCCGAACAAATTGTGGTTAAACATTTTGTGGATAGTTTAACGGCAGCACCGCTGTTGCCTCAAAAAGATGCGGTGACGTTAATCGACGTGGGAACCGGTGCGGGATTTCCTGCGATACCGCTTGCCATTGTTTGCAAAAACTTGCAGGTAACATTACTCGATAGTCTTAACAAACGGTTGCTGTTTTTGCAAGAAGTTTGTCGCGAATTGGGACTTTCGGCACAAACTGTTCACGCTCGCGCCGAAGAGGGCGGAAAAGACCCCGCCTTGCGTGAAAAGTTCGATGTGGTAACTGCGCGCGCGGTGGCAGCGTTGCCGACGCTTTCGGAATATTGCTTGCCGTTTTGCAAAGTAGGCGGTGTGTTCCTTGCCATGAAAGGTCCCGAAAGCGATGCCGAATTTGAAGCGGCAAAAACCGCTGTTTCGGTTTTGGGCGCCAAAGAAAAAGCGGTACATTCTTTGTGGTTGCCCTGTGTGGACGGCGAAAAACAAGAACGGCGCATTTTTATTTTTGAAAAAGTAAAACCAACGCCCGCAAAATACCCGCGCCCAACTGCAAAAATAAAAAAAGAAGCGTTGAGGTAACAACCGATGAAACAAGAAAAAATTGACCGCATCAGCGAACTGACGCGCCTTTCCCGCGAAAGGGAATTAACGCCCGAAGAACAAAAAGAACGCCAAGCGTTGCGGGAAGAATATTTGCAAGCCATCCGCGGGAACATGCAAAGCATACTAAACAACACAACCGTCAAACGGCCCGATGGCAGTGTGGTATCGCTTAAAGACCAAGCCAAGAAAAGACCGACGCATTAAAAAACGCCCGACAGAACAAACTGTTCTGTCCCCATAAGCAATCAATTATTTCTGATTCCTCTCATAAGATGTCAGTTTATAAGATAATCGCATCAAACTGTCTGATAAATGAACATTTTCGACCATAACGTTCTTTGGTACATATAGATTCAGATCCA